>JBDTTF010000219.1:0-2929 GCA_039930765.1 Gemmatimonadota bacterium | reverse complement strand
GCGAAGACCGGTCCGGCGGTATCGCTGGTGGTGAGCCGGCTCAGCGAGGCGGGAGGCCGCTGGAAGTGAGTGTCACCGTGCCGGCAGGCGAGCGCGACTGTTCCGATGAGGAGCCAGAGAGTGGGGCGGTGGTTCACGAGGAGCTGGTCATCGGTCGGGAGTCACGGGTCGAGGGTCAAGGTCCAGAGTCGAGAGTCGAGAGTCTAGAGTCGAGAAAATACAGTGAAACTCGGGATCGGATGGCCATCGGTCTCTCGCCCGCCCGCCCGCCCGCCCGCCCGCCTGTCCGCCTGTCCGCCTGTCCGCCTGTCCGCCTGTCCGCCCCAATATGTCTCACTTGACTAATACGATCGTATGATTTTATAATACGTCCGTATGAAGACACCTGATACCACCGTTGACCGTCTGTTCCTCGTGGCCCGCCGCCGGTTCGCCGAGCGGGGATACGCGGCTACGTCGGTGAGAGACATCACCTCACGAGCCAAGGCCAACCTGGGTGCCATCACCTACCACTTCGGTTCCAAGGAAGCGCTGTATCAGCAGGTCCTCGTGAGCCTGGTGGAGCCGATGGCCAACACTCTGATCCGTGAATGCAATCAACCGGGGCCCGCGCTCGATCGGATCGGCGCGCTGGTCGCCCAGTACTACCGCCACCTCCATCAGAACCCCGATCTCCCCCGCTTCATGCTGCAGATCCTGGCTGAGCACGGTCCGCTGCCGCGGGTTCTCGCCGAACTGCAGAACCGCCTGCGTGGTGCCCTGGTAGGGCTGATCGAACGGGGCCAGCGTGAGGGAGATATCCGGCCCGGCCCCGCTCCGCTGCTGGCGGTCAGCGTCATCGCGCAGCCGATCTTCTTCGGTCTGGCTCGGCGGGTCGTGGCCCAGATTGGCCGCATGGACCCGGATGATCCCGCCGTAGTCGAAGTCGCGCTGCGCCATGCATCCGCCATCGTCCGTCAGGGGCTGGCCATCATTCCGCAGGGAGGAATTCCGGCATGACACGTTTCGCCATGGCAGTGGCAGGGCTCCTGGCCTTTCCCGTCTCCGGCCATGCCCAGGCGGTCGATTCGCTCAGGCTGGACCGCCTCCTCGAGGAAGCGCTCCAGGCCGATCCGCGGCAGCGGCTGCTCGGGTTGCAGGCCAGCGAGAGCGGACTCAAGGACCGCAACCTCACGAGCGGCTATCTGCCGTCGCTGAGCGTCACCGGCCAGGCCCAGCATCAGTCTGACGTCTTCACCTTTCCGTTCACCCTGCCGGGCGGGCTCAAGCCACCCGAGGCACGGAAGACCACCTACGACGCCAGCCTCCACATCGAGCAGGCCATCTATGATCCCTCGATCGGCCTCAAGCGGTCCGTCGAACAGGCCGGCCTGGCCAGGTCGCAGGCAGCAGTTGTCGCGTCGCTGTACGGGATTCGGCTGCAGGTCGAAGCGGCGTTTTTCACGGTGGCCATGGCTGAACAGCGGGGCATCGAACTGCAGACCACGATCGCCGGGTTGTCGGCTCGCCTGGCCGAGGCCGGATCGCGGTTCCGGGCCGGCACCGCTCTCTCCGGAGACACGGCGATGATCGCCGCCACGATCCTGCTCCGGCGGCAGGACATCCTGCAGGTCAACGCCGATCGCCGCGCCGCCCTGGCCCGGCTTTCCGTGCTGCTCGGCCGTCCGGTCAACGACAGCGCTGTGGTGGTGCTGCCGGATCTTGCCGCGGCTGCACGGGCAGCGGCCGCAACGGCTGACACCACGACGGCTCGGCCCGAGTTCGCCCAGTTTGCGGCGTTGCGGGAGCAGCTGTCCCGCCAGGCGGGCGCCGAAGGCGCGGTGCTCCGTCCCCGGCTCTCGCTGTTCGGCCGACTGGGTTACGGACTGCCGGGTCTCGATCCGCTGAATACCAGTTTCAAGGGATACTGGATCATCGGGGCCCAGGTCAGCTGGGCGCCGTTTGACTGGGGCAGTGCCGGCCGTCGCCGTGAGGCGTTCGAGCTCGAACGCGAGATGGTCGCGATCAACCAGGCGGCATTTGCACGGGATCTCCGGGCCAGCATGCAGCAGGACCTGGCCACCCTCGAGCGGCTGACCGCTACCCTGGCGCTGGACGAGCAGATCGTGGCCCTGCGCGAGAAGACCGAGCATGAAGCACAGGTCCGGCTCGCCGAAGGCGCCGTCACGGCATCCGAATACGTCGATCGCAACACCGAATTGCTGTCCGCTCGGCTCGATCGAGCCCAGCACCGGGTGGAGCTGGCCCGGTCACAGTCCGACCTGATCACCCTGCTTGGCGCGGAGGCCCGCTGATGTCCTTCACTCGATGCCGTCTCACCCAAATCGGAACCGTCGTGACCGCGCTGACCGTGCTGGCCGGTTGCCATCGCACCATCGCACCGGACGCCTACGGCAACATCGAGGCGGAAGCAGTGGTGGTGGGCGCCCAGACCAGCGGGCAGCTGCTGCAGTTCGTGCCGGAAGAAGGCGCTCGGTTGCTGGCCGGAGACCAGGTGGCGGTCGTCGACACGGGGCCGCTGGTGCTGCAGCGTCAGCAGATCACCGCGCAAAAGGCCACCGGCAATTCGAAGCAGGCCGAGGTCGGCCAGCAGATCGATGTGCTCGAGGTCCAGCGCCAGGTGGCCGAGCGCAACTACGACCGGATCAAGCGGCTATATGCCGAGCAGGGCGCCACGGCGCAGCAGCTGGACAACGCGGAGCGGGAGTACAAGACGCTGGTCGCCCAGATTGAGGCCACCCGGGTACAGCGGCAGACCGCCGGCCATGAGGTCGTCTCAACCGACGCTCGGCTGGCGCAGGTCGAGGACCAGATCCACCGGAGCCGGGTGACCAATCCGCGTACCGGCACCGTGCTGGCCACCTATGTCCGCCGCGGTGAGATGGTCCAGACCGGTCAGGCGCTCTACCGGATCGCGGGACTCGACACC
>JBDTTF010000218.1:0-4560 GCA_039930765.1 Gemmatimonadota bacterium | reverse complement strand
GTGGTCGTGGCCCGCGGGCGCAGCGCCAAGCCCGGGCCGCTCGATGATCCGGGCCGCCCGACGATCCGGGTCGGGTACGCCGAACTGCGAGTGACTCCCGAGGTGAAGCGGCTCACGGTCTCGGTGGAACCGGGGAAGACGGAGTACCGCCCGGGTGACACGGCCAGGGTCCAGCTCACCGTCAAGGATCGCAGCGGCAAAGGCCAGCGCAGCGAGGTCACGCTCTGGGCGGTGGATGAAGGAGTGTTGTCTCTTACCGGCTACAAGACGCCCGATCCGCTCGACCTGCTGTATCAGCCGCGCGGGCTGGGGTTGAGGCTGGCCAGCAACCTGACCACCGTGGCACCGCAGGTACCGGAAGGTGAAAAGGGAGGTCGAGCGCCAGGTGGCGGTGGTGGCCAGGGTGAGAGCGACATCCTGCGTTCGCGATTCAAGACCACCGCCTTTTTCCTCGGCTCGGTGGTCACGGACAGCGCCGGGAAGGCCACGGCGAAATCGAAGCTGCCCGATAACCTGACCACGTTCCGCGTCATGGCCGTGGCGGTGACCGATGCCGATCGGTTCGGCAAGGGAGAATCGCCACTGCTGGTGACCCGGCCGCTGATCGCGCGCCCGGCGCTGCCGCGCTTTGCCCGCCCGGGCGACCGGTTCACCGCCGGGGTGGTGGTCAACCAGCGGGCCGGCGGCACGCCGACGGTGAAGGTATCCGCCGAAGCGATGGGCAGTGAATTGAGCGGCAAGGCGGAACAGCAGGCGGTGCTCGAGGCGGGGCGCGGCAAGGAGATGCGCTTCGACTTCCGGCAGCCGGAACATACCGACAGAGACAGCGCCACCTTCCGGTTCCGGGTGTCGGGGGCCGGAGATGCCGACGCCGTCGAACGGAGCATCGCGCTGCAGGCGGCGATCAAGCCGCTGGCCGTGACCGAGGCGGGAATGGTCCACGATTCGGCCACGATCACGTTCCAGCTTCCAGCCGACCTCGATCCCGCCGCCTCGAAGCTGGTGCTCAGCCTCGGCAGTTCACCACTGAGTGTGATTCGCGGCCTCGATGAACAGCTGCGGGTCTATCCCTACCAGTGCACCGAGCAGGTTTCGAGTGCCGCGGCGCCGATCAGTGCGCTGCTCAAGTCCCAGAAGGCGCTGACTGGCCTGCCGCTGCTGAAGGGAGATCCGGCAGCCGAGTTGGCCCGGGCCGTCGCGATTCTCAGCGGGCGCCAGCGTCCAGATGGCGGCATCGGCTATTGGAGTGTCTCCGACTGGACCACACCATGGCTCAGCGCCTACGCGGGGCTGGCGTTACTCGACGCCCGGGCCGCCGGTGCCTCGGTCGACGATTCGGTGCTGGCTCGACTGCGGCGGTATCTGACCGACGGTCTCCGCAAGGACGTGGAGATCCAGGCCCCGGTTATCGGGTGGTACGAACAGTATCGCCTGAAGCTGGGCGACCGGGTGGCGGCCGCCGATTACCTCAGCCGACTCGGCAAGCCGGACCTGCCCGCCGAAAATGAACTGCTGCGGCAGGCCGCGCAGCTATCGTGGGAAGATCGGACTCGCCTGGCGGAAATCCTGGCGCGGCGAGGTGCGGTGAAAGCGGCCCGCGGCCTGCTGGTGCCGATCTGGAGTTCGGTCCGGATCGAGGGCCGCCGAGCGGTACTTCCCGATTCCGCACTGCTGGTCCATCACTATTTCGAATCGAAGGTCCGCCCCATCGCGCGGCTGCTCACCGCCACCCTGGCAGTCGACTCGGCCAACGCGCTGATCGGGCCGCTGGTCGAAAGTCTGGTCCAGCGCGGCCGAGCCGGCAACGGCTGGGGCTGGTGGAACACCCAGGACTATGCCTCGGCGGTCAGTGGTCTGGCCCGATTTGCCGAATACACCCGAGGAGCGGCCGTCAGGGCCGTGAGGTTGACCAGTGGCGGCAAGACACTGCTATCCGGCACTGGCGGCCAGTCGGCCCAGGATTCGTCGATCGCGCTGACCGGACTGCTCGGCAGCGAGAAGGATGGCACTCGGTCACTCGCGCTGAGCGTGACCGCGGGGAGTGGCTCCTCGGCTCCGGTCTATTTCTACTTGACCGTCCTGCAGATTCCGAGGGAGCGGCCAGTCAAACCCGATGACGCCGGGATCCAGGTTGAGCGGTGGTACGAACGGTATGATGATGGCAAGCCGGTGACTTCGGTCAAGGAAGGTGAACTGGTGCGGGTCAGGCTCCGGATCACCGCCCTGGCTGATCGGGATTTCGTGGTGGTCGATGATGCGCTGCCGGCCGGGCTCGAGGCCGTCGATCTGAGCCTGCATACCGAGGGTTCACTGCCGGGCCCCGGGAGCCGGACGGGATCGGATCAGGATCGGCAAGATGGACAGGACGGACAGGAGGGCTCGACCGACCGGTGGTATTACGGCTACTGGGAGGCGGGGTGGTGGAGTCCGTTCGAGCACCGCGAACTCCGGGACGATCGGGTGATCTACTTTGCCACCGTGCTCTGGAAGGGGCGTTACTCGATGAGTTACGTGGCACGGGCCACGACTCCAGGTGTGTTCGTCCGGCCGCCGGCGCAGGCGGAGGAGATGTACAACCCCGCGGTGCATGGCCGGTCGGATGGCGGGGTGTTTACAGTGACGAAGAAGTGATGCTGGAAAGTGTACCTTATCCCGAGGGTGGACCCGAGCGGAGCGAGGACGCCCGAGGGATCGGGTCGAATGCACGGGTGTCTGGCAGTCACTCGACTATTCCGGTCCAAGCTCCCCTCCCCATGCAATGGGGAGGGGTCGGGGGAGGGGCAAGCGCGCGTCGCGAGCCACTCGTTCTGCCAACAAGGTCCCTCGCCGTCTCCTCGCTTCGCGAGGAGGGACGGCTCGTGATGACATGACAAGAAGGCTTCGAGTCATCGCGACGTCCTTTGCGTTCGGTCTCGCCGCAGTCGCCGCCTGGCTCGCGACACCGCTCGATCCCGCGCTGCTGGCGCCGGCCCGGGAGCAAAGCCTGACGATAACCGATCGTCACGGCCTGCTGCTCCGCTCGACCCGCGCCGGCGATGGGGGCCTGACGGCCTGGGTACCGCTCGAGCGGATCGACCCGGACCTGCTGGCCGCCTTTGTGGTCCTCGAGGATCGGCGGTTCTTCGGTCATCATGGCGTCGACCTGCGGGCCGTGGGCCGTGCAGCGTGGGACAATCTTCGTCACGGCCAAACCGTCTCCGGGGCCTCAACGCTGACGATGCAGCTGGCGCGGCTGGTGGTGCCGGCCTCACGCAGCTGGACCGGCAAGCTGCAGCAGGTGGCGTGGGCCCTGCGCCTCGAGGCCCATCTCACCAAGGCCGAAATCCTCGAGCAGTATCTCAACCGGGTGCCGCTGGGGCAGGGCGCCACCGGTGTTTCGGCGGCGGCGGCGCTCTACTTCGGCGCCGGGCCCGATCGGCTGAGCCTGGCCCAGGCAGCAACCTTGGCGGGACTGGCCCACGCACCGTCGAGTGACAATCCGTTCGTCTCACCGACCCGCGCGCTGCGCCGGCGGGCCATTGTCCTGGCCCGGCTGGGTGAAGCGGGTCACGCGCTGCCGGCCGAAATTGCCCGGGCGACCAACGAGCCGCTGATTGCCGGCGGAACAGGTCATCCATTCCTTGCCCCTCACTTCACCAGCTGGCTGCTGGCCGTCGACGATTCGGCCCGCACCCCGCACCGCGGCCAATGGCGTACTTCGCTCGACCTCGGCCTCCAGACCGCGCTCGAAGGAGAAGTGCGGCACACGGTCGACCTGCTGCGGGACAAAGGCGGTCGCCAGGCCGCGGCAGTTGTTCTGGACAACGCCAGCGGCGAAGTCCTTGCGTGGGTCGGGAGCCCCGATTTCTGGGCCGACACCGCCGGCCAAGTCGACATGGTTATTTCGCCGAGGCAGCCGGGCTCGGCGCTCAAGCCGTTCCTGTATGCGCTGGCGTTCGATCGTGGGGTAACTCCCGCCACGGTGCTGGCGGACGTGGCCACGACCTACCAGACCGCCAGCGGGCCGTATCACCCGCGCAATTACGATCGGACCTTTCACGGCCCAGTGCGGGCGCGTGAGGCGCTGGCCAGTTCCTACAATCTTCCTGCGGTGGCATTGGCAGATCGGATCGGATTCGGGACGCTCCTCCATGGATTGCAGCAGGCAGGCTTCCGTTCACTCGACCGGAGTGCCGAACACTATGGGTTGGGATTGGCGCTGGGTAACGGCGATGTGACGCTACTGGCGCTGGCCAACGGGTACCGCGCGCTGGCCAACAGCGGTGGCTGGACTCCGTATCGATTCGATGCCACTGAATCCAGTCTGCCCGCGACCGACCAGCCGGTACGGATCGTGTCACCCGGTGCCGCGGCACAGGTGCTCGACATCCTGTCCGACGCCGATGCCAGGATTCCGGGCTTCGGACTCAGCACTCCTTTCGATTTCCCGTTCCGGGTCGCGGCCAAGACCGGTACCAGCCGCCACTTCACCGACAACTGGGCTGTGGGCGTGACCCAGCGGTTCACGGTGGCGGTCTGGGTCGGCGATTTCAGCGGCCGGCCGATGCAGGGGGTGAGCGG
>JBDTTF010000217.1:0-1968 GCA_039930765.1 Gemmatimonadota bacterium | reverse complement strand
GTTGGGAGTTGGGAGTTGGGAGTTGGGAGTTGGGAGTTGGGAGTTGGGAGTTGGGCGAAGTTACGCGCTTGTCATCACGAGGGCGCGAAGCGACCGAGGGGCCTACTGCGACGGTCCCCAGAGCCCGCCAGGCCGTATACCATCTCGGCGGGCCAGATCCCTCGCTCGCGGTGCTCGCTCGTGATGACATGCGGAACCTGTTGAACCGTTGAACTGTGAACCCGCACCCGAACGGTGAACCCAATGACCTCGATCCGTAAATCGCACCTGGCCTTTGCCGGAATCGGGCTGGTCACCGCTGTCTACGCCGTCGGCCAGATCAGTGCCAGAAAGGGGACGGTTCCGATGCCGCCCACCCCTGGATTCGTGAATCATACGGATCCGGCCGGCTTCACCGTGCAGATTCCGGAGGGATGGCAGGTCTCGGTCCACGGCCTCGGTGACGTCGCGGTGGTGAGTCCCGATGGGCAGGCAGCGGCGCTGATCCGGGCCCGGCCAGTCCGCGGCGTGCTGAGCCAGTGGCTGGCCCGGGAATATTCCGGCACCGAACCGTCGATGCACGGAGCGACCACGACCAACGTATCGGCACCGGATCGCGGAGTGGCCCGCGCGACGATGCACTGGAAAAACCGGGGCATCGAGCAACTTGCCAGCGTGGTGGCAGTGCAGCAGGGACCGGTGGCGACGGTATTTGTCGGCGTCGCCCCGGCCGATCGCTTCAGCGTCGAGCTGCCCAAGCTGAGTCACACACTGGAGAGCTTCCGCTTCACTCCGCCACCGAAACGCGGTGATGGCCCCGCCCCCTCCCGCCCGAAGCTCCAGTACGTCCAGTGGGTTGAGCCGAACGAACAGGCATTCGCATTCGATATTCCGTCCGGCTGGCAGCCGGCGGGCGGCGTGATGCGCCAGGGCAGTGGCGTCCGGGTGGCGTGGCAGATCACCGCGCCAGGCCAGACCACCTTCTTCTTCGGCGGCGATCAGTCGCTCCCGGCCTACTTCGTTCTCCCCAATGAAACCGCCCTCTCGCTCGGCAATCGCGAGGGCTATCCGGTGAGTCCTGGCGGACCGATCATGTTGCGGTTCCAGGATGCGGCGTCGATGGGACGGACGGTGCTGCAGCAGCGATTTGGACAGGTCCAGGTCCTGTCGGTCAGGGAACGCCCCGATCTGATGGAAATCCTGCGTCGCAGCCCGATCATGCAGGGCGCGATTCCCGCCATGAGTGCCGCCGAGCTGGCATTCCGGCTGCCGGATGGCCGGAACGGGATGCTGTCGCTTACCACCGAGGGCCAGCAGGTCGGCAGCCTGGGTGGCACCTGGTATGTCAGCAACATCAACGGCTTCGTGGCACCGCCGGAACGGACCGCCGAGGCGGCTCTGGCACTGGCCCGGGCCATCGGGAGCTCGCGGGAAAATCCCCAGTGGCGCGCCGGTGAAGCCGACCACCAGGCCCGGATGACCGCCCAGTATCAGCAGTACCAGCAGTGGTCCAGCAACCTGCAGCAGAAAACCATCGAACAGCGCTGGGCCTCCGACCAGGCCCGCCAGGGTGACATCCGCGACATCCTCGGCGGTACCGTCCGCCTGCGGGACCCCAAAACCGGGGAAAGCTTCGAAACTGGTGGCCAGAGCCGGTACTACTATCGGGTGGTGAATGCCCAGCCGAACGCTGCAGTCGGAACCGACGTGGACTTCACTCCCGCGCCGGAGATTGATATGCGGCGAATGCTGCAGATCGGGGTGGACATTCCGCGGGAGTAGGCGACGGGTACACGGTATACGGTGCACGGTATACGGTGCACGGCACGCGGCTCACGGTTCATGGCCTTCGACCTGCGAGTACCGTGTAGCGTGAACCCAGTACCTTCTACAGCGCTTGAGTTTTTCACTCGCTGCGTTTTGCTTTTGATCACATCTGACACTGTACTTTTTGTCGTCTCTCGTCTCTCGTCTCTCGTCTCTCGTCTC
>JBDTTF010000216.1:0-10981 GCA_039930765.1 Gemmatimonadota bacterium | reverse complement strand
TTCTCGAACACGGAATCCCCTCCAGCAGGGTGACATCGGTCAAGCTACTCGCGGCAGGTATCGGATCGCGAGGGGCTCAGATGACAATTCCATGACAATCGGGTTACGGGTGCCGGGCCTGGTATGACCGCGGGCAATCTATTCCCGGCCCTGTGACGCGCCAGAGGGGACGCCCGACACCCCATCGATCCCCACAGCGGGCCGGGGGTTGCGCCGCGGCAGCGCGACGGTGACCACGGTGCCCCGCCCCGGCCGGCTCTGCACCGCAATCGTTCCACCATGCGCCTCGGCGATCCATTTGGTGATCGCGAGGCCCAAGCCAGTGCCGGGCCGCTCACCAGTTCTATCCCGCGACACGTCAGCCCGCCAGAACCGGTCGAAGATGTGGGGCAGATCTCCCGCCGCGATGCCGATGCCGTTGTCGCCCACGATCAGGGCGACCGATTCGCCGCGGTCAACCAGGGCCAGGCTGATCTTGCCGCCCCGCGGGGTGTACTTGATGGCATTGGTAATAAGGTTGAGCAGCAGTTGACGGATCCGGCCCCGATCGATGTCCAGCGGCACCGGTGCCGCCGGCAGTTCGGTGCGGACTTCGATCCCGTTGGTCTCGCCGAGGATCCCGGCCGTCTCGGAAGCATCGGATACCAGTTCGCGCAGGTCCGCCGGCGAGACGGCCAGCTCCGCACTGCCTTCATCGGCCCGGGCCAGCATCAGCAGGTTATCCACCGTTTCGGCCATGTGATTGAGCTGGCCAAGGGCGTGGTCCAGCCCCTCGATGGTCTCGGCCGGTGTGCCCGGATTAGTGAGGGCCCGCTCGACCCCGACCCGGACCACCATCAACGGCGTCTTGAGCTCGTGGCTGGCATCAGCGGTGAACTGGTGCAGTCCGGTGAAGCTCTGCTCCAGCCGGGCCAGCATGCCGTTGACCGTGCGGGCCAGCTGGGCCAGCTCTTCGGTTTCCTGGGTTTCCAGCAGCCGGCGGTGGAGGCTCCGGCCGTCCGTGATCTCTTCGAGATCGACCGTGATGTCTTGCAGCGGGCGCACTGTCGTGCTTGCCAGCCAGTAGCCCAGCAGCAGCGCGCCGACTAGAAGGAAGGGGGCGACGACCAGCATCGACTGGACCAGCAGGGCGGGCTCGACGGAAGGGGCCCGCGAGGTGGTGGCGATCAGGACCGCGCCGATTTCCTGTCCGGCGTCCTCGGTTGGAGCCAGGGTGTAACGGAACTCACCAGCCTTGCCCAGTGGCAGGGTGCCGACACTGCGGCTCCAGGGATTCGGCTTGAGCAGGGCAAGCAGCTGCTCGATGGCGCGATAGTCGAGAGCCCGGGCGTCCTGGGACAGAAAAAGCGGATGACCGTCGGGAGAAACGACCAGGACCGGATCCCCGACCGCTTCGAGCGGACCGGTGGCGGCCTGGGCCAGGGCGGGAACCGAATCGGCCGTGGTCAGCCGGCCCAGTACCCGGTGTGATTCGGCCAGCGAGCTCCGGACCCCGGTGAGTTCCCGGCTGAGTCGCTGGTCGAGCTCCTCGCGGCTGGGCAGCCGGCGCACGACCACCAGTGCTACCCCAAACGAAACCATGGCCAGTGCCATCGACACGGTGTACCCCAAAGCCAGCTTGCGGCGAAGGGTGACCACTAGCGTACCTCCTGCACGCGGGCCACGTAGCCCACTCCCCGGACGGTGTGAATCAGCTTCCGGGTCTGGCCCTGGTCCACCTTCTTGCGCAGCCGGTTGATCACCACATCAACCACGTTGGTGCCGGGGTCGAAGTGGTAGTCCCACGCGTATTCGGTAATCAGGGTGCGGGACATGACCCGGCCCGGGTGCCGGAGCAGGTACTCGAGGACCGAATATTCCTTGGGGGTCAGATCGATCGGCTTGCCGCCGCGGCTGACCAGCCGGGCCCCGACATCGAGTTCGAGATTGTCGATCCGGAGCACGGGTGAGGAGACCTGCTTGGGGCGGCGGCCCAGCGCCTCGACCCGGGCCAGCAGCTCTTCAAAGGCGAACGGCTTGGTGACGTAGTCATCGGCACCGGCCCGCAGGGCCTGGACCTTGAAGTCGACGCTGTCCTGGGCGGTCAGCACCAGGATGGGGACGGTGCTGCCCCGGTCCCGCAGCGTCCGGACCATTTCGAGACCGGTCATTCCGGGCAGCCGGAGGTCGAGCACCAGAAGATCATAGGTTCCGGTCGAGGCCAGCCGCAGCCCTTCGAGTCCGTCAGCCACCAGTTCGGCGTGATATCCGTGCTCTTCCAACCCACGGCGCACATACCCACCGACCGTCTGATCGTCTTCGATGACCAGGAGCTTCACACCGGCTCTCCGGACACCGGCAGGTAGACCACGAAATTGGTGCCCCTGCCCGGCACGCTGTCGACCTCGATCCGGCCGTGGTGGCCTTCCACGATGCCGTAGACCACCGACAGCCCCAGTCCAGTGCCACGGCCCGGCGGCTTGGTGGTATAGAACGGCTCGAAGATCTTGGGCAGGTCGGTACGCGGAATGCCAATGCCGGTGTCCTCGATCTCGACGATGACCTCATCGCCGCGCCCGGGATTGAGCTTGGTGCGGATGGTGAGCGAGCCGCCGTTTTCCATGGCATCGAGCGCGTTGAGCATGATGGCCATGAAGGCCTGGATCAGCTGCTCGGAGTTGGCCCGCAGCCTCGGCAATCCGACCGCGAGTTCCCGGACCAGGGTCAGCCGCTTGAACCGCTGGTGATGCTTGAGCAGGAACAGGGTTTCCTCGACCAGGACGGTCAGGTCCACCGGCCGCTTGGTGCTCTCCTTGGGACGGCTGAAATCGAGCAGGCCATCGACAATGCCGGTGCAGCGCTGCACTTCCTTGTCGATGATGTCCAGGTACTCGAGGATGGTGGGCGGAATCTCGACCGGCAGCTCGGCCAGCCGGAGACTGATGGCCGCGACGCAGGCGCCGATGGTGGCCAGCGGGTTGTTGATCTCGTGCATGACGCCGGCGGCCAGCTGCCCGATGGCGGCCAGCTTTTCAGACTGGAGAATCTGGCGGTGGACGTGGTGGTACTCGGTAACGTCCTCGCCGATGGTGATCACGTGGGTGATCTCGTCGTTGTGCTGCCGCATCGGAATCTTGCTGATCCGGAAGAACCGCTCCTCCCCGGCGACCGGCACCGCGATTTCCATCTGCTGGATTTCACCGGTCCGGAACACCTGGTCAAACTCGCTCTGCAGCTGCTCGGCGGGCTGGCGGGTAAGGACCTCGAACACCGGCCGGCCGACCACCTCGTCCCGCTTGAGACCCTGGGTGCCGGTTTCCCGCTTGCGATTCCAGATCTGAATCCGGTATTGCCGGTCAACCACATACAGTCCGACCGGCAGGCAGTCGACCACCAGTGAGACGAACCGCCGCTGTTCCTCGATTTCCCGGCTGCGCATGGCCACTTCGCTGGCCAGGTCCTGGGAGAGTTCCAGCGAACCGAGGAACGGGGCGAGGACATCGGAAACCACCCGCAGCACCTGGCCGCCGGGCAGGCCGCTGTTGGTGGTCTCCAGTTCGAGCAGGCCGATCTGTTCGCCTTCGTGGTTGAGGATCCGGCGGAGGGTGCCCAGCGTGGCGGCCGGCATTCCCGAGAAGGAGGCATAGCGAGGTGTGCCCAGGCCACCCGGCGCCGAAACGGCCCTGACCGTACTGGCGTTGGCCTCACGGACCCAGATCCAGACCTTGTCGGCCGGCAGCCGGGTGCGGATGGCCTCGGCCACACCGGCCAGCACTTCCTCCGGCGCCCGGCCGGAGTTGATCAGCTGGGCTACGATGCCGATCAGCTCAAAGGCGTTGGCGTCGTCGGAACTGGCGGGCCCCACACTCCCGGTCATGACGATCCCTGGTTCAGGTGGGTGATAAGATGCCCCGAATGCCCGCCCCGTCCAGCCTCACGGGTCAACCCCGGCCGGGAGCCGGGCCACCGCCAGGTGGGCAATCCGCCAGCCCTCAGGGGTCCGGCGGAGCACGAAATGGCTCATGGCAATCGCCTCACCGGGGCCGAGGCGGTAGGCGCCCCAGCCGGCGGCCATGTCTCCGACCTGGCGGAGATCGAGCCGGAGCAGTTCGCGCCGGGTCGAAAGCGAGTCAGACTGGCGCCGCATGTCGAGCAGGAACCGGTCGAGGGAAACGCTGGCGTGGGCGTATTCTACCGAGGCGGTCGGGATGAAGCGCGAACGGGCAGCCACCCAGTCCCGCTGGTTGACGTCCCCGATGTAGCGGGCCACGACCTCGCGGATGGCGGTTTCGTCCTGCCGGCTGCCGGCCGGAGTGTGGTCTTCGATATGGCAGGCGGCGAGCAGGACCACCGCCAGGGCGGCCGCGAGTCGGCTGGGAGGCATGAATCCGGGATCAGGGGTGAGGACGATGGCGGGGGAGAATAGTCAGAATCGGAAACCGATGTAAGTTTCCGCCATGTCAGTCCCCCGGTTCTATCCCTGGATCAACGGCACCTTTGTCCCGGTGACCGATCGCGACATCGACATCGTCCTCAACCCGATGACCGGGGAGCCGGCGGCCGAAGTGGTGCGGGCCAATGCCGCCGATTTCGAGCAAGCGGTCGCCGCTGCCCAGTCCGGTTTCGGGTTGATGCGGGCCCTGCCGCGCCACGCCCGTCGAGACCTGCTGGTGAAAATTGCGGCGGCGCTGGAGCACCGGCGGTCCGAAATGGGAGCCGCCATTGCGGTGTCATGCGGCAAGCCGATCAGCCAGGCACTGGCGGAAGTCGACCGGGCGGTGATCACCTTCTCGCTGGCGGCCGACGAAGCCCGCAAGTTCGGTGGTGAGCTGGTGCCGCTGGATGTCGACAGCCGGGCCGTTGGAATGGAAGGAATCGTGCAGCGGTTCCCGATCGGGCCGATCAGCGCCATTTCGCCGTTCAACTTTCCGCTCAACCTGCTGGTTCACAAGGTGGCGCCGGCCATCGCCGTCGGCACCTCGCTCGTGGTCAAGCCGCCGCCCCAGTGTCCGCAGCTGGCCTACCTGCTCGGCGCCATGATGGCGGAGTGCGGACTGCCGGCCGGCGCCTACAACGTGCTGCACCTCGGACTGCCGCTGGCCGAACAGCTGGCCACTGATCCCCGGTTCAAGCTGCTGACCTTCACCGGCAGCCCGACTGTTGGCTGGCATCTGAAGACTGTGGCCGGGCGCAAGAAGGTGGTGCTGGAGCTGGGCGGGAATGCCGCGGCCGTGGTGCATGAGGATGCCGGCGACCTCGATTGGGTGGCCAGCCGGCTCGCGGCCGGCGCCTTTTCCTATGCCGGCCAGGTTTGTATCAAGGTCCAGCGGGTCCTGGTGCACCAGCCGATTTACGACAGCTTCGTGGCCAAGTTCGTGGCGGCCTCGAAGAAACTGCAGGTCGGTGATCCACTCGATCCCGCCACCGTGGTCGGTCCGGTGATCGACCAGGCGGCTGCCGACCGGGTCGAAAGCTGGACCGAAGAAGCCATCTCGGCTGGGGCCACTGCATTGCTCCGGGGGCGCCGGATCGGGACCCTGCTCTCGCCGACGATCCTCGGAAATGTGCCGCACGACGCCAAAGTCAGCAGCCGGGAAATATTCGGACCGGTGGCCATCGTGCAGCCGTATACCGACTGGTCGAGCGCCCTGTCCATGGTCAACGACTCGGAATTCGGATTGCAGGCGGGGATCTTCACTCACCATGTCAACCGGATCTGGGAAGCGTTCCGAACCCTGGAGGTCGGCGGAGTCATTGCCAACGACTTCCCCACCCTGCGGGTCGACAACTTCCCGTATGGTGGAGTCAAATCATCCGGGTTCGGGCGCGAGGGAATCCGCTACGCCATGGAGGACATGAGCGAACCAAGGATGCTGGTGCTGAACCTGAACAAGTAGACGGGAGACAGAAGACGGGAGATGGGAGATGGGAGATGGGAGACCAGACTTAACCTTTCGCCTGTCGCTTTTCTTTTTTCTCTTTTCGCGTTAGGCTCGCATCGTCACCTCGTGCACTCCCTCCGCCCTGAATACGGCTCGGCCCCCGCCCAGCGGTTCTCCGTCCACTTCGAAGTGCTCCACCCCTGACATCGTGAGCGTGACCCGAATGCCGGGACCCCGGGTCCGCTGAACGTCAAGCACTGCGCCGTTGCGGTTCCGCCGAAGCGACAGCGCTAACAGCGTCTCCCCGATCCTCAGATTGCGCAGCGCCATCGTCTTCCATTCGGCCGGGAATGTGGGCTCGATCGCGACCGCCTGATCGGCCGCGTTTGGCATGACTCCCCAAATCGAGACCACGGCGCCCAACACCAGTTGTGCGGCGAGTAGTGGAGTGAGCTCGCCCGCGGCACCGCGCCACCGGCGCAGCGCGCCCTCCGGATCTCGATTGGGCACGGCTGGCGCGCCTGAGACATCACGCAAGCCATCGGCGCCAAGCCGAGCCAGCCAGCGCGGGTCGCCGCTCCAGCGCGCGTAGTCGATGCGCAGTACGGCATTAGTGCCGGTCAGCGGCCTGAGGGCGCGGAGCCGGTCGAGTGCCGCGCCGTGATCACCGATGGCGAGCAGGGCCGGAATCCGCAGCGCCTCAGCCAAGGCGTCCGGCGGCGAGACCCGTACGATCTCGCGGGCCGATTCGAACCGCTGGTTGAGGAGAGGCTCGGGGGTTGAGGCGGAGGTGAGGAGTTGAGACATGAGACGGACGAGGAGAGGGAGGTCAGAGTCTGGAGTCGAGGGTCGAGGGTCAAGGGTCGAGCGTCCGGCATGTTCGGAGTTGAGACTCAGGACCACAAGCTTCAGACCCCAGTCCCTCGACCCTCGACACTCGACCTCTCGTCCTACGCCACCTTCTTCAATTCGGCCAGCAACTCGCTGTTGTCCCGCTTGTTGCTGGTCGACTGTTCAACGAAGGACCAGCGGAGAATGCCCTGGGCATCGATGATGAAGTAGGCGCGAGCCGAGTAGAACTTGTCCTCGAGCAGGACGCCGTACGCCTGACTGGCCACCCGCTTGAAATCGCTCAGCAGATCGACCGAATACTTCTCCTTGGCCTTGAACTCCTTGAGCGAGGGCACCGCATCCACGCTGATCGGGAGCACCACGGTGTCACTCCCCTCGAACAGGCCGTAGTCATCCGAAAAGGCGCACAGCTCCCTGGTGCAGGTGCCGGTAAAAGCCAGCGGGAAAAAGGCCAGCAGCACCTTCTTGCCGCGGAGCTTGGAGAGGGTGACCTCGCTGCCCGAGGTCGAGGACAGGGTAAAGTCGGGCGCGGGCGCGCCGATGGGGGGGAGCGTCATGAAATCGGATTCCGGTGGAGGGTGGGGATAGGCCGACCTGCGGTCGGCCCTGACGCGACCGACGCGCGGCGTAGGGGCGGGTCAAAGCAGAGGCCGGTAATCCGGCCTCTGCTGACCCGCCCCGGCTACGCCGCGTCGTACCGCTTCCCGACCTCGGTCCAGTTGACGGTGTTCCACCAGGCGGCGAGGTAGTCGGGCCGCTTGTTCTGGTATTTGAGGTAGTAGGCGTGTTCCCAGACATCGCAGCCCAGAATGGCCTTCTTGCCGGCCATCAGCGGGTTGTCCTGGTTGGGCGTGCTCTCGATGCTGACGACGCCCGCCTTGTCGGCCACCAGCCAGGCCCAGCCGCTGCCGAACCGGCCGGCGCCGGCCTTGTTGAACGCGTCCTTGAAGGCGGCCAGGTTGCCCGACAGCTTGTCGATGGCGGCGGCCAGCTTGCCACCGGGCTGCTTGGCACCACCGGGCGCCATGATCTCCCAGAAGAAGGTGTGGTTCCAGTGACCGCCGCCGTTGTTGCGGACCGGTCCTCGGATGGCCTCGGGCAGCGCGTCGATGCCGCCGATCAGTTCCTCCAGCGACTTCGACTGCAAGGTCGCATGGGGCTCGAGCGCGGCGTTGAGGTTGTTGACGTAGGCGGCGTGATGCTTGTCGTGATGGATCCGCATCGTCTGTTCATCGATGTGCGGCTCCAGTGCGTTGTAATCGTACGGCAGGGCAGGCAGTGTAAAAGGCATCGGGCCACTCCGGGAAAGGAATTCAGCCGACCTTTGGAGTCGGACGTGGGTTCGCCCGGGCAATATGGATGGCTGGCAGGAGAGAGGGTAGTGAGGAGGCGGGCGAGGGGTGAAAGGCGAAAGGCGAAAGGCGAAAGGCGAAAGGCGAAAGGCGAAAGGCGAAAGGCGGGAATCTACGTTTCGTTCCTTGCCTGGGGGCCCGATGCCACAGCCACAGCCACCGCCACCGCCAGCACGCAGAGCACGGTGTACACCACCTGGGTCCGAAGTCCCGCCAGCAGCACGTACCAGAGGCCGCAGCCGCTGATCACCAGCAGGATCTTCCGCCGGGCCGCTCGATCCATCGAGATCGGGCGGGCATCCAGCATCACCAGCAGTGAGACGATCGCAAACGGCAGCAGCACCAGCCAGCGGCCGGTTTCCGGCACCGCGAGGGCGCCGAACAATGCCAGTGCGCCGAGTGCCATTTCAAGCCGCCGAGTTGCAATGGCCCACCAGAGCGAGATCACGAGCACCGGCGCCAGCCAGGGCTGGAATGCCTGCATCCCGAGTGGAATGCCAAAGGCACCAATACCCAGCAGGGCAATGCCGCCAAGCATCGCGAGCAACGGCCGGGGGACCAGCCATTGAATCGGCCACTGCCCCAGCAATACCCATCCGGCCACCAGCAGCCAAGGCGCAATCCACAGTTCTGCCGCCGGCGAGAGCGGCGCGTCCGGCAGGCTGCCGAGGGTGGGAGCGACCGATCCGGCGACGGTAAGGAGCAACCATCCGGCGGGAATCAGGCACAACGTCCCGATGACGAGCAGAGGCAATTGGGCAACCTCGTTGCTCCGCCGCGCCTGTAGATACAGCAGCGTGGCAGCCACGATCGTGCCAATCACCAGCGTCGTCACCGTCGGGATCAGCCCAACCACGATCGCGGCGGCAAACCCGTAGCGCTGCCAGACGGGGCCAGGTTCGGCCGGCATGCTTCCCTGCTGACGACTGCCTGCCAGCCAGCCATCGGCCGCAACGATCCAGCCTCGGACGCCCACCAGCCGACCGACCCGGAACACGCCGACCCCCGCGAGGGTCAGCGTCACGGACACCGTCAGCACTTCGATAGTCGATACCGCGCGCCAGAGCGGTATCAGCGCGATGGCAGCGGACGATGCCGCAATCCCGAGCCCAATCGCAGTCCACCGGGATGCCGCTACGCGCCCCGAACTCCGCAGGGTCCAGCCGGCGGCAACGATCGAGAGAATCAATCCGGCCGCGACCAGGCCCGCCGATCCGGCGAGGAAGTGCGCCGGAACCGTGGCCTGAGCGATCCGCGCGGCCAAATCAAATGGTCCGTCTGCGTCGAGCACCACGACCAGCGAAGCAAATCCCAGCCACAACGCAGCCGACCCTGCCAGGGCGCGCCGGCTCCACGGCGAGTCAGGCAGTGCCATCGCTCCTCCAGTCAGGAGCAGCGCGATGAGCGGGAAGTAGATGCGCCCTCCGGCTGGCAGACGAGTATGGATGGATGGGCACCGCGTAGCGGCGGCAGCGACGATCGACGGCAGGGCATGGAGTGGAGGGGGATCGAACCCCTGACCTCCTGGTTGCAAACCAGGCGCTCTCCCAACTGAGCTACCACCCCGACCGCGGGAAAGTAAGCGGCGTCACCGGCGGCTCCAAGCGCTGGCGGTGACCCCCGCCCCGCCGTACACTTCCCCGAGAAGACCCCTCCCGGAGCCTGAATGATCCGACTCAAGGTGGTCTCGGGAAGCCGCCGAGGCAGTACGGCTGGGTTTGAGAGCAGCATGGTCCGGGTGGGACGGAGCGCCGAATCGGATCTGCGATTCGATGACGTCGCCGATCCGGTGGTGTCCACCAACCACGCGGTCCTGGTCCAGGAGCACGGCACCTGGCAGTTGATCGACAGCGGTTCCACCAACGGCACACTGCTCAACGGCAAGAAAATCACCAAGCACGAGATCAAGTCAGGTGACCGGATCCGGTTCGGTTTCCCCGGCGGTCCGGAGGCCTACGTCGAACTCGGACCCGCCACGGCCCTTCCCATCTCAGCCAGTTCCGCGCCCACCGCCATCGTCGCCGCCGCCACGCCGGGTCCCGCGTACGACGCCGCCGCGGATGCCGAGCAGATGGCCAGCGTGCTCAGAGCCGACAGCCGGGACAGCACCGACCTCCAGGTGGCCACTGATGTGGCGCGGCAGGTGGCGGAGCAGCGGGCCAAGGCCGGTGGCCAGAGCTCGGGTCAGACGATGTTCATCCTGGCCCGGGCCATGAACCAGATGAAGGAAGCGGTGACGGTCCGTACCCGGAAACGCTGGACCCGGGTCGTGGCCGCGGTCGGTGGTGCCGCGCTGCTGGTCATTCTGTTGCTCGGCGGGGTCATCTGGTATCAGCAGCGGCAAATCAACCGGCTGGTGACCGTCAAGACCAAGATCGATGCCGAGATCCTCGACCTGCAGGACAAAATGCAGGCCGAGACCGATTCGACCGCGCTGGCCGCGATGGAGGACCGGCTGGATGAGCTGACCGGCCACGCCGAGCACACGCTGCAGGAGCTGGCATCGAAGGACAAGGTCCGCGCGGCCCAGCTCACCGCCGGGCAGGACGAGCTCGACCAGGAAATCCGCAAGATCCTGGTCAAGTTCAACGCTTCGACCTATTCGATCCCGCCGATCTTCCGCGACCGGCTGCGGGCCCATATCGAGGAACTGACCAGCGCTGGCAATCTCAAGTTCATGTACAATCGCAAGGTCAGGTACTGGCCGGTGATTACCAAGGATTTCGAGACGCTGAAATTACCCGAGGAGATGGCCTACATCGCGTGGGTGGAATCGGGCTTCGACCCCGCCGCCCAGAGTGAGGCGGGTGCTGTCGGACTCTGGCAGATGACCACCACGACGGCCCAATCACTTGGCCTCACCGTGGATGCCACCGGCGACGAACGGCTCGACCCCGACAAGCAGACCAAGGCCGC
>JBDTTF010000215.1:0-2302 GCA_039930765.1 Gemmatimonadota bacterium | reverse complement strand
GCCGCCCCTTCCCCCCCATGTGCATTCCCATCAGCGGTTGGGTCCACAGCCATCTCGGCACTGCCCGAAACCGCTCATCACTGCGACCGTCAGGTCTCTGGTTTGCTGCCCGTCACACTCACCGGCCTGGAGACCATGCCACTCTCACGCCTCATAATCCCGCTCACCGCGGCGCTGGCCTCACTGATTGGGGCCAGCCGACTGGTGGCACAGTCCCCCGATGACCGCTGGGTGCGCGACTGTGAACGGTCGGGCTCCGACGCCCGGGAGCAGTACTGCGAGATTCGCCACGCCGGCTTCAAACCAACCGGGAGCTCCCTTACTATCGATCCGGGCGCCAATGGCGGCGTCGAGGTTCAGGGATGGGATCGCGATTCAGTCGCCATCACGCTGCGGATCCAGAGCGGAGCCGCAGCGGTGGACGAAGCCAGGCGGATGGCAGCTGAAGTGTCGGTTCTGGCGTCCGGCACGCGGGTCAAAGTCGAGGGCCCGTCGTCAGGCCGGCACCAAACATGGTCGGTGGATATCGTCGTCATGGTCCCTCGTACCAGCGGGCTGTCCATTGCCACCACCAATGGGTCGATCGATGTCCGATCGGTTGTGAGCTTGATGGATCTCCGGACCGTCAACGGATCCATCGGGTTGGCTGACGTCGGGGGAGACGTACGCGCCCGGTGCACCAATGGAGCACTGTCGGTTTCCCTCACCGGGGTCGGCTGGGAGGGCAAGCGCCTCGACGCCGAAACCGTCAACGGCTCGGTCACCCTGGCCCTGCCCGACAGCTACAACGCCGAGCTCGAGACCGGCACGGTGAACGGGGAGACGAATCTCCAGGTGCCGCTTCAGGTCACCACCAGGGGTCGGAGCTGGGCCAGCGATCGGTTCCGCACCACCCTCGGCACCGGTGGCGCCCACTTGCGGGTGGTGACGACCAATGGATCCACTACGATCGGGAGAGCCCACGACGATGCCCGCTGAGAACCCTTCGCGTCTGATCCGACTGCTCATGGGGGTGGTGGCCGGAACGGCCGCCTGTGGCATCCTGCTCTGGCCGATTCCGTATTCGGAGGTCAGCCTGCCGGGAAATCCCAGCGGCACCAGCCTGCTGCTGGCCGGCGGGCTGGCCGGCTTCCTGGCCGGCACCGTGGTCCGGCCTGGACTCCGGGCCCCGATCCTGGCGGTCACACTGGGCTTTGTCCTGGCGGTCGTCCTCCGGGTCTCGGTGGAGACTAGCCGGGACCCTACATCGCACAATCTCTGGCCCTTCGAAGTGGTCATCGCCGGGCTGATCGGGCTGGCGGCCGCCGCCATCGGAGTGGGACTGGCCCGTAGTATTCAGCGAGCAATCAAGCGCTAGCCTTGCCCCCTCCAGACTGCGTGGACCGCCGTCGGCGGCCAGAGTGGCAACTCCCACCCCGATCCTTTCCATCCTATTCTTCAGTCTCAATCATCGGCAACGGGGGGATCCATGGCAGGGGAGATTTCGGAGTACCAGGTTGTCGAATTCGTCAACCTCAAGGCCGCCACGGCGGCCGCAGCGGCGTTGTTGGAGTACATCAGCTCTCCTCGGGGAATGCGACACCTCACCGGCCCACGCCGAGCGGTGATCTGGGGGGAGGGACCGGAAGCGCTGTTGCCACTGCAGTCGCGACTCTATCTCAGCCCCGGCGCAATGGAAGCGATTCGCGAGCTCAAGCTGTCCTTCAATACCGGCGACACGATTGCCGCCTCCGCATTGCCCGCCACCGTGCTCCTGCTGCATGGAGAAGGGGTCGCCCGACCCGGGACACCGTGATGGTCGGTGCCCTCCCCATTCGGCCGCTGGCCGAGGCCGATCGCGCCGCATGGGAACCGCTCTGGCAAGGTTATCTGACCTTCTACGAATCGAGTCTGCCGGCCGAGCAGACGGAGCGGACCTGGCAGCGATTCCACGACCCGTCCGTGCCGATGCACTGCCTCGGCGCATTTGACGGCGACCGGCTGATCGGGATCGTGCACTATCTCTATCATTATTCCTGCTGGAGCGCCGGGCCATATTGCTATTTGCAGGACCTGTTCACCGCGGCGGAAGCCCGAGGCAAGGGTGTCGGCCGGGCGTTGATCCAGCGGGTCTATGAGGAGGCGGCCAAGGCGGGAGCGTCCAGGGTGTACTGGCTGACCCACGAAACCAATGCGGAAGCAATGGTGCTGTACAACAAGGTGGCGGACCGGTCAGGGTTTCTGCAGTACCGGAAGATGCTGGTTTAGGGCGAGAGACGAGAGACGAGAGACGAGAGACGAGAGACGAGAGACGAGAGACGAG
>JBDTTF010000214.1:0-2396 GCA_039930765.1 Gemmatimonadota bacterium | reverse complement strand
GCGGAGCAATGCTTTTTCTGAACCACCCCGCAATCGACGACTGGGAAGCACATCGACCACGAGCTGTCTTCGCGTTCTTGGCGCCTTGGCGGTCCAAGTTGCCGTTCACTTCGCTCCGAGAATGAACCGGTCGTACCACGCCTGGTACCGCCGCATCCGGTCATTGATGTAGCTCGGCTTCCCGAACCCGTGCCACTGCCCCGGATATACCACCAGCTCGGTCTTCACGCCGAGGCTGCTCAAGGCCTCGTACATCTGCATGGCGTTCCGCACCGGGACATTCATGTCCTTTTCGCCGCCCATGAACAGCGTCGGGGTGGTGATCCGATCGGCATGGAGGAACGGAAACGACACCTTGAGCCAGGCCGCCGTGTTGACCCACGGCTTGCCCAGCTCGTATTCGTATTCCCGGACATACATATCGGTGCCGTAGCCTGCCAGGATATCGGAGATGCCGGCACCGCTGGTCGCCGCTTTGAATCGCTGGGTCGTGGCAATGGTGTAGTTGGTCAGCATGCTGCCATAACTCCAGCCGCCCACACCCAGGCGGCTCGAGTCGGCCAGCCCCGCCTTGACCGCCCAGTCGACTGCCCCGAGCACATCCTGCACATCCTTGTTGCCCCAGTCGGCAAAGATGGCGGTGGCGAATTTCTCGCCGCGGCCGCTCGACCCACGCGGATTGGCGGCCAGAATCACGTAGCCGTGTGCTGCCATGATCTGCCAGTCGAGGTCGAAATCGTTCTCATGCTGCGACACCGGGCCGCCATGAATCCGGAGGATCGCCGGGTAGGGCTTTGACCCGGTGGGGGACGCCGGCGTGATCGCGAAGCCGTGAATTTCGGTGCCGTCCTTGCTCTTGAAGCTGATCTCCTGGGTCGGCGAGACCTGCACGCTGTCGAGCCAGGCGTCATTCTGGTGACTCAGCGCCCGGAGTGAGCTGCCATCCACCGCATACAGTTCGGCCGGCTTGTCCGGGGTCGAGCTGATCACGGCCCAGTGATCGCCGCCGCGGGTCAGCGCCGAGATGGTCCGCTTGCCCCCGATGGCACGGGTCACGGCGCCGCCGGTCGAGGGCACTTCAGCAATTTGGCGAGTGCCGTCATCGACCACGATGAACCGGATCTTCTTGCCGTCGGCCGACCAGACCGGGGTATTGGCGTCGCGGTCGAGTGTCGGGGTAAGCACCGTCGGGGTGCCGCCATCGGCCGGAATCACCGCCAGTTGCTGCACGGTGTAGTAGATCAGCTTGGGATCGCCGCCCCGCAGGTAGGCGATCTGCTTGCCGTCGGGGCTCCAGGCCAGCGGGCTGCCCCAGTCGGGCCAGTTGTCGGCGCCGGTATAGGTAGTGAGCTGACGGGCGGGGGCGCCCGGTGCCGCATCCATGATGTAGATGTTCCAGTCGTCGCTCCGATCGGGGTCAGCGCCGTGCTTGCTGACGAACGCGATCCGCTTGCCGTCCGGCGACCAGGCCGGGCCCTCTTCACTGAACTGAGGGTCGCTGGTGAGCTGCTCCAGCTTCCGGCTGGCAATGTCGTACAGGTAGAGATGCTGGCGGATTCGGCCCAGGAAGCCGGTGTAATCCGACATGAAGGAAAAGCGGTTGATCACGATCGGCCGCGGCGTCTTCTTCCAGGTGCTGTCGGTGCCGCCCTCCTCGACCGTATCAGCATCGCTGATGGCCAGCAGCAGTTGCTTCCCGTCGGGGGACCAGCTCAGGTCATTCACCCCGGCCTTGATCTCGGTGATCCGCTCTGCCTCGCCGCCGTTCGGATTGATCAGCCAGACCTGCGACGATTCGTTTTCATCCTGGCGGCTGGACAGAAAGGCGATCGACTGTCCGTCTGGACTCCACCGGGGACTCGATTCGTCGGCCGGGCTGTTGGTCAGCCGGACGGTGCGGCTGCCATCAAAGGCAGCCAGCCAGATGTCAGTATCGAACCCGTCTTCCTTGCGGTCGGCCCGGGACACCGTGTAGGCCACCCACTTGCCGTCGGGAGACATTTCGGCGCCACCCACACCCTTGATGGCGTAGCGGTCGTCGAGGTTGATCGGACGGCGGGCCCCGTTCTGGGCCTGGAGTGTGACGGTACCGACGGCCATCAGGCACAGGCCGGCGGCAAGGCTGGACCGGAGTTTCATCATATGAAATGGCAGGCTCGGAAGGTGGAACGGGAGACTAGCACCGCCCTGCGCGGGCGTCCAGAGGCGCGAGACTGATTGCGCTACCCGGGTTGGCGGGGTTGCAGCACCGGCAGGTACCGGTCCCGAATGACCCGCAGGTGGTGCAGTTCGTGGCCCGCGACATGAAAGGCGAGTCCGCGTACCGAGGCTGAATAACCATTCACCATGCCCCGCCTGACCCACCCGGCCGCCGGCAAGCCACGCAGGAATGCCAC
>JBDTTF010000213.1:0-10145 GCA_039930765.1 Gemmatimonadota bacterium | reverse complement strand
TACTGACATCGTGCCGAGCCGCGGGTCTTACCCGCGGTCAACCACTTCGGAATCAGACGCGAACTGCGAACCGCGAACCGTGAACCGTGAACCGTGAACCGAAACTGAAACTGAAACCGGCAGTGAGACTCGATCCAGGATTCGTCATCCGCCCCCTCGGACCCGCCGATGCCGAGGAGTATCAGACACTGCGCCTCGCCGGGATGGTCGAATCGCCTGAGGCGTTCGGGTCCACCTACGAGGAGGATGCCCAGCTGAGCCTCGCGACGGTGGCCCAGCGTCTGGTCGTCGGGAGTTCCGGTGCGGAGCGAATTGTCCTCGGCGCGTACCAGCCACTCGAGGACAGTGCTCCTGGCCTCGTCGGCATCGCCGGCTGCATTCGGGAGGTGAAGCTCAAGAGCCGGCACACCGCGAATGTCTGGGGAATGTATGTGGCCACGGGAGCGCGCTGCCGTGGCATTGGCCGGGCATTGCTGCACAAGATGATCGCCGTGGCGCGCGGCTGGCCGGGGGTCGAGCGCCTCTCGTTGAGCGTGGTAGCGGGTGATTCGGCCGCCCAGGCGCTGTATCGGGCACTGGGGTTCGTGTCGTACGGCATCGAACCGGATGCGTATCGCCAGCTGGGCCAGAGCTATTCCAGGGAGTACATGGGGCTCCGACTCCGGTGAAGCAGAAATCCCTGTCTGTCGCCGAGTCAGATGCCTTGGTCTCCGAACTCCGCTCCATGGCGCTGCGGGACCCAGGCGTGGATAAGCCGGCGCTGTCCCGTGCTGCCGAGATCTGTTCATTGCTGCGGGGAGTCGATCCGGCTGGCCGTCATGTTGGCACCGCCGGCGATCGTGCCTGTGCCCAGCTCGAGATCCTGCTGAGCAACCGCCGCTGGAAGACCGAAGTCAGCAGCGTCGAGGCGCTGCGCAAGGAGATCAAGAGCGCCTGTGACCGACTGCGGGTCGCGGTCGAAGCGGCCCTGCATGACCAGGCAGCCAGGCCCGTAAGGTGACGTTCGTCTGACTTGGTTTACTGACGCCGTGCCGAGCGGCCTGGCGTGGCCGATTCGGAATCGATGCCCTCGCCACTCGAGCGGTGCTCGACGAGAGCCGTCATCGCAATTGCATGACAGTCCGGTGGCTGCTGGCGAATTACCTATCGAGGGCCCGGGGAATTTCCCCGGACCGGTCAAATGGAGGCAGTCATGAGTCAATCGTTATTGATAATGGCGGTAGTCGCAGGAGCAATCGGTTTGGCCGCGTGTGATGACTCGGCCCCGATGCTCGGCTGCGGTCCCGGCGCGCTCTGCGCCCAGAAACCGGGCCTCGTGGTCACCGGCGTGGTGACCGCCAGCCTCAATCCCATTCCTGGGGTCGAGGTCACCGCTGCGGCCTATCGGGATAGCTGCGGCGGCATCCTGGCCAGCTATGTCCCGGCCTCGGCCATCGATACGACCGACGCCAACGGTCGGTACGCCATCGGCATTTACCCAGCCGACTCAGTGGCCGGCGCCTGCATCAGGGTGTCCTACTCCACGGCCCTGTTTGCCGACCGGACCGGGATCCAGCTCGTGTCGAATCCGGTCGTGCCCGAGTCGCTGCGAGTCGATCTGGTGGGTCCCTGACCACTGGGCCCTCCTGCCTGGATGGTCTCAGCGGATTGATTGCCTCCAACATCCCCTGAGGGCATTGAAAACCCTGAGTGGCCGAGGGAACTCGCTGCTCAACGGGAGCGACGTGTTCAGCTTATCAACCGACCGTTATCCGATTCAGAGATCTGACTCAGGCACCTCCCTGCCGCCTCTTCAGTGCCCTCGGTGGATTGCAGTTTCGTTGGGATTGCCGGACCCTGAATCTTCCCGAAACCCCGCCCCGTACCATATATTCGACTAAGTCGACTATATGGAGCCGCCCGTGCCCGTCCGCCTCGGTGAACTCGAACAGCTCGTCCTCCTGGCCCTGCTCCGCCTCGGCCACCAGGCCTACGGCGTAACGGTCCAGCAGGAAATCGCGGCCCGGGCCGGCCGAGACCTCAGCTTTGCCACCATCTACACCACCCTCGGCCGCCTGGAGTCGAAGGGGCTGATCGCGGCCCGGCTCGGCGAGGCCACGGCCGAACGCGGCGGCCGGCGGAAGACCCATTACACCGTGAGCCGAGATGGCCGGGCCGCAGTCAAGGACAGCCTCCGCGCCCTCCGCACCATGACCGCTGGCCTTGGCGCCGCCTGGGAGCTGTCATGAGCCCCGATGCTCCTCCCGCTCGCGCGGTTGCCCTGCTCGAACGGCTGATCCCCGGTGAATTGCGTGAGGCGGTCCTTGGCGACCTCGAAGAACAGTTTGCCCAGCGCCTGCGGACCCAGTCACCGGCCAGCGCCCGCCGCTGGTTCTGGCGCGAGGCAGTCTTTGCTTCAGTCGCCCTGGCCTTCCGCGGCGCTCGCCGAGCCGTCACCTCGCCTGGAGATTCCCTCATGACTTCATTGCTCTCCGACCTGCGCCACGCGGTGCGCCTGCTCTGGAACCGCCCCGGCTTTTCGGTGCTGGCCATTGCCACCCTGGCCATCGGTATTGGCGCGACGACCGCGATCTACAGCGTCATCCACCCGATTCTCCTGGCCCCCCTGCCCTACCCTCATCCCGAACGGATCGTCACCCTCTGGGAAGGCACCGATCGCGCCACCCGCGACAATCTCGGTTACCCCACCTGGAATGACATTGCCCGGGGCAATCACGTCTTTGAGGCCACCGCCGTCTTCAAGAGCTGGCAGGCCACGCTCTCGGGCCGGGCCGAGCCCGAGCGACTGGCTGGTCAGCGCGTCACCCACGACTATTTCAAGGTGCTGGGCGTCGCGCCGGCGCTCGGCCGCGATTTTACTGCGGACGATGATGTCAAGCACGGCCCCACCGTGGCCATTCTTTCCAATTCGCTCTGGCGCGCCCGGTTCGGCGGCGATCCTGCCATCATCGGGACCACCGTCCACTTCAACGGCTTTCCCTACACCATCATCGGCGTGATGCCGGCCGGGTTCGAAAACCTGGTGGATCCCACGGCCAGGCTCTGGGCCCCGATGCAGTACGACCTGACCCTGCCGTGGGCCTGCCGAACCTGTCATCATCTCCGCGGCATCGCCCGTCTCAAGTCCACCGCGACGGTTTCAGAGGCCGCGGCCGAGTTGAATGCGCTGTCGGCCGCGATGGTGCGGGAGCATCCAACCGATTATGCCAAGGCTGGTCTGCTCACCATTCCACTTCGCGAGGACCTGACCAGCGGCGTCCGTCCGCTGCTGCTCGCAATCGTGGCGGCCGTCGCCCTGGTACTCCTGATCGCCTGCGCCAATGTGATGAACCTGCTGCTGGCGCAGGGCGCCCTCCGCCAGGGTGAGTTTGCCCTCCGCGCGGCGCTGGGTGCCGGCCGCGGACGGGTCATCCGCCAGTTGCTCACCGAAAGTGTGACTCTTGCCGTGGCCGGTGGCGCCGCCGGAATTCTGCTGGCGGTCGGCGGGGTCAAGGCGCTGGTACTGCTCAGCCCTCCGATGCTGCCGAGGCTATCGGAGGTCGGAGTCCATGGCAGCACCCTGCTGTTTGCCCTGGCCCTCACCACGCTGGTCGGGATCGGGTTCGGGCTGGTGCCCGCGTTCCATGCCTCGCGCCGTGATCTCAATCGGGGGATCCGGCAGGGGGCTCGCCGGGTCGGTGGCCGCGCCCACCTGGTCCGCTCATCGCTGGTCATCGGGGAAGTCGCGCTGGCGCTGACCCTGCTCATCGGCACGGGGTTGCTGCTGCAGAGTGTACGGAAGCTGCTGGCGGTCTCGCCCGGCTTCGAGACCGCCCAGCTGCTGACCATGCAGGTCCAGACCAGCGGGGTCCGGTACAACGCCGACAGCGCCACCTTTGATTTCTTCGATCGGGCGCTCCGTGCGGCGCGAGCGGTCCCCGGCGTCGAATCAGCCGCGCTCACCAGCCAACTGCCACTGAGCGACGATTTCGACAAGTACGGTATCCACCTGGAGGCGCATCCACGGGCCAATCCGGAAGAGGATCCGAGTTCGCATCGCTACGCCATCACGCCGGGCTACCTGGCCACCATGAAGATTCCACTCCTGGCCGGCCGGGACATCGACGAACACGACGGGGCGGCCGCGCCGGCCGTGGTGCTGGTCAACCAGTCGTTCGCCAAGCGGGTATGGCCCACCGAGAGCCCGCTCGGCCAGCGAGTCCGCACCGGCAGTGCCACCGAAGGGCCCTGGCGCACGGTGGTCGGGGTGGTCGGCGATGTCCACCAGGTCAATCTCTCCGAAGCGCAACCCGACGCGCTCTACCTTCCCGAAGTCCAGTGGGACGGCGCGGACGGCGCGCTCACCCTGGTCGTCAGATCCAGGTCCGATCCGACCCTGCTGGCCAGCGCGCTGCGGCAGGCGGTCTGGAGCGTCGACAAGGACCAGCCGATCGTGCGGGTCGCCACCATGGCTCAGCTGGTCGAGTCCTCGGCGGCCGAACGGCGGTTTGCCCTGGTGCTGTTCGAGGCGTTTGGGGTAGTGGCGCTGGTCCTGGCCGCGGCGGGCGTCTACGGCGTGCTGGCCGGCGTGGTCACCGAGCGGTTCCGCGAGATCGGCGTGCGCTCGGCGCTGGGGGCCACCCGGGCCAACATCATCGGCATGGTCATGAGCCAGGGCCTCGGATTGACCGCGATTGGTGCGGTGGCGGGGGTCGTCCTGGCGCTGGCAGGGACACGACTCATCGAGGGATTGTTGTTCGGGATCGGCGGCAGCGATGCGATGACCTATGTCGTGGTGACATTCGTCCTCGCCGCCGTGGCCATGCTGGCGTGTCTGGTCCCGGCATGGCGGGCGGCGGGCATCGATCCGGCGCAGACTCTGAGATCGGAGTGACAGCACCTGCAACAGCTATCCCCAGATGGTACTGATGGCACTGAAGATGGCCCGACCTGTTGATTTCTTCGAGAACCGGAACCCCGCATGAACCGTTGGCTGATGTCTGCCCTGCTCGGAGCGCTGGCTTGCGGCCACCCGGCGCCATCCGCTCCCGCGCCTGCCAGCCCCCCAGCCGAGCTGCTCGGCAGCTTCTCCGACGACTACGGGGACCAATTCACCGTCACCCCGACCGAATGGACCCATCATCCCCAATCGCGCTATCACATCGTGCGCTGGGTACCGGCCGGGCAATACCTGATTGCGCAGAACGATTCGACCAACCCCAGCGCCAGGGGAAGATGGACCCGGATCGACTGGATGATGTTGCCGGGAATGGCGCCGTTTACCTGGGGCTTCTGCTACAGCGCCTACGACGCGCCAACCCCGGAGGCCGCCGAGGCGACGCATGTGGTCGCACGTGAAACACCCCGGACCGGCTGCAACGGCCATCCGTTCTCGAGGATGAAATCGGTTGCCTCGACCCCCTGAACACAGCAACGCCCGCCGCGCGGACTGGCGCGGCGGGCGTTGCGACCACCGGGTCCGGCTACTTGGCCAGGCCGAACAGCGTCGACGGCACCCAGCCCTCATTGCCGAGTTCGTCGGTGCACTTCCACCAGAGACCATCCTTTTCGCCGCTCGGATACAATGTCATTCCCGGGTCAAGATCGCGGACCACCTTGGATTTCACGTCTGCCTTTTCATACATCTTACCCGGCTTGGACATTGTCACCGACTGGCTGACGTTGGCCGCCTTGGAGTCCGGCGCGTTGGCCTTGAGATCCGCCACCAGCTTGATGTAGGCATCGAGGTAGGCCTTGGTCACCACCTGGCCGATCTCGGTGTTGGCATAGCTGCTGGCTCCGGCCGCCGCAAAACCGCCGAAAAAGGCCCCGCCGCCTGCCCCCCAGCCCAGGTCGCTCTTCTTGGCGTGCCCCTGCTCCAGCGCCACCTGCTCGGTCGAGCGGACGTCGGTCAGGGTCAGGACCACGTCGGCCGTCTTCTTCTTTACGCTGATGCCGCCGGCCAGTGCTCCCGCGCCGCCACCGATCAGGCCACCCACGATACCGCCGACCTTGTGGCCACCGGCGTTGGAGTTCTGGTTGACCAGGTCGGGAACCAGCACGTAGTCCGCCGCCTTCATCTGTCCCTTGCCGAGGTTGGAGCCGCCCCGAACTTCGCCGCTCGAGGCCAGCGCCCGTTCCTGCTGGGCCGCCGCCAGGCCCTTGCCCCGGTCCAGCAGGGTAAAGCACTTCGACTCCGACACGAACACCTTGATCAGCGCTTCCGGCGATTCGAGCTTGAGCGCGGTCCACCACTTGTTCTCCGGCTCGGTCACCGCCAGGGTGCCGATCTTCTTGTCGCAGGTCGGGATCTGCGGCTCATTCTTGTCCTGGGCCATCGCCGGCCGGGCCGCACCGAGCCCGATTACGGTGAGCAGCGCCAGCAGCCCCGGCTTCATAGTCTCACGCACCATCGTGTAGCCCTCCCTCGGAAGTGAATGCCGCGCAGGGGTCTCTCAGGGATTGAAGCGGGATCGCTCTTGCCGTCAGTCAAAGCCAGGTCCCCGGCCAGGAGGACCGTGCTCCAGACTGGCAAGTATACCGGCGGCCACTGGCGGGTCAAGCTGGCGCCTCGGCGCCGGAACGGTATGCTTGCTTCTGATCTATTTGCGCAGGAATGACTTCGGAACCGTCACGGCGGTCGAGAGTCGAGAGTCGAGAGTCGAGAGTCGAGAGTCTGGAGTCTGGAGTCGATACCCAATCAGAATTCGAGCTTACCCGGAACCCGGAACCTGGTAACCAGATCCCTCGCTCCGCTCGGGACGAACCGTGAACCGTGAACCTTTCGTACCGTGAACCATTGACCGACCTCCCATGATCCGAACCCTGTTCCGTTCCTTCGCCGAGTCGGACCGGGAGGCCTGCCTCCGATTGTTTGACGGCAATTGCCCAACCCATTTTGCGCCCGGCGAACGCGCCGACTACCAGACCTTCATGTCGGAAAAGCCGGGTGACTACCAGGTCTGCCTGCAGGATGACGAAGTCGTCGGCGCCTACGGCGTCCTGCCTGAAGGGCCCACCGGCCTGGCTCTTCGCTGGATCCTCGTCTCCAATCAGCGCCAGGGCAGTGGACTGGGCCGAGCCATCATGGCGCGGGTGTCCGTCCGGCTCCGGACGTCCGGTGCGGGGTCCCGCCTCTACATCGGTGCCAGTCACATGTCGGCCCCCTTCTTTGCCCGGTTCGGCGCCACCGAGACAGGCAGGATTCCCAACGGCTGGGGTCCTGGCATGCACCGTATCGACATGGAACTGGTGGCCTGAGTTCGTCCTCCTGCGCAGCGCAGTTCCGCGCACTATCTTCTGCCCGTTCGTTCACCTGTTCTGGCGCCATACCCAGGAGTCGCGTTGACCTCCGCCCTGTGCCGTTCCAGCCTCGCCGCTGTCCTGCTTCTCGCTCCACTTAGTTTTCTCGCCGCCCAGGGTGATTCGGTCTTTTCCCACGCCGATACCCTGCGCGGCTCGCTCACCGCACCTGAGCGCAACTGGTGGGACGTGACCTACTACGACCTGCACGTGAAGGTCATGCCGGCCGACAGCAGCATCCGGGGCCGGAACGGCATCAGTTACAAGGTCGTCGGCCCCTCGACCGCCATGCAGATCGACCTGCAGGAACCGATGCAGGTGGACAGCATGACCCAGGACGGACAGCTGCTTGAATACCAGCGGGATGGCAGCGCCCTGTTCGTCTCCCTCAAGTCGGCTCAGACCGTCGGCGCCATCAAGACCATCACCATCTATTACCACGGCCAGCCGCGCGCCGCCAAGCGGCCGCCGTGGGATGGCGGCTACATCTGGGCCCGCGATTCCCTCGACCGCCGGTGGATCGCGACGGCCAACCAGGGACTCGGCGCCAGCGTCTGGTGGCCCAACAAGGACAGCCAGGCCGACGAGCCTGACAGCCAGCGCGTCGTGGTCACCATGCCCGATCCGATGTACGACGTGTCCAACGGCCGGCTCCGCAACACGACGACAAATGCCGACAGCACGACCACGTACGACTGGTTCATCTCCAGCCCGATCAACAATTACGACATTGCCGTCAACGCTGGCCAGTACGCCCACATCGGTGACAGCTACAAGGGAGAAGCCGGCAACCTCACCCTCGACTTCTATCCCCTCGACTACCACGAGGCGGCCGCCCGCGCCGAATTCAGCCAGGTCCGCCCGATGCTCAAGTGCTTCGAGCACTGGTTCGGCCCGTATCCGTGGTACAAGGACGGCTACAAGCTGGTCGAGACTCCCCACCTCGGCATGGAACACCAGAGTGCGGTCGCCTACGGCAACCACTATCAGAACGGGTACCTGGGCCGGGACTTGAGCCGCACCGGCTGGGGCAAGAAGTGGGATTTCATCATCGTGCACGAGAGTGCTCACGAGTGGTGGGGCAACAACATCACCTCGAAGGACATCGCCGATTCCTGGGTCCACGAGGGCTTCGCCAACTACGCCGAGAATCTGTTTGCCGAGTGTCAGGACGGACCGAGGGCGGGGTCGGAGTATGTCATCGGGACCCGGCCGCTGATCCAGAACAAGGTCCCGGTCGTGGGCCGCTACGGCGTGCAGAACGACGGCTCGGGCGACATGTACTACAAGGGCGGCAACATGCTGCACACGATTCGCCAGGTCATCAACGACGATCGCAAGTGGCGCCGGATCCTGCGGGGGCTCAACCTCACCTTCTGGCATCAGACCGTCACCGGCCAGCAGGTCCAGGACTACATCAGCCGTGAATCCGGCATCGACCTGAGCAAGGTCTTCACCCAGTATCTCACCACCGTGATGATTCCGGTGTTCGAATACAAGGTGGACGCCGACGTCCTGAGCTATCGCTGGGGCAATGTGGTGCCCGGCTTTGCCATGCCGGTCCGCGCCCGCCTCAATGACAAGGGCTTTACCCTGCTCCACCCCACCGAGGAGTGGCAGACCGTGAAGCTGTCGATCAACAGCGCTGAAGGGTTCCAGCTGGACCGGAACTTTTATGTCACCGCGACGGATGTCGGACTGAATCCGCCCAAGAACTAGACTCCAGGCACAACGTGGTGCACGGTGCACGGTACTTGAGGGTATATCACCGTGAACCCTGAACCGTGAACCCCTAACGACCAATGACCAACGACCCAGGTCCGCTCGCCGTCCGTCCCGCCACCTCCACTGACCTGCCTGATCTGTTGTCGATCTACAACGACGCCATCCTCACCACCACCGCGGTCTTTTCCTACCAGCCCCATACCATGGCCATGCGCCAGGAATGGTTTGCCGCCAAGCGGGACGCCGGCCATCCGGTGCTGGTGGCCGAACATGATGGAAAGGTCCTGGGATTCGCGGCGCTGGGACCGTTCCGGGTCTGGCCGGCCTACAAGTACAGCCTGGAAAATTCGGTCTACGTCGCGGCCGATGCCCGGGGCCAGGGGGTCGGCGGGTTGCTGCTTGACCGGCTCCTGCGGGCGGCGCGCCAGCTGGACGTGCACACCGTCATCGCCAGCGTCGAGGCCACCAACACCGCCAGCCTGCGGCTGCACACCAGCCATGGCTTCACCGAGGTGGCGCGATTCCGGGAAGTGGGCTACAAATTCGGCAGATGGCTGGACCTGGTCTTCCTGCAGGTGCTGTTCGATTCTCCGAAATCGCCAATCGAGGGCTGAGGCCATGCATCACGGCATCCCGGAGTCGCTGCGGTTCAAGAGCCGGCACTACCACACCCTGGTCAAGCACCTGTCGGACCGCAATCAGGGCAAGCGCGGCACGCTGCTGACTTTCACCGGGATGCCGCGTCAGCAGCTCAAGGCGGCGGCCGGCCAGTTTGCGGCCGCCCTGAAACAACCACTCCAGCGCATCGACCTGGGGCAGGTGGTGAGCAAGTACATCGGCGAAACCGAGAAGAACCTCAGCCGGGTGTTCGACGATGCCGCCTCCAGCAACGCCATTCTCCTGTTCGATGAGGCCGACGCACTGCTCGGCAAGCGCTCCGAGGTCAAGGATGCCCACGACCGCTACGCCAACGTCGAGATCGACTACCTGCTCCAGAAGGTCGAACAGTTCGACGGCGTCATGATCATCGTTGAAAACCATCCCCGGGCGCATCGCTACCGGCCCGCCAAACTCACCCACGTGCTGGTGAAGTTTCCGCCCGACTGAAGTCGGGAGTTTGGAGTTTGGAGTTTGGAGTT
>JBDTTF010000212.1:0-8292 GCA_039930765.1 Gemmatimonadota bacterium | reverse complement strand
TCTTGCTGATGGGCGCTGCAGGTATCGGAGCCGGGTGGCCTGCTTTCCGGGCGCTCCGCCGGGTGCCGGCTCAGTTGATCGGATCGGAAGGGAGCTGAGCCTGCCTCGGTCAATGGCTGGGAGGTCGGCCATCAACCACCCGTCACCAGCACATCCACAGGGACGATCAGCTGGGCCGCGACCTCCGGTCGGGAAAAGCCCACCAGGCTGGTCCGCCCGATCCGGGCCACGGCTACAGTCTTTCCTGGCGCCGGTGTCAGCGCCGCAACCTCACCGATCGCAAGCAGGCCATCGACCTCGCCAAGTGGCAGTTCGAGCCGCTGCCGGCTATTGCCGTCGCGAAAGCAGCGGACCAGGTCCTCCGGAGTGGCGTCCACCAGGGCGGCCAGCGCCTCGAGCGTGAACCGGGCAATGACATGGTGTGCCGCATCGTCGAGCGCGATCCATTCGAGCGAGCGACGCCCTCTGCCCTCCGGTCCTGCCGATGAATTCAGCATCGAGCCCTCCTTTTCCGCTCAGAAGCGGTAGCTGAGACCGCCGTAGATCTGGGTGTCGTTCTGCGCATCGCCCTGTTCGCGGGTCAAGGACCCCGACAGGAACCAGGCGTTGCCGATGGCCCACTCGAGATCGAATCCACCCCACCTGAGGTCATTACCGGACGGCCCGGAAAATCCCAGCAGAGTGGTTTCCTGGCGGAGTCCGCCATTGAGCTCGGCTCGCAGCGCAGCCGTCAGCGGGATACCGAGCACCGCCGAGTGCAGCCAACCCTCGGCGCGGTCGCCGGTGTAGCGGGTGCTCCGGGCCGAGAGGAAGAGGCGGAGCGGGGAGAAGTGGAACAGCGCCAGGGAACCGGTATAGGCATTGGCTGCGCCAGCGAATCCACCCCGGCTCACCCGGACATCGAAACCGGCACGGGCGGCAGCGCCGAGACGGATGCCAATCCCGCCGAATCCGCCCTGGCGGAAGGCGTCGTCGAACTGGGTCACGGGCGTGACCACGTCGCGATAGTAGCGCACATTGCGCCGGTTATCGAACCCGGCATTGAGGTCGATGGAGGTCGTGGGCCTGAGGTAGAGGCTGCCATAGCTGCTGGTCGGCGAGATCGAGCTGGTCTCCCCGGCCGTCATCTTGGTCTGGCCGTAATAGTCGATTTCCTGCGCCAGATAGAAACCCCAGTGCTCGGCGGCCAGGGTGGCCTGGAGAAAGGCAAATTCGCGGTCGACGTGACTGTGATCGTATGAGGCGATCAGCCCCATGGTGAGCGACCAGAGTCGGGGCGTGGCGGGGCGCTGGTGCAGCTGGAAGTAGCCGCCGTATTCCTTCTGGGAAAAATCGAACTCGAGGTTGACCGCCCCCGGTTCCGAGCCGGCAAAGGCGCCGGTGCTCCAGCGCGAGCGGTTGAGCTCCAGCAGCAGCCCGTCGAACAGGCTGATGGTGGCCATGGCCGGCGAGTACTGACGCCCGACTGCGATCCGGCTCCGGGCACCGGGCCGGCCGGCAAACACCACTGCCTGGTACACTCGGGCCTGCCCATCGCTGGTACCGGAGCCGTCCACGTTGGCGACTGCGGTCCGCCGCGAGCGGACATCGGCCACCAAGCCCAATGAGGAGCCGCCCAGGTTCTGTCCGTCCAGCCGGATATCGAGCGCCGGCTGTGAGTAACTGGCACTGCTGCCGTCCTGCTGCTGCACAGCCAGGTAGCGCAGCGCCACCCGGCCGCGCAGGCGCGAGGCATTCTCCCAGGTTGTGCCACCACCTCCGGAGGCCGCTGTGGCACCAGGTGGTATCGCGGCCGCTCCCGGTTCTGGTGAAGACCCGGCATGCGGCGTGAACCGCACGCTGTCCCCGACCGTCGGCGTGAGCACCGAGGTAATGATGGTGCAGGACGCCTGGTGGGATGACAGGTAGGCCACCTGGAGCCGGGCAATGCTGCTGTCGGCGTGCCAGACCTGCACGGTGTCACCGACCAGCAGTCCGTCCCGGCTCCCGGCGGAGATGTAGACCGATTGTCCCGAGATATAGGCCACGCTGGCAGCTGCGGGGGTCTGGGCGTGAGCCAGCCCGGGAGCCGTCCATGCCAGCAGGGCCAGGAGGAACGGTCGCGGGCTCAATTGTTTCCCCGGGGGTGGCAGCTGTAGCAGGCGCTGCTGCTGTAGGAATAGCCCCGGACTGAACTGTGATGACTGTCCATCGACGTCTGGCTGTGTTCGTGACACACGACGCAGGTCATCTGCTTGTAGTCGGTCGGCACGGTGTGGCAGGTGGCGCAGGGGGCCGAGTGCTTGCCGGTGTTGATCGGGAAGAACTGGGTGTGATTGAAGTTGGCCCCCATCCACCCCACCGTGTTGTGACAGACCGTGCAGTCGGTTGGAAAGCCGGCGCCCTTGTGGTTCGGGTTGCTGGTCAGGTCGAAATCCTTCTGGTGGCAGGCCACGCAGGCCGTCGGCTTGGTCTGGTAGGCGCCGTCGGCGTGGCAGGCACTGCAGGCCAGGGGCCGGTGGCCCCCAGTCAGCGGAAAGGCCGTCTTGCTGTGATCGAACGACGACGGATTCCAGGCGGTGGTGGTGTGGCAATCGGCGCAGGTGGTGGCAAAGCCGGCCTGGCGGTGGTTGGGATCGCTCACGCCGTCATAGTCGGCCTGGTGGCACGACGCACAGGTAGAGGACTTGCCGTGGTAGACCGCGTCGGCATGACACTGTTTGCAGAACGCGGCCCGGTGCGCCCCGGTCAGCGGAAAGCCGGTCTGGTCGTGGTTGAACCGGGCGTCCTGCCAGACCGTGGTCGCGTGGCATTGCTCGCAGTCCATCGGAAATCCACCGGCGGCGTGATTGGGGTCAGTCGTGGCCCGGAACTGCTCGAGATGGCAGTCGGCGCAGACGGTGCTTCGGTTGACGAATCGCAATTGTGATTGGGCGGTCGGCTGATGGCAGGAGCGGCAATCCACGGTGGTGTGGGCACCCCGGAGCGGGAACCGGGTCTGCTGGTGATTGCGCACCATTGTGGTCTGGTCGATGAAGCTCCGCACCGTGTGGCACTGGGCGCAGTTGGCGCCCAGCTCGCCGTGATGGACATCCTGGTGACAGGTGGCGCAGGTGGTCGGCACGCCCTGGAAGTCCAGGGTCCGGTGACAGCTGCGGCAGTTGGCCTGGGCATGGGCCCCGGTCAGCGGAAAGCCGCTCTTGCCGTGATCGAACTGGGCCGAGATCCTGACCGGCGTCCAACCTTCGGCCCGGTGGCAGGCGCTGCACGGGGCCGAGAGGTTGCCGTGCGGATTGACGGCGGCGGTCTGCCCGACTGCCGGCCGGCCCGCCGCGAGGAGGAATCCGGCCGCAATCAGTAGTGCTCCCTGAACAGCTCGACTGATCAGCATCAGGCACCACCTGGTTTGGGCATTGCTCCACCGTGGCAGTTTTCGCACTTGGCGGAAACTGCCCTGTAGCGAATCCGGCTCGGATCCGGTGTTCCGGCGGCCGGCTGGTGACACTTGGCGCACGGGACCGCTGCATGGCCGCCCGTTAGCGGGAAGCCAGTATCCCGGCCGTGATCGAACCGGTTGGCCGGGGTGAATCCATCGGTGCCATGACACGCTTCACAGGCGCCCTTGTCCGCTCGGCTGGCGAACTGATCGCCATGAGGGGAGCGGTGGCAGCTCACGCAGCTCTTGCCCTTGGTCGGGAACAGCCAGGCGGCCCCACCATCCTGCCGCAGTGCGATCAACGAGACGGCTGGCCGCGGCGCCGCCATGGCGGCATGACAGGCGGTGCAGGGAACCGCGCCGTGAGCGCCGTCCAGCCGGAACCCGTACCGGGAGTGAGCGGCTACGTCGATCGTCGAGGGACGAAACCGTTCGCTATCGTGACAGGCGGTGCAGCGTCCGTCGATGCCCCCTGCCTGCTGCGCCGCGAGCCTGCCGCGATGCGAATCCACGTGGCAGTCCGTGCAGTCCCGCTCGGGAATCTTGAACAACAGTCCCGCTCGCCCAAGGGTTCTGGTGCTGCTCACGGTGGCCGGGAGCGCTGGCAATCCTTTGCGGTCCAGGCCATGGCAATCACGGCAGCCGGTGGTGGCGTGGCGCCCGGTCAGCGTAAAGCTGAACCGGGCATGATCGGTGACGCCGAAGCTGGTGGGCCGCCATCCGTTTACGGTGTGGCAGCCACTGCATTGGCCCCCGTCCGGCCGACCAGCGAGTTGCTGGCCGTGATCCGGCGCATGACAATCGGTGCAGACTCGCGCGGAGGGCCGCATCTGCACCAGCGAGGCACCGAGTGCAGCCCGACCGGCTGGACCCTTGACCCTGATGTGACAGCTGCCACACCCCACGGCCTGGTGCTTTCCCTCCAGCGGATACTTCGAGTCATGGTGCTGGGCCACCGTGAAGGTCGATGGCAGATAGCCTTGAGGGGTGTGGCAGGCGGCGCAATCGACCGGCTTGCCGCTGATCGTGGCCAGCCCGTTATGAGCATCGGTGTGGCACGAGCCGCAGCTGGTGAATGGCGGATCCTTCCGCTTGACGCCGTTCAGCTCATGGCACGCCGCGCAGGCCACGGCGGTGTGCTTCCCGGCCAGCGGATATCGGGTCCGGCTGTGATTGAAGCTCGAGCCATCGATCACACTGAAGCTCCGGGTCTGATGGCATTCGGCGCAGCCGCCACCGAACTTTCCGCTGTGCGGGTCGCTGTGGCAGGCCGAGCATTGGGCGTGAGGCACTGGCTTATAGACCGGGGCCGGCGCGCCGGACGAATCCCTGGCGGTGGCCCAGCGTGGATCCTGGTGGCACTTGGCGCAGGCCACCTGACCATGGGCACCAGTCAGCGGATAGCTGGTGGAGGCGTGGTTGAACCGGGGAGCCGGCTTCCATCGATCCATGCCGTGGCAATCGGTGCAGGTCTGGCCCAGGCCACCCTTGTGGACATCGATGTGGCAACTGGCGCAGCTCCGCTCCAGTCCGAGGTAGCCGGGGCCGGAACGGGTACTAGGCAGCAGCCGCGCGGCGGGTGACACCCGCAGTACCGTCTGATGGCACTTCTCGCAGGCCAATGTCCGATGGGCGCCTTCCAGCACCCACCCCGCCCGCCGGTGGTCGAATCTGGCCAGGCTGTCGGCATTCCAGGCCACCAGCGCGAAGTCGTTCCCGGCGTGTTCGGGATGACAGCTGGCACAGGCGGTGCGCCCTTCCAAGGCGTGCAGTCCGCGGCGCTGCGCCACCAGCCAGCCGATTTCCTTGTGGCACGCCACGCACTGTCCCGGCAGCGCCTCGTTCCGGGTGCCGTGGCACCGGGTGCAGTTGAGCGCTCCTTCCAGACTGGCGTGTGGCTTGGCCAGCGGACCCGGAGAGATTTGGGCCGACCCGCGCGCCGGTGCCAGCAGCATCAACGCCACCAGCAGTGCGGGGCCGAGCGTCGGTGTGGCGCGACGGGCATGCCTGACGGCGGCACGGTTCACTCCCCTACCACAGCCAGGTGGCCCCAAGCGATACCACGACCGCCACGTGAATGACCACGGCGGCCAGCGCGGCGACGGCCACCGGGCGGTGCGCCACATGCCAGAACCGGAACAAGTCATGGGTGGCATCGAGCATCCGGACCTGCTGGGTGAGTGCGATTTCCCGGTTGGCCAGGCGCAATGCCTCCTGCAGATCCTCCCGGTCCTGACCCCGGCGCCGGGGACTGGCCTGCTCGAACCGCTGGCGCAGGGCCCGGGCAGCTTTACGCCGGGCCAGGTCGTCCGCCACCATCCGCTTCAGTGTGCCCCAGAGCCCCAGCCCCCTGGTTGGTGGCGGCTCCAGGGCAAGGCTTTCCTCGATTTCCTCGGCCGTCAGTCCCGTCCTGCTGGCGATTTCCTCCAGCAGGTCGGAACGATTGGCCGTGATTTCCTCCAGCGACAGCTCGATACCGGCTCGGCCCCGCGGAATCCGTGTGTAGATGTAGCGGCCGATGACCCCGCTGGCCCAGACGATCATCATGGCCCAGAAGCCGAGTCCGATGACGCCGGTGAAATGCCAGCTGGCGTGGACCGCCACGAGCAACGGGAGCGCCAGCGCCAGCAGGACGTGAACGTCGAGCCAGCGCGCAATGGCGCCGGTCCAGGCCAGCCAGCGGAATCGCTTGCGGAGCGGATACAGCCAGAGGAACAGGAATACGGCGACGGCCAGCAGCCCGGCACTCTGGCCGATGTATCCCGAGGGTTTCAGCCACGGATGCACCGGTGAGCGAACCCGTTCGGCGCGCGAGAGCAGGTAGTAAGGGGCGCCGGCCAGGTTGAGCAGCGCAAGGCACCCGGCGACGATCCAGACCAGCTTGCTGCCCCGGTTCGGCCGGCCTTGCGGCGGCCGCTGGTCGCGTTTCCGCCGGCCGCGATCCTTGGCAGGTCCCCCGGACACGATGATCGGACGGGCCAGTCCATCCGAGGAGCGGCGGACCGGCAGGGACTGGCGGATGGTTGATTCAATCTTCAATGGCGGCTGCCGCATTTTCGGTGTCAGAGTTGTGAACGTCTCCGGCCTGCCGTAACCCCGGTCCGGGAAGTGGTCTGGCGGGATGGAATTAGTGCCCGGTACGGCTCCTGCTTTGCAAGGATGACACCCGGTCAACGAACCGGTCGCGATTTCCTATCGCAATGCTTGCCAAGTACTTACGCATTGATCCCATGGCTGGCATCGTGACGATTTATTGCAGCTGTATCGCTTCGATGCAATCGCTCGGCAGTGATTGGAGAAATTGCAATGACGGTGTACCATTTCTTGTTAATCTGATGGCCGCGGGGCCAGTCAACTGGTCGGCCGCGAACCTGGAGAGTGGCGTGGTCAATTTCCTGATCTATCTGGGGTTTGGGCTCTTCCTGATTGTTCCGGTAGTTCGGGCCATGCGGCGCACTGCCCAGCGCGAGCGATCGGCGCTGGCCGCTGCGGCCAAGGCCAACCTGTCCACCGAGGGCCCGAAGGCCCAGCATCCCCGCATTGATATCTCGAGTTGCATCGGCTGTGGCGCCTGCACCGTGGTCTGCCCCGAAGGCGATGTGCTCGCCGTCATCGCCGGCAAGGCAGCGATCGTCAATGGGCCCAGGTGCATCGGCCACGGGCTCTGTGCAAATGCCTGCCCGGTCGGCGCCATCGAGATCGTGATGGCGCCGCCCAGTCTCAGCGCCGATCTACCCGCCCTTTCTCCCGAGTTCGAGTCTTCGGTTCCGGGCCTGTTCGTGGTGGGTGAGCTCGGCGGACTGGCCCTGATCAAGAACGCCGTGAACCAGGGGCGTGATTGCGTCGATACGGTGTCTCAGCGGCTCAACCGCGGACCGCGCGATTCTGAGGTGGTTGATGTGGCCATCGTGGGCGCCGGCCCCGGCGGATTGAGCGCCTCGCTTCGAGCCATCGAGAAGAAGCTGAGCTATGTCACCTTCGAGCAGGGTGAGCTTGGCGGGACGGTCGCCCAGTATCCCCGGCAGAAACTGGTGCTGACCAGTCCAGTCGAGTTTCCGATGCATGGCAAGTTTCGCAAGCTCGAGCTCTCCAAGGAGGACCTACTCAAGTTCTGGCAGCAGATCGCCAGGGACTCGGGGCTCAAGGTGAATGCCCATGAGCGTATCGATGAAATCGCCCGCGGCGCTGACGGACTCTTCACCCTGCGCTCACTCAAGGGCAGTTACCTGGCCCGCACGGTAGTGCTGGCCCTGGGCCGCCGGGGGTCGCCCCGCAAGCTGGGGGTGCCTGGCGAGGATCTGCCCAAAGTCATGTATTCGCTGATCGACGCCGAGGCCTATACCGGAAAGCGGATCCTGATCGTGGGCGGAGGGGACAGTGCGGTCGAAGCGGCGATGGGACTCGCGGTGCAGCGGGGCAATCGAGTGGTGCTGTCGTACCGGCAGAGTGCCTTCGGCCGGATCAAGGAGCGCAACGCCAAGCGGCTGGAGGAATGCCGGCGGAGCGGCTCGATCGAGATCCTGCTCGAATCCCAGGTCAGGGAAATCCAGTCCCGCACGGTAATCCTCGAGGCGCGGGGTGAACGCAGGGAACTGGAGAACGACTTCGTCTGGATCTTTGCCGGAGGTACGCCGCCCGACGAATTCCTGCGCCGGGTTGGCATCCAGCTGGGGCCTCGCGACCTGACCAGCGAGGCGGCGGCCGAGGCGTTGAGGGTGGCATGATTTCCGGGGGGAGGCGCCGGGGCGCCGACGGTGTATAATAGATAGAGAATTCGAGTCACTTCGGGGGGCATATGAAACCCAGATCAAAATTCCTGATTGGCGCCGGCGTCATCGTGGCCTCGGTTGGCCTGCTGATGGCACAGGGGGTCAAGG
>JBDTTF010000211.1:0-9780 GCA_039930765.1 Gemmatimonadota bacterium | reverse complement strand
TCCGCGTCGCACAGCGTCCGTGTTGTTCCGCGGCTAGCTGTGCCTGCGTGTATCTGCGACAATCCAAACACAGAGGGTTTCCGGCAGAGTAGGCCGATGAGACGGTAGGCAGCTTGCGGCGAGTTGTTGTTCACAAACAGCTCTGGTGGCGGAGGGACGCGGTGGACTCGCGGCATGGCTCGATCGATCCGTGTTCATCCGCGTCGCACAGCGTCCGTGTTGTTCCGCGGCTAGCTGTGCCTGCGTGTATCTACGACAATCCAAACACGGAGGGCTCGCGGCAGTGCCGACTGACGAGATGCAAGGCAACCGGCGATTATTGGGTGTTTACAAATAGTTCAGGTGACCGCGGGGCTGGGTGGACTCGCGGCATGGCTCGATCGATCCGTGTTCATCCGTGTCGCGCAGCGTCCGTGTTACTCCGCGGTTAGCTGTTCCTGCGGTCACGGCCTGGACTCCGGATGGCTTGAACCGGCGAGACAGCTGGAGGGAGCGTGGCGGGCCGAGCCAACCTATCATTGGTGGGGTATCCAGTATCGGAGGTGGGACCAGTGAACTTGAATCGATGCATCTCTCTCGCAGCTGTGGCCCTCGGCGTGGCGCTGCCATTGGCGGCTCAGACCGGGAATCGGTCAGGCCGCTATGATCTGAAGTTGAGTGAGGCCGATGGTCGCCTGCTGGTGGGAGAGGAACTCGCCAAGGGCAACAACGGAATCGTCCGGCTGGCACTGACCACAGAGGGAAACGCCTTTCAGATCCAGAACGGCCGGATCACCCTGTCGGCCACGGCCGCCACCGATATGCTGAGCTGTCCGGTCTGGATCAGCGGTGTACCGGTCATCGTGGGCAACCAGCTGACCATCGCCGGGGCCGATGTGCGGACCGACGGGGTCCTCTGCAACGGGACGCTGACCGTCCTCAAGCCCAAGGCCATCGAGGCTCTGACAGCCCATCCGTGGGACCTCGCCGGGCGCCTGGCCCAGGCCTCCACTCGCCCTGCCCTGCCCGGACCGCGCATCCCGGTCAGCGGCTGCCTGGCGGCGAGTCAGATGACGCTGCGAAATGTCCACGCCAGTGGCAACACGCTGGTGGTCGGGGTCGAGGTGGCTGCGCGGCGGTCGGAGTCCGGCTGCCCCTGATTCGTGAGTCCCGGTTTGTTGTGGAACACAGATCGCACAGACAAGGCAGATAGCTCGGCGCGCGACTCAGAAATGAATCACCAACGTGAGCAGGGTCTATTTGTAAACGGCAACCACAGCTCGAGTTCAGGATCATCAGGCCACAACGACGCCGTTGTCTGCGAACCTCCGCGTACTCCGCGCCTCCGCGATATTAGTTGCAGTGGCAATTGGACTTGAGGTGCCGCTACCTCAACTGTCGACCGGCGGGTGGATCACCACCGCGATCGGAATTCCCACTGACACCACATGGCCGGCCAGCATTACCCAGAACATTCCGGCCGAGACCGGGGTCGGCTTGTTGTGGGTGAACGGCATGACCACCAGGTCCATGATGACCCAGACCAATGGGCCGTAGAACAGTCCCACCACTATCGGGCCCCACCTGTCCCGGAACCGCCGGAGTCCCGCCCATCGCTGCCAGAGCAGCCAATAGATGATCGACCAGGTTAGCGCCACACTGAAGTGCATCACCAGTCCCACCGCCTCTGTGCCCAACCCTCCATCATATGCCGCCTGGCCCAGCACCGCCTTGGCGATCGACTGGAACAGCTGCGTGACCGTGATGACCTGCAGCACGACGACGTAGATCATCGTGGCCAGGATCCCGTCGAGCAGGGCCACCAGGGCGGCGGACTTGAGCAGCAGGGGTACCGGGGTTCCTCGGTGGCTGGCCGGCAGCGGCATGGAGCGACCTCGGGTTCGGGTGGGGGATAGCGCGCTGGGGACGATTGCCCGGAGTTGAGGTGCACAGCTGCCGCAACCATCCGAAAGGCCGCGGAAGCACACGGTCGCTGCGCGACGCGGAAGGCCACGGACCGCTCCGATTGCACCCTGATCTCGAATCGCCCCGCCGATTCAATTTGTTGGTGGTAACTGCACTTGCTCCCGGGCGGGCTTAGGCGGCGATGTTGATGGTACACGGTTCCCGAGTATAGGGTTCCGGGTAACGATTTGGAGAGACCGTCGACCCTCGACCGTCCACCCTCGACCCTCGACCCTCGACCCTCGACCTCCCCACAGTCGACTCAAATGAAATCCCGCTTCCTCCCCTGCAGCCAGAACGTAACCCCGATCGAGCCGACAATCACTGCCAGCTCGGTCGCCACGATCGCCACGATCGCGGGACTCCAGACCGCCATGGGACCGGTATTCGCTGCCGCCATCCCGGGCAAGTGGGAGACGTAGTAGAGAAAGGCCTGGAGGCCAAGGTTGCCGACGACGGTGGCGCCGATGGTCCAGTTCTGGGATTCGCTGACGACTGCCACGGCCAGGACGATGCAGTACGCGGCGAAGATCTCCAGCAGCACCACGGTCACGAACGGAATCAGCCCATCCGGCACATCCACCAGAATCGAAATGATCGCGATTGCGCCGGAGAACAGGGCCGCCCACGGCACCAGAAAGATCAGCACATTGGCCAGGATCTTGGCCGCCGTGTACTCGGCCGGCGAGATCGGCAGGCTCATCACGAACGGCAGGGTGTGCTCGGTCCGCTCCACCACCACCGTCACCATGGCCAGATGCATGCCGACCGCGATCAGCACCGTGATCAGCAGAATATAGCCGGCGGTGAACGCCGCCTCGCTGCCGACGGTGAGGAGATACAGCCCCAGCGCGCCGGCGCCGAGGTATCCGGCGATGGCGGCGCGCATCAGATACCAGTCCTTCAGGATGAGCCGTTTGACCATCGGGTAGTTCATGCGGCGCACCGTTCCCGGCGGCCATGGACATTGGCCACGAATATTTCCTCCAGCGTCATCGGCTCGACCACCGAGACCGTAGCGCCAGCCTCACCATAGGCCGCGGCCATGGCGGGGTCGTACCGGTCGACGGTGATCACCGCCAGGTGCCCGCTGCGGGTGGTGTCGATCACTCCCGGCAGCGCTGGCAAGGTGACCTCGGTAGGCACGGCCAGCCGGACCCGACGCCAGCGGTCGAGAAAACTCTCCTTGTCGTCCGCGGCGATGATCCGGCCCCGGTCGATGAAGGTGATCTGGTCGGAGATCTGCTCCACATCGAGCGTGTTGTGGGACGAGAACAGGATGGTACGCCGCTCATCCGCCAGCACCGCCATCAACTCCCCCAGCACCTCGTGGCGCGCCACCGGGTCGAGCCCGGTGGTCGGTTCGTCGAGCACCAGGAGGCGTGGCCGCCTGGCCAGCACCAGCAGCAGTGCCGCCTTGACCCGCTGGCCATGGGACAGCCCCTTGATCCCCTGCTCCGCCTTGAGATCAAACCGTTTCAGCAACTCCTCGGCGTACCCCTGGTCCCAGCCGGGATAGATCGGCGCCACGAACTTCATGTGCCAGTCCAGGGTGGCCGACTTGTACAGCCGCATGTCCTCCGACACGTAGCCGACATCAGCCTTGATCGCGGCCTGCTCCTTGGGCATCGGGCGGCCCAGCACCTCGACCGTGCCCCGGTCCTGATGGATCAATCCCATCAGGATCCGGATGGTGGTCGACTTGCCGGCGCCATTGGCCCCGATGAACCCCATGATCCCGCCGGCCGGCAACTCCAGGTCGATGTTGTCGAGCGTGAAGTGGGGATAGTCCTTGCCGACACCGCTGAATCGAATGGCCAGATCACTCATTGCCGCTCCTCCTTCAACTGTTCCGCCGCGTTCCGCAGTCGTTCGGTGAGCTGGCGGTCACTGAGTCCCAGCGCCGCTGCCAGTCGTGCCGCTTCCGTCAGGTGCCGGCCCAGATTGCCCGCCAGCAAGGCGGGGCCGGGATGGGCACCGATGGCGATACTCGATCCCTTGCCGTGCTGGGTCACGATCACGCCCTCGCGTTCCAGTTCGAGGTAGGCCCGCTTGACCGTGATCACACTGACCTGGAGCTCCACCGCCAGCTGCCGGATCGAGGGGATGTCATGCCCCGGCGGCCAATCCCCCACCGCCACCCGTTGGTTGACCTGCTCCATGATCTGGAGGTACATCGGGCGGCCATCAGCCTTGGAAATGACGATTCCACTGTGCATATCCATATACTGAGTATATACAGTTAAGGGCAAAAGTCAAGAAGCCCTCCGCACGGCCAGCAAGCCTGCTTCGTCGCTCACTCCGTGATCTCCTCGAAATGACAGTACGGAGTAGGACAAAGGCCGGCCCCGGAGGGGCCGGCCCTGATCACCCAACGCTCGTCATTGCGAGGAGGCGGCACAGCCGCCGACGAAGCAACCCCCTTGAGGACGCTCGGAACTCCGCAGGGGCCTGGGGGCGCTGCATGCAATCGCAGCATTCGGCGCGGTTGGCCGTCGCTCATTGCGAGGAGGCGGCACAGCCGCCCGACTTAAGCAACCCCCTTGAGGACGCTCGGAACTCCGCAGGGGCCTGGGGGCGCTGCATGCAATCGCAGCATTCGGCGCGGTTGGCCGTCGCTCATTGCGAGGAGGCGGCATAGCCGTCGACCCGCAACCTCCCTCGCCATACACCGAACTCTGGATCCGGGCGACCAGCATCGAGCGCCTTGGCCGCCACCTCGCTGGATCAGGGCGACACACCTCGGTACACCCAATGGCGGCCAGGAAGGATTGTCACTGCCCCTCCCTATCGTGGTGTAGTTCGGCGAGGCAGTCCGCCGATCCGACGCCGATCCCGGGCCAGTCTCGCGTTGAAGGCCGGACGCTCTCCATCCGAAGGCAGGCATCGTGCCCAACGTAGCGGATACATCAGGAAACCGAGCGCCGAGGCGCGGTAACCTGGGTCGGGGTTAATGGCCAGGTTCCTGCTCGCGTCGATGGAGGTAGTCCAGAGCGCGGTCATGGTTGGCGTCGTTGCCCTGCTGGTCAGGCCGGCGCGGGAACTACCGACCTCCGATCGTCGGCTGATGCTCGCCCTGGCCGCGGCAATCGTCGCAATGCGTGCGCTAGCGCAGTGGATTCGCTGATCTCGGTAGATCAGCGAGGCCCGGTCCGGAACACCATAGACCGACCCTAAGGCCAACTCCAGTTATTGCACACGGCGCCGCAGCCGCCGACGCAGCAACCTGCTCAACGATTCCCGTGACTTCACTCATCGCCAGTGATCTCACCGGCAGGATTGCTTCGGCGCTCACTGCGTGAGCTCCTCGCAATGACTGATGCATTCTACGTAAGAGACCGGCCCCAGAGGGGCCGGTCCTGATCACCCAACGCTCGTCATTGCGAGACGGCGGCGCAGCCGCCGACTAAGCAACCTTTCCTGCCATGACCCATACTCTGGCTCCCCGCGAGGCAGTCTCGAGGTCCTGATCTGCCAACTCGCACCCCAAGCCACGATCGATCAGGATTCATGAGTGGCCGCCACGCTGTGAGCCATGGCGGGCGCGGCGCCCTAACCCAGATAGCAGCCCACCCGGAACCTGTTCTTCCCGAGCAGTCCTGCCTACTCATCCCGAATCTGACTGACCATCTCGAACGACCGCAGCCGAGCGGCATGGTCATGAATCTGCGCCGTGACGATCAACTCGTCGATGCCGGTCAGTCGAATGAACTCGGTGATCCCAGCCCGCACGGTGTCGCGTGAACCCACCACCGCACTGCTCAGCATCGGTTCCATCGCCGCGAGTTCCCACGGCTGCCAGTCAGGTTGCTCGATCGGCGGCTGCAGCTGGCCAGGGGTCCCCTTCCGGAGGTTGATGACCTGCTGCTGCTGCGAGGTGAACAGCCGGCGTGCCGCCGCATCGGTCTCGGCCGCAAACACGCTGAGTCCGGCCATCGCGTACGGCCGGTCGAGTTGCGCCGAAGGGCGGAAGGTTCGGCGATACAGCTCGAGCGCATCGAACAGCGCCGCCGGCGCAAAGTGTGACGCAAAGGCGAACGGCAGCCCCATCACCGCCGCCAGCTCCGCGCTATACAGGCTGGAGCCGAGCAACCAGATTGGCACCTCGGACCCATAGCCCGGTACGGCCGTGACCGGAGCTCCAGGCACCAGCGGCCCGAGTAGCCGCTGCAATTCCAGTACATCATGAGGGAACGAACTCGCCCCCACATCCAGCGTGCGGCGCAGCGCCCGCGCCGTCGTATGGTCGGCTCCCGGTGCCCGGCCCAATCCCAGGTCGATCCGGTCAGGAAACAGCGCCGCCAGCGTACCAAATTGTTCCGCAATGACCAGCGGCGCGTGATTCGGCAGCATCACCCCACCCGACCCAACCCGAATCGAACTCGTCCCCGCCGCGATGTGCCCGATTACCACCGCCGTGGCCGCGCTCGCGATCCCCGGCATGCTGTGGTGCTCGGCCAGCCAGAACCGCCGGTACCCCCAGCGTTCGACGTGCCGAGCCAGGTCTAGGGAATTGGCCAGCGCGTGGGACGGGGTGTCACCCTGGCGGATGGGAGAGAGGTCGAGCACTGAGAACGGAATCATGCGGGAATCTTAGGAGCAACTGCGCGAAAAGCGAAAAGCGAACAGGAACAGCCCCCCTGCACCTCATCCCGAAAGCGCGAAGCGCTTGAGGGACCTACTCCACCTGGCATGATTTCAATCACACCGCTCCGTTTGGCGCTTCATGACCCAACCCGCTCGGGAACCAACCAAAACCCCGCCAACCCAATCGGGCGGCGGGGCGCACTCCTCTGACTCACCGACTGTTCGCTGCTCGCTGCTCACTCTTCGCTGTTCGCTGTTTGCTGTTTGCTGTTTGCTGTTTGCTGTTCGCTTTCGCTTTTCGCTTTTCGCTTTTCGCTTTTCGCGAACGGCTAACGGCCAATAGCCAATAGCTTATGGCTTATGGCTTACAGCTTCAAAGTGGGCCTGGGAAGAGTTGAACTTCCGACCTCACGCTTATCAGGCCCCTTCAACTGAGATTGAAGTCCGACAATATATCGGCAAATCATTGACAGACCGCGGGATATGCCTGGGTGGGGCATTCGCGGCGTCGAATCAAATCTGCATCAAACGACACAGCAATCGACACAGGCTTGCGCAGGATTTCAAATCAAGGAGCGGAGTGCGGCAAACGCTTGCTTGAGCTCAGTACCCTCCGCCTCCAGTTCCTTCACCGAAGCAACTCGGCGACGGATGCCCCAGCGCATGAAGTCTTGGGGTTGAATTGGCCCATGCTCTCGTAGCAGTTCCAGTGACTTCGGCCCCGTAGCGGCGCGGCGGTCGAGCTCCGCCATGGCAAAATACGCCGACGCCTTGCGCTGGATCTCGTTGGCGCGGCGCAGTTCCTTCACCTCGCGTTCGAGAACCTTGACCCGCTGCTGTTCGGGCGTGGTCAGCCCCCGGCGCTGGCCCGCATTCCGCTCACGCTGTCGCATCCACCGGCGCAAGGTCTCGGCCGTACAGCCCAACATCCCCGCGATGGAGGTGATCGCGGCCCACTGCGAAGGTTGCTCTGCCAGGTGCTCCTGCTCCAGCCGGACCGCGCGCTCCTGCACCTCAGGCGAACACCGTGATGATCGTGGCATGGCTCCAACCTCTCAAGGAATGGAGTCTCCGGCAATCCCGGGGCGGTTCAGGAACAGCTGGATGGCGGCACAGCCCGGATGGCACTCATCGTCCTGCCGGCGGCTGCCGTCGAGGTTGTAGTAGTAGTTGTTGGTGATCAGGACATTGGAGTTGTCGTGCCGGCTGGCACTCAACAGCCGGTTGCTATTGGCCGCCATGACCTCGTCCCGCCGAGGCTCCTGGTATCCGGTGCCCCGGGCCATACTGCCGGAGCAGAATGAAAAGCCCGGCCAATGGGCCGGGCTGAATCATCGATGTGCACCTTCTGAGAGGCCAACTACATCAGGGCCTGCAAGCGCGCTAACGAACGTTGGACGCGATCAAGGCGCGGTTGGGATCCCCCAGCCTAGCCGCACACGACTCAGAGTGACGCTGGACCTGGAAACGAAGGCTGTCTCGCGAGGCCGTCGTTCTTTCAGCCAACAGAGGCAAGCTGAGGCGCAATGAGCTCATCCCCGCCCAACTTGATGAACCGCTCGATTGGTTCTGCCCTCACCTCTCCAACCGGTACTGTCCGGGATCTTTAGCCAAGCACAAATCATCACCTTGCGGAACCAGAAACCAGATCATCCTGAGTGTAGAACTTGCCATCATCTCCCGCAGAACGCAGTTCGAACGAATCTCCGGTGCGCGCGTATCTGAAGCGATGCTTCCACCCGTCCGACCACCACCTCTCGCGAGGTAAAAAATTCGCATCGGAGGTATCCGGCTGCGCGATCTGTTCAATCTTCTCCGGGAATTGACCGTGCGCCTGTTTGAATGACCGACTCCACTCGACGAGAACCTTCATTCGCCTTTCTGTCGCTTGGCGAGGGGACGCATTGATCTCGTTAGGCCCATCGGTAAATCCTTGGGTACTGTCCTCATGATCACGCACTGTAGAATCCCCTTCGCCTGACTGCATCACCAAGGCAGGCCGATTGTGCTGCGCGCAGGCCGCGAGAATGAGTAGCCCCAAGGGGAGGAGCCACAATTTATGGAACATAGTTCGCTGCTTCGTAGGCATATGCATCATCCTCAAGCGCTTGTTTATTGTGCTCAACGTATTCAACAGCCTCCTTCCCAGCCGCCTTGCCCTCGAGTTGCTGGGTATGCCTGCCCTCATGAATAAGGGTCTTGGGAAGGATGACTGGATCATCAAAAACGCTACCACTGACACTGGTCCGATTGATGCGAACTGTACCAGGCGCATAGCCGGTCACCGAGCCGTACTCATTTGAAGCTGCGTTGCGGCTGGTAATCTGCCCCTCCCCAAGTAGTGTAGACGTCCTAGTCATGGCCTCCATGGACATATGGGCAAGGCTCTCAAGGACCTTTCTCCATTCGCCGATTGTGAGTCCGCCAGGACACTTGCCGTTCTCATCGAGGAGCTTGTCAGGACACAACCCAAACGGATCGCTAAAGTTCGCCGGGCTGTTGCCGGAATACTGATAGAGATTAACCCCACCGGCAATGCCCGACGGGTCTTCCTGGGTAAACCGGCCGGTGGCCTGGTCATACATCCGGTTGCGGAAGTAGCTCACCCCGGTGGCGCTGCCACTGCTGATCGGCCGGGCCACGCCAAAGGTATAGGCGCTGGTGGCGCCGCCCGAGTACCGCCCGCCGTCATTCGAAAAGGTGGCGATGGTATCGGCCTTGACCCCCGCCTTGGTGGCCACGGCGAACTGCCGCCCTTGCCCGTCCGTGATGTAATAGACGTGCAGGTGCCCGGTGGTCCACGCCTGATAGCCGAGCAGCGGATCATCGGTGCCCGGGCCGTGGACGAAGGAGTAGCCGGCCACGGCCTGATTGTCGATCGGCTGACTGGCCCGAACCACGCTGTTCCCATCGTAGGTCAGTCCCATGCGCTTGCCGGATGCCGTGGCATCGCAGCTCACCGCAATCCGCCCCAGCGGGTCGTAGCTGCAGGTGCCCAGCGCCCCACCGAGGTCCGCCATCAGGGCGGCGCGGCCCAGGCTGTCGTACTGGAACAGCTGGATGGCGGCGCAGCCCGGATGGCACTCGTCGTCCTGCCGGCGGCTGCCGTCCGCGTTGTATAGATAGGTGTCGGTGATCAGCACGCCCAAGTTGTCATGCCGAGTGGAGCTGGTGATCCGGTTGCTCTTGGTGCCCATCACCTCATCCCGCCGGGGTTCGGCGTATGTGGTGCTGCGGGCCCACTCCCGG
>JBDTTF010000210.1:0-4238 GCA_039930765.1 Gemmatimonadota bacterium | reverse complement strand
GTTCGAGAACTGCGTGGCCCACAACGGCTCGCTGATTCCGATCCCGGGGCGGGACGTCATGGTTCAGGCCTGGTACCAGGGCGGCATCTCGGTGTTCGACTGGACCGATGCGGCTCACCCGAAGGAAATCGCCTTTTTCGACCGCGGTCCGGTCGATTCCACCAAGATGGGCAATGGCGGTTCCTGGTCGGCTTACTGGTACAACGGCGTGATCGTCAGCTCCGAGATTTCCCGCGGACTTGACGTCTTCGGTCTGACCCCGAGCGGCTTCATTTCGCAGAACGAGCTGGATGCGGCCAAGTCGGTGCACCTCGATTATCTCAATGTCCAGGGCCAGCCGAAGATCGTGTGGCCCGCCACCTTTGCCCTGTCCCGCGCCTACGCCGACCAGCTGGAGCGGTCGAAGGGGCTGGCTGGCGGCAAGCTCTCCGCCGTCCGCAAGGGACTTGATTCCGCCGAGAAGCTGTCGGGCTCGGCTCGCAAGGACGCCCTGAACGCGCTGGCCGGTACGGTCGACGCGGATGGTGCCGGTTCCACCGACGGCGGCAAGGTGAAGATGCTGTCGAAGTCGATTCGGGATCTGGCCGCGGCGCAAAGCTGAACTGATTCCCGGATGGTGCAGGACCACGGCCGCCGGGGCGTCTGCTCCGGCGGTCGTGGCGTGTTCGGGAGTGACGGGTTTGGTGAACCGGAGGGGATCAGATGCGAATTGCGGTACCCGGGGGCTTGATGGTTATCGGGCTGATCCTGGTGCCGGCGCCGGCCGCTGCCCAGCAGATCCAGCCAGGGGTCATCGTCCGTTCCGCCAACTGCGAACATCGCAGTAACACCTACCAGCTCTATTCACCCGATTCGGGCAGGGCGCTGCCAGCAATTGTCCTGCTGCACGGGGCGGGCGGTGAGCCGAACGACCTGATGGAGCCATGGCAGAAGCTGGCCCGGAAGCAGGGAATCGTGCTGATTGCCCCGGAGCTCCCGCGCCTGCGGAGCTACGAAGCGGTGGCCCCGGCGATCTTCCGTTGCCTGGCCGAAGACGCACGCGGGGTGGTCAGGATCGATTCGAGCCGGATCTACCTGTTCGGCTATTCGATGGGAGGGTACCTGGCCTTTGACGCGGCAATGCGGCAGTCGGAGTACTTCGCCGGGGCCATGGTCTACGCCAACGGGATCGAGGAGGAGTACTACGGCATCGTGGACCAGGCGGTGCGGAAGCTGCCAATCGCGCTGTATGGTGGCGACCAGGACCAGGTCATCCCGATCCGGGTGGAGCGCCAGACTCACGACTTCCTGGTCCGGAAGGGGTTCCGCGTTCACTACCGTGAGCTCGAGGGCCGGAGTCACTTTTATACCCCGGTGGCCGACTGGATCAACCGTGACGCCTGGGGCTGGATCTCGAAGCAGTCGCCGGCCCGCTGATCAGCTGCTCAGTCGAGCGATTTCAGGTTGGCCACGATCGAGGCCCGCCGCCCCTCCAGAAACGGGGGCAGCGCGATGGCCTGACCCAGAGTCTCGGCCTTTTCGTCCACCGAGAATCCTGGCCCATCGGTCGCGATCTCGAACAGGATGCCATTGGGCTCGCGGAAGTAGAGGCTCCGGAAGTAGAACCGGTCGACCTCTCCGCTGTTGCCGATGTGCAGGCTGTTGAGCCGGGCGGTCCAGCCGTGGTACTCCACGATCGACGGAGTCCGCAGCGCCAGGTGATGGACTCCGCCGGCGCCGAGCCGGGACCGGGGCAGGTTCGGCTCAACGGCCACGTGGAGTTCCGCGTGCGGGCCCCCGCCGCCCATCTCGTAGACCTGGACCACGGTGCGGTTGTCTTCCGGCTCGGTGTATTCGCGGACCCGCCGCATATTGAGCGCGTCGGTCAGCAGGGCATCCGTCGGCTTGAGAACCGGCACACTCAGGATCAGCGGTCCCAGTCCGCGGATCTGGAATTCGGTTGGCACCGGGCCGGCCAGCCAGGGTACCGGTGGGGTACCGGCTCCGCCATCGTCGACCAGTGCCAGGCGCTGGCCCTCAGGGTCCTCGAAGTCGATCACCAGTCGGCCGTCCCGTTCCCTGACGCCGCTCATCGGCACGCCAAGTTCTCCAAACCGGCCTTCCCACCAGGCCAGTGCCTCACCACCATTGACCCTGAGCTGGGTCCGGCTGACGCTGCTGGTGCCGCGCTGTTCGCGGGGCATCTGCCAGTCGAAGAAGGTCAGGTCGGTGCCGGGCGTGCCCACGGCATCGGCGTAGAACAGGTGGTAGGCGCTGACGTCGTCCTGGTTCACGCTGCGCTTGACCAGTCGCATGCCGAGAACCCGGGTATAGAATCGGTAGTTGCTCCGGATGTCGGCGGAGACCGCGGTCAGGTGATGGATACCTGTGAGATTCATGCCCAATAATATCGCATTCGATGTGATCATCGTGGGGGCGGGTGCCGCGGGACTCACGGCCAGCCGCCGCCTGGCCGAGGCCGGGCTTACTGTGCTGCTGCTGGAGGCCCGCGACCGGGTAGGCGGACGGATCTGGACGCTCGACGGGCCCACCGAGCTCGGCGCTGAGTTCATTCACGGCCGCCGCTTGGCCACCCTGAGCCTGCTGCGTGAAGCGGGGATCAGGAACCTGACAGCTGGAGCGGAGCACTGGGAGCGGAACGGGCGGACGCTGGAACCGATGGAGGACCGGATGCCCGAAATCCATCGGTTGCTTGATCCCGCCGCCGACCTGGCCACGGACCAATCGGTCCGCCAGTGGCTCGATCGCACCGTTGCGGTCAACCCGGGATTCAGCGACGCGGCGGAAAGCGTTTGTCGGCTGGCCGAACAGTTTGACGCCGCCGATCTGGCCCGGGCCAGCATCATAGCCCTCGCGGAAGAGTGGAGCAGTGATGCAACCTTCGAGGCGCCCCAGGGCCGGCCCGAAGGCGGATATGCGCCGCTGCTGGATCTGATGGTGGCCTCGCTCGATCATGACCGCGTGAAGCTCCGGCTGGAGTCGGTGGTCAGGACGGTGCAATGGTCCGGTGCCGGCGTCGAAGTGTCGATCGAGCATCGGGGCCTGCGTCAGCAGGCCCGGGCCCGGTACGCCATCTTCACGGTGCCACTCGGCGTGCTTGCCGCCGATGCTGGTCACCCAGGGGCCATCCAGTTCGAGCCGCCGCTCAGTGACAAGGCCGAAGCGCTGGCCGGTCTGGCCATGGGACCTGCGCTCAAGGTGTTGTTGCGCTATCGTAACCGCTTCTGGGAGTCGCTCGATGGGATCGAAAGCAGGGACGCCGCCTTCTTCCACATCAAAGACGCTCCCTTCCGGACCATCTGGACTGCCCTGCCGGCTCGGACTCCGTGGCTCACCGCGTGGCTGGGCGGGCCCAGGGCGGCGGAACTGTCTCAGCAGCCCGACGACCTGATCGCCCTTTGCGCCGCCGAAAGCGTGCAGGCGGTTTTCCAGGGGCTGATTGACCTGACGGGGCAGTTGATCGAGACTCGCTTCCACAACTGGCAGGCCGACCCCCGTTCGCTGGGGGCCTACAGCTACGTGACGGTCGGCGGGCAGCAGGCCCGCACGGCACTGGCCCGTCCACTGGCCACCACCCTCTACTTCGCCGGTGAGGCAACCGAGGACAGTGGTGAGGCCGGCACCGTGGCTGGCGCCATCATATCTGGCGAGCGAGCCGCCCGGGAAATTCTTGCAGAGAGAGGCCCCTGATGCACCAGCCCGAACGGTACGCCGGCGAGGAAGTGTCCGACAAGTCGAGACTGGTCACCCTGATCCTTGCGGTCATCCTCGGTGTCTTCGGCGGACACCGGTTCTACACCGGCAAGATCCAGTCTGGAATCCTGATGGCCTGCACCCTCGGCGGCCTCGGGCTCTGGGCGTTGTACGACATCATCATGATTGCCGCCGGGGCCTTCAGGGATGAGCAAGGCAGGCTGGTCTACGACTGGGAGGTGACGCCGGACCGCCAGCTTGGTCATTCGGCCGATGTGCAGGAGGAGATTGCCGCGCTGCGCCAGGAGGTGTCCGACCTGGCGGAACGGGTGGACTTCGCCGAACGGCTGCTGGCCGATCCCGAGCGGACCGCTGTTCGCCGTCCCTCCGGACCGAAATGAAATTCGTGCTGTTTGGTGCGTCGGGGATGGTGGGATCCGGCGCGCTGCTTGAGTGTCTCGATGATCCCCGGGTGACCGAAGTCGTCAGCGTGGCCCGCAGTCCCAGCCGTGTCATCCATCCCAGGTTCCGTGAACTGCTCCACC
>JBDTTF010000209.1:0-2383 GCA_039930765.1 Gemmatimonadota bacterium | reverse complement strand
GACTGGGCCTGGCCCTTCGACTCCGCCATCATCCGCCGATTTTCCTCCAGCAGCGATTTGGCCTCGCGATTGGCCTTCTCGGCCGCCTCGAGCTGCTGGGCGATGGTCCGCTCCCGCTCTTCGGTGACCTTGAGGATCGAAGGCCAGACGAACTTGTAGAGCGCCGCGAACAGACCGAGGAAGACGACCCAGGTCCAGATGATCAGCCCCGGATTGACCTCGAACGGCGACCCCGGACCCACGTGCTCCGCGCCCTCCTGGACCAGCGCGAGCAGTGATAGCATCATCGTCGGCTCGCTTACTTGATCAGCTTGAACAGCAGGGCAAAGACCAGCGCGATGATCGTGGCGCCTTCGAGCAGCACGGCGATCAGCAGGCCGGCGCCGCGGATATCAGCGGCGGCTTCCGGCTGGCGGGCAATCGACTCGGCCACCGAGCCACCGATCCGGCCAAGGCCGATGCCGGCGCCGATCAGGGCCAGGCCGAGGCCGATACCGGCGCCGAGGGTGCCGTAGTTCGGAACCGTCGTGACGGCGTCCTGGAACAGGGCGAGGATGTTCAGCATGTGGTGCTCCGTTTGTCGTCGGAAGATGGATTGAGTAGTGCGTCAGCCGGCCGGTCCGCCGAGTCTCCCGGCTCGACGCCGTGTCCGTGGCCCGTCATCGGTCCGGAGACCAACGGGCTTTGCCCGCCATTCGGCGGGTTACCGACTCAGTGGTGCGTCCGCCCACCACCGAGTCTTGTGCTGTTCTGCCCCCTGCCCCTCTGCCCCGCTGCCCCCCTGCCCCCCCTCTAGTGCTCCTGCTGCATCATCCCGATGAAGACCGCACTGAGCAGCGCAAAGACGTAGGCCTGCAGGAAGGCCACGATGATTTCCAGCATCATGATTCCCAGCACCACCACCGCCGTCGTCAGGCCGATGGCCCAGTTCCATCCCTGCAGGTAGCCGAACAGGAAGATGATGCCGTACAGCGACAGGATCGCGAAGTGGCCCGCCGTCATGTTGCCGAACAAACGGACCGCCAGGGCAAACGGCTTGACCAGCTTGCTGATGATCTCGATCGGCGCCATGGCGACGGTGAGGAGCGCCCCGCCCGGGCCGTCGATTCCATCGATGTGCGGAAAGATGGTGCCCATGTAGCCCTTGGCGCCCAGCTTCCGCATCCCGCTGATTTCGACCACGAAGAACACCAGGATGGCCAGCGCTGCGGTGACGGCCAGGTTGCCGGTGACCGAGCTGCCGTAGGGCACGAGGCCGAGCAGGTTGGCGTAGAGGATGAAGAAGAACAGGGTCATGATTAGCGGCGCGAACCTGGCGCCGTCATGCCCGATGTTGGCGATCGCGATATCGTCCCGGACAAACAGGACGATCCCTTCCATGCCGGCCGCAAACCCCTTGGAGCCGGTCTGGCCCGCCCGCTGCTTCTCCAGCAGCCTGCCGGTCAGCCACATGGTCAGGAAAACCAGCACCGCGGTCAACAGCAGGAAGACAACGTGCTTGGTCGGGGACAGATTGATGGTGAGCGGACCGAGATGCAGGTCCGGCCAGCGCGGCAGGTGCACCTCACCGAACGGGGTCTCGATCGACCAGGCGTCGGCGGTGTGATGCAGCAGCATTTCACCGATGTTCGGGGCCTGAAGCATCATTGGAACTGCCGAACCTCCAGGAAGAGCAACGGGATGAGCACCCCGAGAAAACCCAGCGCGGTCGGCAGCGGCGGAAACAGGCCTCGATCAAGGACCATGGCCGCCAGCATCACGCCGACCCCCGCCATCCTCAACGCCATGCCAGCCCCGACCGCCCCGAAAAACTCGGCGTTGCTGGCCCGATAGTTCCGCCGCAGCCGCCTCACCGCCACCAGCTGGATCAGGGTGGCCAGCGCCCCGGTCATGATCCCCGGCACCAGCCCCACTCGACCCCACGCCATGACCAGGATCAGGGTGACCAGTCCAGTAAGCCCGGCCCCAAGCCCCAGTGTCTTCACCGCTACCGCTTGCCTCGGTCGGCCCGGTCGGCCGCTTCGTCTGCATTGAGCTTGCGGAACACCCAGACAAAGCTCAGGGCCGAACCACCCAGCGCCCCGACCACCGTGAACAGTGGCAGCAATCCGAGCCAGCGATCCAGCAGGTAACCGCCCCCGACAAACAGGGTGATGCTCACCGCAAAGCTGAGCCCCAGGGAGACGTATTTATACCCCAGGCCCAACTCTCGTCCGGCCGGTTCCTGCGGCTTTTCAGGCATCATGAATCGGCGCCAATCTACCCGCTTGTGAAATTTTTCGCAAGGAAAGTACGGTTTGCCCGCCCCTCGGGAAACGGCTATGCTCCTCGCTCGTATGGGTGCCATCCCGAACCTCTGAGAAGATGCCGCAAATCGTCGCCA
>JBDTTF010000208.1:0-45325 GCA_039930765.1 Gemmatimonadota bacterium | reverse complement strand
GCCGCTACGCGGCAGGATTTCTGAGAACTCTTTGAGCCGCCCCGGACTCAGAGCCCGGGCTCGGCGAAGACGCCGCTGCGCGGCAACAACACTCAAGGGTTAAACCCCGACTCTCGATTCCCGGCTTTCGGCCCTCGAAACGGCAGCAGCATCGCCGGGAGGACCAGCATGGCTCCGAGCGTACTGGCAATCACCCCGCCCGCGGTGGCCAATGCGATCGCGCCGAACAGGGTGTCGGCCGACGACCCCACCGCAAGCGGAATCAGGCTGCCCAGTGTCGTCGCGGTCACCAGGATGATCATGCCGGCCCTGTCCCGGCAGGCCGACACGATTGCGAGAGCCGAGAGCCGGACTCGCCGGTCTCGGGTGCCCCGCTTCTCCAGCGCCGAGTCGACCAGCAGGATCGAGTGATTGACCGCGAGGCCAACCACGAGAATGACCCCGACCGCGGCTTCGCGGGTGAAGGAGGCGCGCATGATCCAGAAGGCCGCGACGACTCCACCGAGCGCGAGGGGCAGGTCGAGCATGACCATGGCGGTGGCCCAGACCGAATCGAAGATCAGGGCGACCGTCAGGATGACCAGCACGATGCCGACGCCGAAGACCAGCCAGAGTCCCTGCTGACTCTGGTCATTCTGCCAGTCGAAGACATCATCCCCTGTTTGATACCCGGGCGGCACCGAGATCGACTTCATGAACGCTTCGTGGGTCCGCCTCGCCAGCTTGTCCGGTCCGCGGAAGCCATAACTCACGATCCGCACATACTGCTGGTCCTCGCGCTCGATCCGGGCCACACCTTCCCGTTCATCAACCGTGGCGAGGTCGCCGATGCGGAGTGGTGCGCCGGTCGGGTTTGGGACCCGGGAGTTGCGGAGCTCTGCGAGGGAACGTTCCCGGGCGCCGGCGGCCTTGAGGCTCAGATCCAGTTCTTCGTCGCTCAACGTGATACGGTCGGCGCCGACCGGTCCCTGAACCTCACGCGCCACCGCCGTGGCAAAGTCCTGCGCCGTCACACCGTAGCGGGCCAGCGCACTCCGGTCAGGGGTCAAAGTCACACTGAAACTCTTCTCCGAACCCCAGTCGAAGCTCCCCGCATTGATATCCACCGACTCGACTCTCGGAATCCGCTCGAGCCTGGTCTTGAGGTCTCCGGCCAGGCGCTCGACTCCGGCGTACGAATACCCCAGCACCTTGATCCGGAAATTGGCAAAGCCCGAGCCACCGTATCCCGCGCTGAATCCGGGTCCCCGGCCGCTCACGCTGACCTGGGCGCCTCCGATCAGCAGGGCCCGCTCGGTCAACTCCTCCTGCAACCCGAATGGCCGCGGTCCGAACTCGTCGGTCTTGGCAAAGGTGACCTGCATCGATCCGCCGTCGCGTCCGCCGTAGCTTTCGACCCGCTCGACGCCGGGAAAACCGACCGACAGCCGCTCGAATTCACGCATACCGCGGTCGAGACTCTCCGGATCGGAACCACGGGGAAAGGACAGCGAGGCCGATACGACGGTACGCTGGTCACCCCAGAAACTGAACGACGATTTCGGAACCTTGACCACGAACGCCCAGCTCAACCACCCCAGCAGGCCAGCGGCACTCGTCAGAGTGACCCAGCGCCACCGCAGCAGCCGGATCAGGATCCAACCATAGACCCGCTCGAAGCGGGGCATGCGGGCCGCATGCGATCGGGTGCCCCCGCCCAGGGCCGGCACCATGACCAATGCCGTCACCACCGAACTGCCCAGCGCCAGCGCAAAGGCGATCGCGAATGGAACGAACGCCGCCCGGGTATCCCCCTGCAGATAGAGAAACGGCAGCAGCACGATGGCGGTGGTCAGGGTCGAACCGAGGACGGCGGGCGCGATGCGGCGTCCGGCCCGGGCCCGACCTTCGACGGTGTCTGGTTCGGTGCGGAGCCGCTCAACCACCACGACGCCGTTCTGGACCAGGATGCCGATCCCCATGCCGAGTCCGGCCAGCGTCAGCAGATTGACCGGGATGTGCATCAGGTAGAGACCCAGCGCCGTCATCGCGATGGCGACCGCCGCGCTGCCCAGCACCAGGATCACCGCCCGGGCCTGACGCAGGGTCACCACCAGAATCAGCAACACGATGGCCAGCGCGACGCCGCCGCGCAGCAGCAGGTCGCGCAGCTGGTGGCTGAGATCGACGCTGGAATCGTTGAACAGGTTGGTCGTGACTCCGACCGGAAGATTCGGCAGCACCGCATGCATGGCGCTGCGCACGGCGGACGCCGTCTTGATCGCGTCGGCGCCCGGCTGCCGGGCTACCGCAATCGCCACGGCGGGCTGCCCGTTCAGTCTGAAGAACTGGTCGCGGGCGTCCTCATCCATGCGGATCGAGGCAAGATCTCCGAGACGGAACACCATCCCACCCCGGCCCTCAACCGGCAGCTCGCTCAGATCCTCGATGCGGCGAGGCTGATCCTTGAGCACGACCGGGCGCTCGCCACCGGCCTGGCGGTCAAGTCCGACCGGACGCACCACTCTGGCCACGCCGAGCGCCGCCGCCAATCGTTGCGGTTCCAATCCCAGCTGGGCCAGCAGCGCGGGGTCGAAGCTGGCGGAGATCTGGCGCTCGGCACCTCCCTGGAGACTCGATCCCGATACCCCGGGCACCGCATCGAGCCGGGGCTTGATCTCGCGCTCCACGATTCGGGCCAGGGCGCCTGGCGTATACGGCCCGGACACGACATAGGTCAGCAGCGGTTCTTCACGCAGATCATCAGGGACGTAGTTGCCGACGGTTGGCGCGGAGGCGCCGGCGGGGAATCCCTTCCGGAGCAACTCGAGGCGCTCGAGGATGCTGAGCCGGGCCAGCTCGACGTCGGCATCGGGCTCCAGCTCGACCGTCAGGCTGGCATAGCCATCGGCGGAGGTGCTCTTCACCCCGTGAACGCCGCGAACACCCTGCACCGCATCCTCGATCGGCGCAGTGATGTAGGACTCGACCAGTTCGGGTGCCGCGCCCGCCCAGCTGCTCGCGATCTCGATCCGCGGCAGCTCCACCTGCGGCCGGGTCGCGATCGGAAGCCGCGCCAGCGCCACCCCACCCGCCAGCAGAATCGCAGCGGCGAGCGACCAGACAATGGCCGGCCGCTCGGCGGACCACCGGATCACACCCGGGCCCTCATCCGTCGCGGCCCGATCTGACGGCCTGGCGGAGCGCGCGCTTGGTCTCCCATTTCTCCAGCACGACGTAGGCGGTCGGCATGACGTAGAAGGTGGCAATCAGCGCCGTGATGGAGCCGCCCAGCACTCCGGCCGCGAGTGGTTGATACAGCTGCCCGCCGGAACCGAGGTTGAACATCATCGGCAGCACGCCGACCATCGTCGTGAGCGAGGTCATCAGGATGGCCCGGAGTCGGGCCTTGCTGCCGAGATGCACCGATTCTTCCGGCGAGTGGCCCCGGTTCCGGAAATCCCGAATGGCCTCGAGTTTGACCACCGCCTCGTTGTCCGCCAGTCCCAGCATGACCACGATGCCGATCAGCGAAACGGCATTGAGACTCTGGCCGGTCATCCAGAGGACCACGATGCCACCGCACGCCGCCAGCGGTACCGCGAGCATCACCAGCATCGGCACGGTGAACGAGGCAAATTCTCCGGCCAGCACCAGGTAGACCAGGACCACGGACAGGACACCGACCACCAGCAACTCGCCGGTGGTGCGTTCCTGTTCGGTGTTGGCGCCGGCCACCCGCCAGCTCAGGCCAGCCGGGGTCGGCAACGACGCGAGCACCGCGCTGATCTGCCTGGCGGCGTTGGCGGTTCCGCCGCCCTGCACTACTGCCTCGACGATGGTGACCGGACGGTGATCGGCCCGGACCACCTCGACCGGCGAGCGGAGCGTCGTGACGTGGACCAGCTGGGCGAGCGGGATTCCCTTGATCGGCGTGCCGAGTGCGGAGGCCAGATCTTCGTTGGCGGCACCCGCCAGCCGGACCGAAATTGGAGTCCGCCGATCGGTCTCGCGAAAGTCGGTCGCTTTGACGCCACCGAGCGCGCCCGAGAGCGCGCTGCCGACCTGGTCCGGGGTAATTCCGCGCTGAGCCATCAGCCGTCGATCGAGGGAAATCTCGACGACCGGCTGGGTCGCGGCGTAGGCGCTCCGTACATCGGCCAGGTCCGTGACCGTCCTCAGTCTGGTACGTGCCGAGTCAGCCCACGACTCGGCGGTGGACGGGTTCAGTCCGGAGATCTCGACTCGGACCGTGCGCCCTTCCCGGCCGATCAGGCTGCCGAATTCGGACTGACCGGCGAGATCGAGTGACAGCGCGCCCTGCGCCAGATCGGGAACCGCGGCGCGCAGCCGTTCGGCCATGTCGCCCGCATTCCTGCCGGCGGGAACAGGAATGATGAGCTGCGCCGTAGCCGCTGTTCCCGGATCGGCGCCCGACAACAGTTCTTCGTCGGTGGCCTCTCCGATCCGGCTGTAAATGCTGGTGGCACCCAGCGTACCCGCCGCTGCCTCGACCCGTGCGACCTGGCGAGTTGTTTCCTCGATCGTGGTACCGGATGGCAGGGACAGCGCCGCCACCACGACTCCTTCGTCAACCTGCGGCAGCACCTCCCGGGGAAGACGGATGGCCATCCAGGCCGTCAGCCCGAAGAACAGGGTGGTGGCCAGGAGCACCGTGCCCGGCCGAGCCAGGCACCAGTCGAGGGTGTGTTCATACCAGTGCAGCAGCGCCGTGGCCAGACGCCGCCACCACGCCTTGATCGCGACCCAGCGAGTGCCGAGTACCCGGTCCAGCCAGCCTTCCGAAAGCTGGTCCGGCCTGCCGGGCTGCTCGCCTTTGGGGCGGCCGATCAGCATCACCGGCATCAGGGTGAGCGCCAGCACCAGCGAGGCCGTGATCGACGCCACCACGCTGATGCTCAGGTCACGAAACAGCGCGGCTGCCAGCCCGCGCACGAACACGATGGGCCCGAAGACCAGCAGCGTCGTGAGCGTACCGGCAATCAGCGGCGAGGCCACCTCTTCGGTCCCGATCACCGCCGCGTCGAATCCGTTGAGTCCCTCTTCCCGTTTGCGCTTGGCCGCCTCGGCGACCACGATCGCATTGTCCACCAGGAGGCCGACGCCGAGGGCCAGGCCGCCCAGCGACAGGACATTGATGGTGACGTGGAGGGCCTGGAGGAACATCAGCGACACCAGGACCGACAGTGGAATGATCAGGGCAATGGCCAGCGAACCACGCCAATCCTCGAGCACCAGCAGGATCACGATCAGCGAGAGGATGCCGCCGAGGATGATTTCCTGGACCAGGTTGGAGAGGGCGTCGCTGACGAACTGCGCCTGGGCCGCCACCACCGTGAGGTGAACGTCGGGAAACTCGCGGGCCAGCTGGGCGATGGCCTGCTGGATATCGCCGGTGACGGACACGGTGTTGGCTCCGGCATCCTTGTACACCACCAGGCCGACGGCGGCGTGGCCGTCGAGCCGGGTCACCGTTTTCGGGTTGGCGGTCGACAGGGAAACCGTGGCGATGTCCCGGATCCTGATTCCCGACCGGAGCGGTCCGACCGGCACCTGCTCGATATCGGCGATCGACTGGAATTCGGTGAGGGTCCGGACTGAAAAGCGGAATTGCCCGCGCCGGATCGTGCCGCCCGCTGCGCTGGCATTGGCTGTCGACAGGGCGCTGGCAATGTCGGCCGGCGAGAGGTCGAGCGAACGCATCCGGCCTGGATCGACATCGACCCGGATCTCATCTTCCGGCCCGCCGACCACCGCCACACTCGCCACCCCGGCGAGCTGTTCGAGACGGCGGGCATGGACCTCACGAACGGTGTGGGACAGCGACCGGAGATCGCCGGGGCCGGTGGCCCCGATGACCGCAATCGGTCGCTGACCCGGGTCACTGGTCAACAGGGTCGGCCGGTCCGCCTCCCTCGGCAGCTGGCTCCGCGCGTTGTCGAGCCGTTCACGGACCTGCAGCACCGTGACGGCCATGTCGGTGCCCCACGCAAAGGCGGCGGTGGTGGTCACCTCTCCGGTCCGGCTGACCGAGCGGAGTTCGACCAGCCCCGGAGTCGCGGCGATGGCTTGTTCAATTGGTTCCGCCACCAGGCGGGACATCTCGCTGGCGGCGGCCCCGGAGTAGCTGGTGCGGATAGTGAGGATTGGGAGGGTGACGTCGGGCAGTAGCGAGACGGGGAGCCGGCTCAAGGACACCGCGCCCAGCAGGCAGAGCGCCAAGGTTGCGGCGACCGTGGTGACCGGCCGCCGAACCGAGTGGGACGTTAGTGACATGGCAGCCCGGCGGGTCGGTGCCGACCGGGCATTACCGAATCCGCTCGCGGACGTCAGTGACTCGCACCGACGCGTCATGCGTGAGGGTGAGATGGCCTTCCACTATCACAGTGTCCCCGACGGCGACCGGGATCTGGCCTGACACCGAGTCGGGCAAAACCTCGGTATCGCTGCCGTTGCTCCGCCCGGGATTGATGTAGACCCATTGGGCCTTGCCGTGCTTCACCACGAATACCAGCGGCCGGCCATCCCGTTCGATCACGGCGGCAGCCGGCACCAGGATTCGGCCCGCGAGCCTGCCGCTCTCGAGCTTCACGTCGGCATACATCCCCGGTCGCAGGTCAGATGCGGCCGCGCCGCGCACCTTGATCAATGCCCGGCCGGCGCGAGTTATACTGTCGATGAGTGGCAAGACCGCCGAGATGGTGCCGGATAGTGATTGGGCACCGGCGGCCGGTGTGACCACGGAGGCATCGCCACCGATCCGCAGCACTGGCAGGTCGTGCTCCAGTACCGCGGCTTCGACCCAGATATTGGCGAGATCGACCACCGAGACCATCGCCTGTCCCGCGCTGACCCGCTCACCGGCCGCGACACTGACCTCATCCACGATCCCCGCGAATGGTGCCTTGATCGTGGCTTGTTCGCGATCGAGCTGGGCTCGCTCCAGCCGCACCCGCGCCGCCAGGAGGCCCGAGCGTGCCTCGGCGCTCTTGCGGCGCTCGGGTGAGACCGGTTGACCGGAGACGATGGAATCCGGCAGGACGATATCCTGAAAGGCGATTTCGCTCTGCGATTCCACGGCCATGGCCTCGTCGACCGCCAGGTCAAACGGTCTGGGGTCGAGCTGGACCAGGAGTTCACCACGGCTGACGCGGGCACCTGGGTGGGTGAGGACCTGCGCCACCGTGCCGGTGTTCTCGGCCTTCAAGTGCGCCACGCCGGCCGAGCGGACCTGGCCGGTGGTGCGGATGGTCAGGATCAGATCTCCCTGACGGACCTGGGCGCCGACGACTGGGAGGCTGATGCCGCTCCGGCCCGAGTCGGCGCGGGCTCGCGCGCCGACATCTTCTTCACTAGCTGACTGCCTCGAGCATCCGGTGAGGAGGACAAGGAAAACTAGGAGTGCAATCCTAGCACACGGAGTCGCCCGGAATTGCCTTCCACGGCCTGGGAGCGTCTCAATCATTTTGGCATCTAATTTGTATTCACAGGTGAGGCGCCAGGCAGACAGGCGGTCGAGGTTGTAGACGATGCCGACAAACTCAAAGTGACGACTGCAAGAAATTCGCGCCAGGATCGCTCTAGTTAGGGAAACAACGATTCTCAATTGCCGATTCGTGGTGTGACTCGAGCGAGCGCATTCGGTGACTCTCAGCCAGGCCTTCACGGAACGGCATCGCGAGAGAGACTGCCTTGTCGTGGGTGCATTTGACTGTGAAGTGGCTCCGCTTTTCTGTACAGTGCCACTGGGCCTGATCAGTGGATCGGCGAGCGTGGGTCATGCGGCCGCCGCGAGGGACAGCGGGCTGAAGTAGGCCTGGTCGGGCGTGCGGTCGGCCAGGCTGGAGTGGGGTCGCCGGGTGTTGTAGAGCGCGAAGTACCGCCCGATCCCCGCCACCGCCGCCGCTACCGAATCGTACCCGTGGAGATAGACTTCTTCGTACTTGAGCGAGCGCCAGAGCCGCTCAACGAAGATATTATCGTGCCAGCAGCCCCGTCCGTCCATGCTGATCCGGATCCCGTGGTCCTGGAGCAGGCCGGTGAAGGCCGCGCTGGTAAACTGGGCGCCCGGATCGGTATTGAAGATCGCCGGGCAGCCATACCGGACGATCGCCTCCTCCACGGCGTCGAGGCAGAACGCGCTGTCGAGCGTGATCGAGACCCTCCAGCTGAGGACGCGGCGGCTCGCCCAGTCCATCACGGCCGTCAGGTACATGAAGCCGCGCGCCATCGGAATGTACGTGATGTCCATCGCCCAGACCTCGTTCGGCCGGGTGATCGTGCGGTGCCGCAGCAGGTACGGAAACACCGGGTGGGCCTGGTGCCGGCGGCTGGCGCCCGGCTGCGGGGCGATCGCCGCGATCCCCACCTGCCGCATCAGGGTACTGTGGCGCCGGTGCCCCACGCCGGGAAACTCGGGGCGCAGCAAGCGCGGTAGCATCCGGGCGCCCGCGAAGGGGAAGTCCAGGTGCAGCACATCGATGCGGCGCATCAGGGCGAGATCAAGGGGCGAGGCCGGGCGTGGCGTGTAGTACACCGCCCCGCGGCTGATCCCCAGCGCTGCCGCCTGCCGCGTGAGCGGCAGGGCGTGGGTCCGGTCGATCATCGCTTGGCGCTCAGCAGGCCGGCCTTGCCGACCGCGCGTTCTAATAAATCATTCTCGAGCGCCAGCGCGCCAATCTTCGCGTGCGGGGTGGTCACATCGACCGGCGGCTCGGCGGACCAGCCCCCCTCGGTGAAGAGCGCGGCGGCCTAGGTCAGGAGTTGGTCCTTCCAGGCCGTGACCTGGGGTGGACGTCAAAGCGCTGGGCCAGCTCGGCGAGGGCGCCCTCCGCCCGGACAGCAGCCAAGGCCACCTTGGCCTTGAAGGCAGGGGCACGAGTGCGGCGGGAACGTCTCGACATTGGAAGCTCCTTGGCAATGAGCGCAATCTCGCCCGGGAAGCCCGCGAGTCCACTGATCTCGCCTGTTCAGAATGCCGGGGCCACTTCACTAGGCGATAAGGCTCGGACAGGAGCCGCCTAGTTTGGCTTAGGTTGTCGCATCACTCAATGGGGATGTAACCGCATGAGGCGAGGGAACGGTTGCGTTACTACCGCAAAGAGATCTCTACCACTGGCTGCAGCAATATTCGCAACCTTTAGAGGCAGAATGGATGAGCCAAGATAGCGGCCGGACGACCACGCGTAATAGTCGATGATGCGATCTGCTTCCTTACTTGTGCCTTCAAAGAGCACCGCAACTACGGAATCCTGAAGGGCGACTCCAACTGCGCCGTATGAGGCCCGAGGAACTTGGACCTTGCGGTCCACTCGGCCGGGCGACCTACTCGAAGTGACAATCAGACTGGGAAAATCGAGGTGCTCAATGAAACGACCGGTAAACGGCAGCACTGAGTCTCCCTCATATGAGTACCAGCCGTCGCCAACCATCAGGAGGTCGACCCATCGGTTCGAACGACCTTCGCGTGCCAGCAATCCCTGGCGCTCAATTGCTTCCAGTTTCGGGAACTCATCCCAGGGAAAGTCGGCCCGCCGCTCGGGCCGCCCTACGGAATCGAAGAACGCGAACGTACCAGGCGCTTCCAATGTCGCCGTCATCGTCCGCCCATTCTGCAGCGGTAGGTGTTGATCGGCGTGCGGTGATTCAGCGAGAGTAACCATTCGCCGCATCGACCCGTCCGGGCGCACTATGGTGACTCGATTGGTTCCCATGTCTAGAACAGAAATGTCTCCGTCAGGCGTTGCTTTGACGTCTCTGACTTGCGCAAACTCTCCGGGCCCATAGCCCTTGCGGCCAAACCGCCATAACAGCTGGCCAGCTCGGTCGAAGGCCGCCAGAGCGCTACGGCCGAAGTCGAATACAACTGCAGTGTCATGAAGTGAGGCGAGCATAAACGGATCAATTAAGGCAGTGTCTGTCTCGCTACGACCCACGACTACAGTGGTGTCCCATTTGTCCGGAAGGAGAGCACGAGACCTTGGGACGCCACCAGCCGTGTCCCAAATCCCCTTGGGACGGTGCAAGACTGTTGTGGTTTGCCCCGGTTCTCGGCACGAACTCAACACGAGGGCGGCCACCAAGTACAGCAGTACGATTCCGCAACGGGAGCCGTTCCAAAGTGACAGCGACTTCATTTGACTGGGAGCCCTTTCGACCGGTTGTTGCAAAGCTAGTCTGGGTGCAGAATCAGTTGATAATCGGGAAGCCGACTGAGGCTAGCCAATCGTGCCGCTTGTCGGGGTCGTTGCCGAGAAAGATACGTAAGACCGAATCGGAGCGAAAAAAAATGGTCAAGGGCGTTCGATCGGAACTGTGCCTGACCATGAGATCGTGCATTTCTGCGGGATCAATCAGGCGGACCGGAAACTCAATGCGATTAATTTCGACAATTGCCTTCCAATCCGGCACCGAGGCTTCGGTTCCCCCCATCAAGCCCAAGACTGTCAAATGATCATTGTCTTGAAGCAGATTGAGATCATCAATGATATTCAGACTCCCACCGCAGTCCTCGGGAGTAAATACGAATAGGACCCTGATCGGACTCTGGTTGACGTTCGAATGTGATAGCGAGAAATACCTGCTATCGGCCAGAGCGTGTCGATGACGCACTACAAAAGAGACTACCAGACCCATTGTCAGCCCCAGAGTCAGGCCGAGCATGCATCGACCCCAGAGCTGACGAGCCTGAGCTCCTGCCTTGAGTGAAGGCGGTGTGCTATTCAAGCTTACTCCCAGTAGTAATAGTTCGTGGTACACACAATCGGATTTGTACCGATGCAGGCCTGTTCCTGCTGACAAATCCTGTCTCTGTGACCCAAGCAGGGTGGGTGTGACTGCGTTGCTGAAGCCTTGGGCGCTACGAAAGCGATCGTGGCACACAGAGTGAACAAACAAACCAGACTGCCTATTCGCCGCACTCGCCCAAATTCGGGCATAAGTCCTCCTGGGTTCAATGTACTAAATCGTGATTAGTAGTTACCGGGTGTAATACCAAAATTGGGTGAGGCAGGCATTGGTGCCGCCTGGACTCTGATAGCAGGTCTGCACAGACTTACACATTGCAAGGTGCCCGTTATCACAATCGGGGGTGGCTGTCGTTGCTTGAACTGGGGACGGAAGCACAAGAGCTCCGGTGAATCCCAAAACCAATGCTGAGACAAAGACTGCGGTACTAGCCCGATCGGTCATTTGGTCCTCCAAGACAAGTGGGTACTGTTGACGAGACGGTCGGTACTGAACAGCACGGATCCGATGGAAGCCGCTGACTAACCTCGAACCGTGAATTGCCATCGACATTTGGGCATCATTAGGCTCCTCAATTCGGGACAATCTGTGGCCTTTTTGACTTCAAGGTAATAGTCGGTTCGGCAACAAATCATCTTGCCAGTCGATCTGTATCTATTTTAGTGTGCCGTTGCGGTCGCGCAACTACCATCAATGGTAGGGGCTGGTGGTTTCCTATCACGCAGGAGAGCGCAGTGAAAGCCAAGTAAGGCATGAGGCACCCACTGCTTCAGCAGATCAATTTGAGGAGCGGTTGCGCATTTGTAATGATGCACCTCTCCCCGGACGACTTTCTCGATCAATTTGATCAGCAGTTTAGATCTTGTAATGATGCAACTCGCCCCAGGCGCGTTGCGGACCATCGAATTCATTGATCTGGCTCCAGAGTATCCATTGCCTCGATAGCACCGGGCGCGGGACTCGCGCCACCTCCCCATCCACGCCCAGTGAGACCGCCAGGATCAGGCACCCGATTGGTCGGTGCCTCAATGCGGATGCAGTCGCATGAGCCGGGGATACGGATCCGTCACTACGGCAAACAGATCGCGACCAGACGCCGCGGCGATGTCGGCGACCTTGAAGGGCAACAGCGACGAGCCGAGGTACCGCCCATTGGCCCAGGCGTAGTAGTCGATCAATCGGCCGGCCTCGGCGGTCTTGCCCTGGAACACCACCGCAACGACGGAATCCCCCAGTGCCACGTTGGTGGCGCCGTAGTCACTCGCAAGGATCATCACATTGCGCTGACGAGAGCCGGGCGACTCCTTCGTCGTGATGGTGAGCGTGGGAAGTTCGAGGTGCTCGATGAAATGACCGGTGAACGGGAGCACCGAATCTCCACGATAGGCGTACCAGCCGTCACCGACCATCTGGACGAAGACCCAGCGATCCGACCGCCCATCACGCGCCAGCAGCCCCTGCCGCTCTATCTCTTCCAGCTTCTCGAACCCCGGACTCGGCACGTCCAATCGCCGCTCGGCATGTCCGGTCGAATCGAACCAGGCCAGCGTTCCCGGAGCCTCGAACGTGGCGGTCATGGTACGGTCGTGACCCATCGGCAGGTGCTGGTCCGCATGGGGGGACTCGACCAGGCCGATCATCCGCCGCATGGTTCCGTCGGGACGAATGATGGTGACCCGGTTGGTGCCCATATCGAAGACGGATAGTTCACCGTCGGGCGTCACCCTCACGTCCCTCACCGCGGCAAATTCGCCGGGGCCGCTGCCCTTGCGGCCCAATGCTGGAGCAGCTAGGGCAATGAGCTTCAAGAGAGGCACCCGAATCCTATGCGACGACATCAATTGTCAGATAACACCGAAAGTGGGTTCGTCATTGCAATTCCATACTCAGCTGTCTCAGAAACGCCAGTTTCGTACGGTTCCTGGCATAAATCGCGAAATTGAAAAAATGGGAAATTCTTGAGCTAGAATGCAATTGTTTCCAATGGAGGGGGGGAGTCGTCGATCTCTTAGCCAGCGACAATTGGGACCCGTCCCTGCCTTTCGACCATTCGCGAGTTCTATCTATCCGCGCCATCGGAAAAGCTTGCTGTCATTCCGACGAAGAGACGCACTCACTCGATAAGCTACTTGCAGTCAGCTGCCATGAGACCCAGCTGTCGGCGCCCCTACCAGCAATGGTGGGGGTAACCCTACCACCAACAGTAGATTGTGGAGGTGGCAACAATTCATTATAGTCGCGACGTCCTAATGAGGATCGAATTTTGTGCTAGTGTTGGGGCTGTGGTGGATTGGGCACTCAGATTTGACACCAGTTCCGGAATGGTACAGCTCGCGCTTGCGGCCTAAGTCGAGCCTAACTCCGCTATCGGTTGGAAACCAATGTTGCCAGTCAAAAACAGACGAAACGCGGTCGGCGGCTTTCTCACAGCTGCGTTATTGGTTGCCGGCGTCGTAGGAGTAGCTATCGCGGAGCCGACCGTAACGAAACATCTTTGTGCGGAATTGATAAAGCGTTCTCAGTCCGCATCACACTTCTTCGTGCTAGATCCCTCTGATTGCATGACCTGTAGCTCAGCGCGAAAGAAGCTGATAGCTGCGCATGTTGCGCGCCCAGACACCTTGGCCGTATTCCTCACTAGGGTTCCGACGACCTTCGAACACAAGCAACTCGACCTGGCCCATGTCAAATCGACAAGGTCGATGTCTGCGTTCGAGCACTTTTGGGTTGGGGCGGACTCAGTAGTTGCTTGTGCTCAAAGATAGGCAGGCAATTCATATGCACCCTTGGCGGTTCGTGCGAAGTCAAAAAACCTGTTCCCAGGAGGAATTTGTGCGCAATCGTAAACTGACGTGGGTCATTCTAACTGTCGCCTTCGTGATGGGATCTGCCATGTTCAGTCAGTCCAGCGCCACGGAGACCACAGGCACAAAATGGAAGGGACTCGTCCTCTTCCCTGATTGTCAGTATCCCTGCGGGAATAACACCGGGGCCCCGAAGTGTACCTGCTAAACACTCCCTGAGTTCGAGTCGCTCGTCAGTCCTTACGCATGACGAGCGGCTCGCATTTCAGGCCGTGTCCTCCACCTCCCAGACGAACCAGGCTATTCGATGCCCTGCCGTACTTCAGAGTCACGCCTGCCATTCTGCCTCTTTCTGTCGGCCGTATTTCTTGGAGCGTGCAGGTCCCCAAACCGAGATACTGGCGCAGAGTTCGCCGCAGTTGCGGGGGCGCCTATCCTCACAGCAAGAAGCACCGTCGCTTTGCACGACGATGACCACGCCCCCCTCGGCAACTACCTGTTCGTCTCAAAATCTTCGACTGGTAGCATCTATGTCAGCGACCTTGGCAACAGCCGTGTTGTCGTGTTCAACGCTGCGGGACAGATTGAACGGCTCATAGGGAAAAAGGGGAACGGGCCAGGCGAGTTCCAAGCGCCTGGCGTGAATGCGATGCTCAGCGGCGACAGTTTGCTTGCCGTGGTGGACGCAGGCAGCCGACGAGTGAGCATATTTCGTACTGCGGACGCCACCTTCCTGCGAGCGGTCACACTCCCGACCGGCGACGTGGGAATCAACTGGTCTCGGAAAGCCGACACAGCAACCTTCGCGCTCAACGGAAGCACGGCTCTTTTTGCTCGGTGGGGTTGGCGGGGGGATACCATACAAATGTATGGTTCAACGCCGAAGAGATTACTTTCCGATCCGTTCACGGTTCTCCAGCATGGCCGCTCCGAAGCTATTCCTACCTCTAACGGCGTCGTGGCCCTGCTCCCGACCGACCCAGGGCTTAATATTCTTGACGCGGCCGGTCACGCCACCGGATTCGTATTGCTCCCGGCACGTCGACGCCGGGGTGAGCCCAACGACCTGTTCAAACGCGCAGCCGAACTCCAGGCCAAGGGCGGACCAATGGGGCTTGCCCCAATCGGATCGATGGTTGTTGGTATGCATGCACTGGGCAGCGGGCAACTGGCCACTGTGACGCTCGATGTCGATCAGTTAGCGGCTGCCAGTGAAGGTCATCCTGGCGCCCAACTGTTCGGCAATTTTCGCCTCTACGTCTCATTGCTCAGCAAGGATTTGAGCAAGTCATGCGTCGATGCTCTAGTCCCAATCCAAACCGATGTCGCGCCAAACCCCTTCTTCACTGGCGACACGCTTTGGGTACTGACCCGCCGGGTGACGCCTGGCGACAGTGTTCAAACCATAGTTCAAGGGTTCCTGATAGGCGATCATGGTTGCCAATGGATTGCAACCGGCGGTATAGGCCCAGCCCGACCCTGATTGAAGACGACATTCTCAGGGACGTGTGTGTCGATCCAAGCGTCAAGGCGCTCAGATGCTGATCGCAACCGCGAACATTAGAAGTCTCCTTCTCCTTTCCGCCTGAAATTCGATCCAGCCCGCGGTGACGATGTCAAATTGCCGGTGCTTGAGTATCTCCCGGTTAGATTCGATCCTCCACCGACGGTTTCTGCAAAGCCGCGGGAAGGGTCTTGGGAACTAGAAAGAGCAGGGTGCGGTGAGAATAACTCTGATGGCACTGATGTTCGCGACTGTGATGGTTATCCTGCTCGAACGCGAGGGTGAGCGACGTGCCTCGGGCGCACTGGACCTCGGGCAGGCACTCCCTGGTGCACCTGCGATCGCGCTCGCCGCCCCACACGAGACGGTGGACATCCCTTCGTTGGTCGATCGTCCCACTGTGATCGACGTGTGGCAGAGCTGGTGTGAACCGTGCAAGCAATCGCTGCTGCCGCTGGAGCGCTTCGCCGATTCGGTCGGACCTGACCGGCTCCGGGTCGTCTATCTCACCATGAACGCCGTCGACGATACCGCCCGGATCACCGAGTTTCTCGCCCAGTCCGGGGTCCATCATCCGCCACCGGTGTACAGCATACTCCAGAGCTCTGCTGAGGTCCTCTACCTCATGCATGGCGCGCCGTTCACGATGATCATCGACCGCAATCGTCGTCTTCGCTGGCGCGAGCATGGCCCCATCTTTACGACTGCGGGATTGGTGCAGTCCGGGTCGAAGACGCTGGATACGCTGAAGGCGATATTGGCTGCCGACCGACCCGGTAAGGCCGAATAGCCGATCGGATCTTGAATTGGAGAACTCGAGAACCTGGATCTGAGGCGGGTGTCCGACGCCGCTGGATCAGCTGGATCAAGATGTAAACTCTGAAACTCGTCTTGCCTGCGTCCTGATTCCCCCGTCTTCCTTACCCCGTCTCACTCCGCCATCAAACTCTTCTTCGCCTGCGCGAGGACCTTCATCCCTTCGGTATCCACCGTCGGGTACTTGAGCTTGAGCGAGGCCATCGCATCGATCACCGCCGAGGCCACCACCATCCGGGTGAACCACTTGTTGTCGGCCGGGACCACGTACCAGGGGCTGTCGTGGCTGGACGTTTCGCGGATCGTCTCCTCGTAGGCCTTCATGTACTCTTTCCAGTAACCCCGTTCCTTCACGTCGGCGCTGGAGAATTTCCAGTTCTTGCCCGGATCCTCGATCCGGTCGAGGAATCGTCGTTTCTGTTCATCGCGGGATACGTACAGGAAGAACTTGCGGACAATGGTGCCGTTGGCGGTCAGGTACCGCTCAAAGGCGCGGATATCGCGGAACCGGTCATCCCAGATCCGCTTGCCGGCGAGTGCCGGTGGCAGGCGCTGGTGTTCGAGGATTTCCTTGTGGACCCGGACCACCAGCGTTTCCTCATAGTACGAGCGGTTGAAGATCCCGATCCGCCCGCGTTCCGGCAGCTCCCGCTGGCAGCGCCAGAGGTAGTCGTGATCCAGTTCCTCGGCTGAGGGAGCCTTGAACGAAACGACCTGGCACCCCTGGGGGTTGATCCCCGACATCACGTGCTTGATCGCGCCGTCCTTGCCGGCGGCATCCATGGCCTGGAAGATGAGCAGCACCGACCAGCGATCCTGGGCGTAGAGGATGTCCTGCAACCCGGCGAGCGCTTCGACTCCGGACTGTAGTTCTTCCTTCGAGGCCGCCTCGTCATCCTCGGTGAGATCGCCGGTATCGCCGGGATGAAAATCCTTGAGCCGGAACGTCTTGCCGTCACGGATCCGGTAGGGCTTGGAGAGGGCGCGGGCGGATTTGAGCACTTTGTCGAGGGACATGGGGCCCGGATGGTAGGGGTTGAGTGTCGAGTGTAATGTATTGACGGATTGAGAAATTGAGGGATTTGGGGGTTCGGCTCCTGCACCCGTCCTTGGCGGAGCCCGCCAATTCGTCAATCCGACAATCATTCAATCTGCCAGCTCACCGCTTACCGCTCACCCTGCCTAGATTCCCCAGCATGACGACACAACCTGCGGCCCTGATCACCGGCGCCACCGAAGGAATAGGTCGCGCCACCGCCTTTGCCCTGGCCCGGATCGGTCATCCGGTCGGGGTCTGCGCCCGCACCGCCGCCAACGTCGAGGCACTACTGGTCGAGTTGCGGCAGCAGGGATTCACGGCGGCAGGGATTGCCTGTGACGTGTCCAATGCCGACAGCGTGGCCCGGATGGTGGCGCACATCGAAGCGGCGCTCGGCCCAATTGGTGTGTTGATCAACAACGCCGGCATTGCCCGGCTCAAGCCGTTCGAGCAGCTGACGATCGAGGATTTTGACGCCACCATGGGCACCAATGTCCGGAGCCTGTTCCTGGTCACCCGGCTGGTGCTGCCCGGCATGCGGCAGCGGAAATCGGGTGACATCGTCAACGTGGCCAGCCTGGCCGGCCGCAATGGCTTCGTTGGCGGTACCGCCTACACCGCCTCCAAGCATGCGGTGCTCGGCTTCAGCAAGTCGCTCATGCTGGAGGTCCGCAAGGACCACGTCCGGGTCATCGCCATCTGTCCCGGCACCGTGGACACGCCCTTGATGCGCGAACAGGGCGTGATGCACCCGCGCCTCGACCACGTCCTCCAGGCCGATGACATTGCCGATACCATCATTGCCACGCTGCGGCTTCCGGCCCGGGCCATGGTGAGCGAACTCGACATCCGCCCGACCGATCCCTGATCTCGTGCCCGGATTCCGGATCGACAGGTGCGTCTGCCAGCGGATCACCTTTGCCGAGCTCAAGCCCAGGGCCGAGGCGGCGGGGTGGACGCTGGAAGAGCTGATGCGGGAAACCCGCTGTGGCGCCAGCTGCGGACTCTGCCGCCCCTACCTCAGAGCAATGCTCCGGACCGGCCGTACCGTCTTCGACGCCATCATCCTTGAGTAATCCACCCGCCACCACTTCCCAGGCCAGTCGCCCGTCGCCGGCGGCGCTGACCGGAGTCCTGATCGCCGGGCTGGTGGCGTTCTGGCTGGCGTGGCAGGGACACACCATCGCGGTAGCCAGCGCCACCGCCGCCTTTGTGCTGCTGGTCAGCGCCTTTCAGCGCTACCGCAAGCTCACCCGGGAACAGGCCATCCTGCTGCAGAATGCGCTGGATGCGGCCGCCGGCCGGAATCTCGACCTGGCCCGGCTGCAGCGGGTGACCGCTGCGCTGCTGGCCGGTGACACGCTCGATCGGCTGTATCGGGAGGTGGCTGATGCCGCCGCCGTGCTGCTCGAGACCCAGGGCAGTGCCGTGACCCAGGTGGTGGAAGAAGGCCGATTCGTGAAGGTCATGGCCGCCGCCGGCCCCTGTCCCGCGGTGGGCCGCCTGCTGCCAGTCGATAGCTCGCTGCATGGCTGGGTCGTGACTAACGAGGTGCCGCTGCTCTCCAACGATATCGCGGCGGATCCGCGCGACTTTCACATCGAAGGCGGCAATGAGAAGACCACGGTTATCGTGCCGCTCCGTTCCGGCGGCATGGTCATCGGCACGCTGAGCGTCCACGACCGGCTGGATGGCCGGCCGCTGGGATCGACCGACCTGCAGCTGCTGCAGACCCTCGGCGACCAGGTCGTGGTCGGCCTCGACCGGGTCCACGCGCTCGATGACAGCCGGCGCAACGAGCTGGCGCTGGCGGAGAAGAACAAGGAGCTGCAGCGGGCCACCGAACTGAAGAGCCAGTTCCTGGCCAACATGTCGCACGAACTGCGCACTCCGCTCAACGCCATCATCGGCTTTTCGGACCTGCTGCTGACCGAGGACCTCGGCGCCGTCAACGAGACCCAGCGGGACTTTCTCGACTCGGTGCTCCGCAATGGCCGCCACCTGCTGGGATTGATCAACAACGTCCTCGACCTGTCGAAGATCGAGGCCGGCCGGATGACGCTCAGCCTGTCGCCAGTCGATATCAAGGAAGTGATTCTCGCGGCCGTGGCCGACACCTCGAGTCTCAGGGCCGCCAAGGGCCAGCGCTGCGTCACCCAGCTCGACGACGAGCCGCTGACCGCCTATTGCGATGGCACGAGGGTACGTCAGATTCTGTTCAACCTGCTGTCCAACGCCTCAAAATTCACCCCGGACGGTGGTGACGTTTCGGTCAGTGCAGTCGGTACCAGGGCACCATTACCGTTCCCGCTCGACCGGGCCAGCGACCGGCCCAGGCTGGTGGCCCGCGAGGCGATCTGGATCTCGATCAGCGACACCGGCATCGGCATTGCCGCCGAAGACATGCCACGACTGTTCCAGGAGTTCACCCAGGTGGACAGCTCGCCCAGCCGAACGGCCCAGGGCACCGGACTCGGCCTGGCCCTGTCCCGGCGGTTCGTGGAATTGCATGGCGGCACCATCGGGGCGGAGTCACTGGTGGGCCGGGGCTCGACGTTCTGGTTCATCGTGCCGGTGGAGGGACCGATTAGACGGGGGGCAGGGGGGCCGGGGGACAGCGGGGCAGAAACAACTCCGTGAAATTTTCGGGACGGCTCGCACGGGCAACGGACTCTGGATCGATGATGTGTGTCGGCCTCCCTGCCCCCCTGCCCCCCCATTCACGAAACTCACACAGGAGACAGTCTCATGAAGGTCCTCGTCCTCGGCGGCACCGGCACCGTCGGCTCCGCCACCGTGCAGGGATTGCTGGCCAAGCAGGTCGACGTCACCGTGCTCACCCGTCACGCCGGCGCGGCCAAGCTGCCGGCCGGGGTCAAGGGAATCACTGGTGACCTGCTCGACATCAACGTCATCAAAACGGCATTCAAGGGATTCGACGTGGCGTACATCCTCACGGCGCTGCATGACAGCGAGGCCCACCAGGGGCTGCTGGCCGTCAACGGCGCGGTGATGGGTGGAGTCAAGAAGATCGTGTTCCTCTCGATCCATCATCTTGATCAGGCACCGCACCTGCCGCACTTCGGCGCCAAGATCCCGATCGAGCTCGCCATCAAGGCGTCGGGTGTGCCCTACACCATCCTGCGCCCAAACAACTTCTACCAGAACGATCTCTGGTACAAAGAAGTCATCATGGGGTATGGGATCTATCCGCAGCCGATCGGCAGCACCGGCATTTCACGGGTGGACGTCAGGGATATTGCCGACGTGGGTGTCACGGCCATCACCACCAAGCAGTGCGACAACGAGACCGTGGATCTGGTCGGGCCCGAGGTCGTCACCGGACCGGGAACCGCGGAAGTCTGGAGCCAGGTGCTGGGCAAGCCGATCAAGTACGGCGGGGACGATCTCGATGCGTGGGAACAGGCCAACCTGGCCTACTCACCAGCCTGGCAGGTGTTCGATTTCAAGATGATGTACGCCTTTTTCCAGCAGCGCGGCCTCAAGGCCAGCCCGGAAGCCATCGCTCGCCAGACCAGGCTGCTGGGCCACGCGCCGCGGCGGTATACCGCGTTTGTGGAGGAGACGGCGAAGAGCTGGAAGAGCTGAGCGCGGCATCCCCGACAGTGAGCAATTGGAGATTGACCGATTGCTGGATTTGGGGGTTCAAAGCTGGTCGAGCCCCCAATTCACCAATCCTGCCTTCCGTCAATTTTCATATGGTTCCATATGTATCAGCACCCCGCTCACCCCCGGCACCGCGGCCCGGATGGCGCTCTTGACCTTGCCGCTCAGGATGTGGGCCTCCTGCAGCGACATGACGGGATCGGCCTGGACGTGAAGGTCGACAAAATATTCGACGCCGGCCTTCCGGATCTTGAGCTTCTCGATGGCCAGGACGCTTTCCACTCCGACGGCCGCGGCTGAGATCCGGCTGGGCAGGTCACCGGCGGGGGTACGGTCCATCAGGTCCGCCACCGCCGGCCGCAGCAATCCCACCCCGTTGTAGGTGATGATCGAGGCCGCCACCAGCGCGGCCCAGTCGTCCGCCATTTCCCACCCTGGACCGCCGATCAATGCCACACTGATGCCGATGAAGGCGCACCCGGACGTAATCACATCGGCCCGATGGTGCCAGGCATCGGCGTGCAGTGCGGTACTTCCCGCCTCCTCTCCCGCTGCCGCCACTCGCCGGAACAGCATCTCCTTGATGATCATCACCACCACCAGGACTGCCAGGGTGAATGGCGCCGGCGCATGATGCGGCGTGATGATCTCGCGGACCGACTCGACCGCGATCGCGAGCGCCGCCGCCAGCAGCATCAGCGAGACGATCGCGCCGGACAGCGCTTCCGCCTTGCCATACCCGAACGGATAGCGCTCATCGGCGGAGCGGGTGGAAATCCTCAATCCACTCCAGACCACCAGCGACGAGAAGATGTCGGCGGTCGATTCGATCCCGTCGGCGATCAGGGCATAGGAGTGGCCCAGGATTCCGGTGGCCAGCTTGATCAGCGCCAGCACCGCGTTGACCCCGATGCCGACGAGGGCCAGCCGCATGCCCCGGCGCAGCCGCTCGTTCATCCGATGCTCCGGAATGACAAAACCCCGGCAGCGAAACTCGCCACCGGGGTCAGGATCGAAATGGGCACCGCGGCTATTGCCGGTCCGCCTGCCACGTGCCGGTAAAGTGGTAAGCGGTGCCGTTCAATGTGTAGTTGCAGAAGCCGGTGCCGGTGATCCGGTTCGGGTTGCCGTGCTCGAAGCTGCCCTGGTAGGTGCAGATGTTGGTCTTGAAGCTGACCTGCATGGCGTTGACCAGTCCGTTGGTGACCTGGAACAGCTGCCCGTCAGACAGCGGTCCGTTGTAGGGATTGCCATTGGAATGCGCACACGCCCCGGTCTGGTGGCCGGTGCCGCCGAATGTCTCGGCCGTCTGGGTCAGGTTGAAACTGCCCAGCGGAATATGACTGTCCCCGGTGGCGGAATCGGTGAACTGGCCGCTCTGCCGCCAGTTGCCGCTCAGCGAATAGTTCGGGGTATTGTCGGTGGCTGTCCGACAACTGAACAGGCCGACCGAAAGAGCCAGCAGAGCCAGGCGCGTTGACACCATTTGGGGCCTCCCAAGAGCTGTTCTGGAATTGCCTTCCATAGTGGCACCTGCCATCGGGGGAGTCAAGCGCCGGCACCGGTAAGGACTTGGCGGGAATCTACCCGGACGATATCTTCAATCCGTGCGTACCACCGGACTGCTCCGCCTCAAAGCCATCGCGCTTGCGTTCCTCCTTGTCGGAGGTTCCCTGGGGCTGCCGGCACTCGACCTGATCGTCTGGCACTTGGGCAGTTCTCATTCCGCCGCCGTCAGCCGGTCCAGCGATTCGCAGAACCGCTCGGATCACGACCGCCAGTGTGTCTTCACGCAGCAGGTGCCCAGCTCGCAGCCGGCCAGTCCGGTCTCCGATGGACTGCTGCTCACTTCGCTCCGTTCCACCGCACCATCCGATGAACCGACTCCGCGCCTGATTTCGGCCGAGGTTCAGCGGGCTCATCCTCCCCGAGCACCTCCCAGCACCATCGCCTGACACCGTCCCGCGCCAGCGGGCGGCCTGCTCACACGTCCACGGCACTGGGCCGTCCGTGAGGGCACAGGCTCCATCTCAGAGGATCGATCACGATCCGGATCTGAACCCGCGCTCAAGCGGGGATGGAGCAGGCGCTGGACCGGGAGATTCCATTGCCGGACCGACCGACACCACAGCTGATCATTTCCATGCTCTCCGCCGGGGCGCTGCTGTTCAGCCTCCGGGCGGAAGCGCAGGCTCCTGCCACCCTGGTCCTGACCCGAACCCAGGCCGTCGACAGCGCACTGGCGCATAACCCGGCGCTGGTGGTGCTGCAGGAACAGGTCAGCCAGGCCCGGGCCCGCAAAGTTCAGTCGACCGCCTTTCCCGATCCGACGCTGTCGGTCGATTACGCCGGACAATCCGCACTGCTCAAGCCTGGCACCAATTCCGGTGGCGACATTGCCGTCGGCGTCACGGTGCCGTTCCCGTACAAGTTCCACCTGCTGGGCCGGGTCGGTCAGGCGGACGTCGACGCGGCCGCGTTTACCCTGACCCAGGCACAGCAGCAGACTGCCGCGCTGACCGTCCAGGCCTACGATGCCCTGCTGGTGGCGCTGCAGCATCGCGACGACCTGACTGAAGGCAAACAGCTCGCCGAGCAGTTCCTGGCCAAGACCAAAAACCGATTCGACGCCGGAACGGTGGCCCGGATCGACGTGCTCAAGGCCGAGGTGGATCTGGCCGCGGCCACCAATGCCCTCATTGCCAACACCCGTGACCTGGCCAATGCCCGCTCCGCCCTCGACCGGCTGCTCGGCCGGGCCCTCGGCGCGCCGGTCGAAGCCGCCGATTCGCTGACCGTTCCGCCCAGCCTGCCATCGATCGACACTCTCATTGCCATGGCGCGGACCAACCGGCCCGAATTGCAGAGCCTGGCGAGTCAGCAGCGGGGCGCCGCGTCGGCCACCACCCTGGCCAAGGAGTTCTGGCTGCCCGACCTGCAGTTCGGTCTGGCCAAGAATTACGCCGATGGCGGCCCACCGAGTTACACCACCGGCGTCGGGATCACCGTACCGCTCTTCTTCTGGAATCACACCCGCGGCGAAGTGGCGGAAACCAAACACCGTGAGCTCGAACTGGTGGCGGCCTACCGCGACCAGCAGGCGGGCGTCGACCAGGATGTGCGGCAGGCCTACGCCAATGCCGCCACCGCCGCCGAGCAGGGCAGCTACCTCAGGGATCAGCTGCTGCCCGAGGCGCGCCGAGTGTATGAGATCACCCTGACCAGCTACGGCATCGGCGGATCGTCGGCGCTCGACGTGCTGGATGCCCGCCGGACCCTGCTTGACGCCTTGAGCCAGTATGCCGATGCGCTGGGCGCCGCCAACGATGCCCGCGCCGACCTCGAGCGCGCGGTGGGCGGCCCTGTTCCTCCCGGAGATTCGAATGAGCACTAGCCGATATCTGCTGGCCGCGGTCGTGGCTGGCGCAGTGGCCGCCGCGGGCTGTGGATCCGCCGACAAGAGCGATGACGGTGCCGATCATGGCGCACCCATGCTCACCGCCGCCCAGCGACAGCGGCTCACGATCGAGCCGGTGGCCAGAACCACCTTCCGTCCGGCCATCGAGGTGACGGGGACCGTTGCCTTCGACGGGGATCGGAGCACCCAGCAGATCTGTCCGATCTCGGGGCCGGTCTCGAAGGTGCTGGTGGAGCCTGGCGCCCGGGTCCACGCAGGGCAGGTGCTGGCCCTGGTGTCGTCTCCCGACTACGCCTCGGCGATTTCAGGATACCGCAAGGCGGAAGCGGCCGCCACCAATTTGCAGCGTATCGCGGACATGAATCAGAAGCTGTTCGACAACGACGCGCTGTCCCGCCGCGATCTCGAACAATCGCAGACCGATGCCTCGAGTGCCCTGGCCGACCAGGATGCCGCGCTCGAGCAGCTGCGCGGTATTGGCATCGACTCAGCTGCCGTCGAAGCCATCCGCAGTCATCGTTCCCCGCCGGGCGGACTCGGCGAGATCCGGGCGCCGATCGAAGGCACCGTGGTCGAAAAGCTGATCGCGCCGGGGCAGCTGCTCCAGGCCGGCACTACCCCCTGCTTCACCATTGCCTCGCTCGGCTCGGTCTGGGTCATGGCCAATGTCTTCGAAGCCGATCTGCCATACGTGGCCGAAGGTGACTCGGTCGATGTCCGGTCCACCGACGACAGCAGCCGGGTGTATCACGGCCGGGTGACCTATGTCGGGGCGCTGGTCGATCCCAACAGCCGGGCTACCTCGGTCCGGGTGGTCACCACCAATCATGGGGAGGACCTCCGGCGCGACATGTACGTCCGGGCCACCATCCATTCGCGCCGTGACAAGACCGGCACCCTGCTCCCGGCGTCTGCCGTCCTCCGGGACGACGACAACCTCCCCTTCGTCTACCTGGCCACCAACGACAGCAGCTACGCCCGCAAGCAGGTCACGGTCGGTCCGCACGTGGACAACCGGATCGAAATCACCAGCGGCCTCGCAGTCGGTGACCGGGTGGTGAGCGATGGCGGGCTGTTCCTGCAATTCGCCGAGAGCCAGTGAGCAAGCACATCGAGTCGGAACAGCCTGACGCGGGCAACGTCTCGCTGATCCACCAGTTGGTCCGGTGGTCGCTGGAGCAGCGGTTCCTGGTCTGCCTGATGGCGGTGCTGATCCTGGTGGTGGGCGCCTGGTCGTTCTCCCGGCTGCCGATCGATGCCTACCCGGACCTCTCTCCGCCGATGGTGGAGATCGTCACCCAATGGCCGGGTCACGCGGCCGAAGAGGTGGAGCGGCTGATCACGGTACCGGTTGAGATCGGGGTCAACGGCATTCCGCGGATGCACGTGATCCGATCGATTTCGCTGTACGGACTGTCGAGTGTGCGGCTGACCTTCGAGGACGGCACGGATAACTACTTCGCGCGGCAGCAGGTGTTCGAGCGGCTGCCGGACCTGTCGCTGCCCGATGGGGTGGCGCCATCAGTCTCGCCGCTGGCTTCTCCGTCGGGGCTGGTCTACCGCTACGTCGTCGAGAGTCCCGATCAGAGCGCCCGGGATCTCAAGATCATCAACGACTGGATCATCACCCGGCAGTTCATCGCGGTGCCCGGCGTGGCCGCCGTCGCGACACTCGGCGGTGAGACGATGCAGTACCAGGTCCTGCTTGACCCGGCGCGGCTGGCCGGTGCCGGCCTGTCCGTCAGCGATGTGGTGAGCGCGCTGTCGGCCAACAACAGCAATGCCGGCGGCGGGTTCTACTCCGAAGGCGGGCAGTTCTATTATGTCCGCGGCCTGGGCCGGGTGGTGACACCCGACGACATCGGCAACATCGTGCTGGCCAACCGCAATGGTGTGCCGGTGCTGGTCCGTAACGTGGGGCGCGTCGAAATCGGCCATGCTCCGCGCCTGGGGCAGTTCGGATTCAACACCAATGATGATGCCGTCGAAGGGGTGATCCTGCTCCGCAAGGGCGAACAGGCCCAGACGGTCCTCAAGCGGGTCGAGGCCAAGACCCGCGAGCTCAACGACAGCATTCTCCCACATGACGTGAAGGTCCGTCCGTTCTACGATCGCAGCGACTTGATAGAGCTGACGACCCGTACGGTCGAGGACAATCTGCTCCGCGGCATCGTGCTGGTCATTGCGGTGCTGATCCTGTTCCTGTACGACGTGCGCTCCGGCCTGATCGTGGCCTGCACCATTCCGCTGGCGCTGTTCTTTGCCTTCATCTGCCTCGACCTCAAGAACATCCCGGCCAATCTGCTGTCCATCGGCGCCATCGACTTCGGCATCCTGGTGGATGGAGCGGTGGTCATGGTCGAGAATATTCACCGGCAACTGGCCGAGCGGCACGGAACCCCTTATCACCTGCTGGATGTCATCGCCGAGGCGGCCTCCGAGGTGGACCGGCCGGTATTCTATGCCGTGGCGGTCATCGTGGCCGGCTTCCTGCCGATCTACGTGCTGAGTGGCCCCTCGGGCAAGCTGTTCAGCCCGATGGCGGACACCACGATCTTTGCCCTGATCGGCTCGCTGCTCCTGACCCTGACTCTGATGCCGGTGCTCTGCTCCTGGGTGCTCCGGAAGGGGGTTGTCGAGCGCCGCAATCCCGGATTCGAATGGATCAAGCGGTACTACACCCGGGCGCTGGACTGGTGCCTGGCCCGGCCGAAGACCACGGTTGGCGTGTCCACCGGATTGTTCGCGGCCTCCTTGCTGCTGATGACCCAGGTCGGCGCCGAGTTCATGCCCAAGCTGGATGAGGGGGCCATCTGGGTGCGGGCCACGATGCCCTACACCATCTCACTGGAGGAATCCTCGAAGCTGGTGCCGAAGATCCGGGCCATCCTGAAGTCGTTTCCCGAGGTCACGGTGGTCACCAACGAGCATGGCCGCGACGACGACGGCACCGATCCGACCGGCTTCTTCAACGCCGAGTTCTATGTCGGGTTGCGGCCCTACAACACGTGGCATGGGAAGTATCACAGCAAGGATCAGTTGATCGCTGCGATCGACCAGAGCCTCGAGGCCTTTCCCGGGGTGATTTTCAATTTCACCCAGCCCGCCGAGGATGCGGTCGACGAAGCGGAGACCGGGCTCAAGAGTTCACTCGACGTGAAGGTGTCGGGTCCCGACCTCGAGACGCTGCAGGCCAAGGGGCTCGAGATCAAGCACGTGCTCGAAGGGGTCCGTGGCATCAAGCATGTCACCCTGGTGCGGGAACTGGGGCAGCCCAGTCTCACCGTGGCCATCGACCGGGCCAAGATCGCGCGGTACGGCTTGAACGTGGATGACGTGAATGGCCTGATCGAGGCGGCGGTGGGCGGGGTGAGTGCCACGCAGGTGGTCCAGGGTGAGCGGACCTTCGATCTGGTGGTGCGGCTGGAAGCGCGGTTCCGCGAATCACCGGAGCGGATCGGGAACATCCTGGTGCCCACGCCTGGCGGCGCCCAGATCCCGCTTAAGGAAATCGCCACCATCGGGGTGGCCAGCGGCGCCTCGTTCATTTACCGCGAGAACAATTCCCGCTTCATCGGCATTCAGTACTCGGTCGAAGGCCGCGACCTGGCAGGCGCGGTGCAGGACGGCCAACAGCAGGTGGTCGACAAGGTCAAGCTGCCGTCCGGCTACCGGGTGACCTGGGGTGGCGAGTACCAGGACTACACCGCGTCCCGGAGCCAGCTCAGGCTGGTGCTGCCGCTGACCTTCTTCCTGATCTTCCTGATCCTGTTCGCGCTGTACAGCAACTTCAAGTTCCCGCTGATCACCGTGGCGGGGGTGCTGCTCTCCGCCCCGATTGGCGGCATCGTGGCGCTGGCCGTGACCGGCACCGCCTTTTCGGTGTCGTCGGGGATCGGATTCCTGGCGCTGTTCGGAGTTTCGGTCCAGACCGCCGTGGTCTACATCTCCTACGCCAATGAGTTGAGACGGAACGGAGCCGATATCGGCAGCGCCACCCGAGAGGCCGCCCTGCTGCGGCTCCGGCCGATCATGATGACGGCGCTGGTCGCGGCGTTCGGACTTCTGCCCGCGGCGCTGGCCAGCGGGGTCGGTGCCGATTCCCAACGGCCCTTTGCCATGGTCATCGTCGGGGGGCTCTTTTCCCGGCTGCTGATCAGCGTCTTCCTGATGCCGGTGCTCTACGCCCTGGTCAGCCGCCCGGGCGACCGGCTCGAAGTCTGATGACACCGTTCGGCCATAGGGAGAGGGGTCGGGAGGTGAAGCTACTTGCCATGCTCACCGTGGCTCCGGCCCTGTTGAGAGGTAAAGTTGCAGGGTCCGATGTCAATCGCACCGGGTCTGCTGAGGGAAGCTAATGAGTGACCATTGAGGAATCAGCGTGGTCTCGTGCGTGATTCTCTCCCGTCTCCACGCCATGATGATGTGCCTCACTGCCGCGTTCGTGGGAGATCTGCTCCAGAGTTTCGGTCGGAACCCCCAGGGCGTGGCGAAACACGAGTTCCCCACCGAGGTAACCGACCCCGAGCAGGAGACCCAACCCCGCAACCCCCACAACGGCCCCGAGCGGCGACGCGCGCCGCCGCCAGCGCCAGATCGCGGTGCTCAGAAGCACCGCGACTGCGGCGAAGGCAAGGTTGCGATGCAGCGTCATCCGATCGTGGGCCAACTCCGAGTGTTCGACCCGATTGTAGGCCACGAGACCTGTTGCAACCGCGGCCGCGGCGCCGATCAGCCCGACCCACCAGAGCAGGGTGGCCGTAGTACGCCAGCGGTCGGAGCCGGTCCAGGCGCTCACGGCATCCAGCACCACGGCCAGGGCCAGCGCCACCAGCGGGAAGTGAATCATCATCGGGTGCCAGCTATGCATCGGGAGTAGATCCACGCATCCTCCTCGTGAGTAATGCCGATCCAGGATCAGTGGTGCGCTGTATCCGTCGGCATGCTCATCCCAGGCATCTTGCTGTGATCCATGCCGGACATCGAGTCCGTCGGTGCGGGTTTGGTTTTCCTGGGAGCCGGCGATCGGGGCTTCGGTTTGACGGCACGCGCCGGCGGGTGGTGCCCGTGCCCGGGGGACGCCGAGTCGGCCGGGGACGGCTCAGCCATCATCATGCCGTCCAACTGTCCTGTGGGCATGGAACCCATCATCTGCCGCATCATCCTGGTCATCGCGGTATCGGCCATCATCCGCCGTCGAATGATAGGATCCGCCATCATCCGCCGGTGCATCTCTCTCATCATCCCCATATGGACCTGCATCGCCGAGTCACCGGGCATGTCCATCGGCATGCCGCCGATGCCGTGACCCATGTCCATCGCCGGTGTAGGGACCCCACCGGAATCGCGTATCGTACCCATGTCATGCTTGTGGGCAGTATCCCCACCCGAAGCCATGCCTGGCATGCCCTCCAGGCCGTCCATTCCGGGCGCCACGGCGCCCACGGTCGGCGGGTCTGACAGGATACCCAGCGCCGGCCCGCCCATGATCCCGACACCCCCCATCATCGCACCCATTCCGTGCCACTCCTCCATGGTCATGGTGTTCTGATCGCTGCGTTGGGATTCGGCCAGCTGCTGGTAGATCACCGTCCGCTTCCGATCGCGGGGCACCTTCGAGGAGGCCAGCACATCCGAGATGATGTCGTGCATCATGTGCAGATTGTCGAAGATCACGGCGGCGCGTGGGTGGCGGCGGGAAAACTCCGGCGCGACGGCGGCGGTCATCGGCATGACCTTGGGGAAGCGGTTGGGCGGATCCTCGACCATCGACCAGAAGCGGGCCAGCACCGCCTTGAGGCCGGCCTTCTTTTCTGCGGGGGTCTTACCGGCGATCAGTGGCTCATACAGCCCGACCTGCAGCCAGTGGTAGGCCCAGATCAAGCCGTTCATCTTGGGATAGCGTTGCCGGAAGGCTTGGCTGAACTCCTGCCCATCCATGAGCTGCATCGATTTCGGCGTGGTGAGGAACGCAAGATCCTTGTTGCTCAGGTAGTAGTCGGTTAACACCTCGACCAGCGAATCCTTGGCGGGCTCACTCAGGTGCTCATCGGCGTAGACGTCGTACACCTGCCGGTGCAGGATGTGGGCCCAGTCGAACATCATCTTGGCCTTCCAGGCCAGTTTAGCATAGTTCGGCTCGATGACCTCTTCGGCCACGGCAAACCGGGGCGGCCGGATCAAGAGATCGGTCGTGATATACTCGAACTGGCGGCTTTCCAGCTCACTCACCGGCGCATCCGGATCGGTATACAGCTTCTCGTACAGGATGGCGTGCCCGTAGTCGAAGGCGTTGAACAGTCGGGCGGCCTCGGGATAGTTGGTCAGCATGGCCCAGTTAAACGCGCCGGGCAGATAGAACTGCTCGTTGCGCGCATCCTGGGCGGCCGCGGGCCGGCCGAGCAGAATCAGAACAGCGCCGATGACGAGTACGGGAGTAGACGAGCGCATGGCCGAACTTTCCGGTTATCGGGAGGACCGCCCAGGCATCAGCCCGGGGATCGCAAAGGCGTGTGAAAGGCCAACCGTGACCGCGATGTCCGGTCCAACCCCCGCCTTGAGGCGGCGGCTCAGTCCCAGATCGAAGACGGTCGTCGGGGTCCACTGGTATCTCATGCCGAGTGATGCATTGAGCTGCGTTGGCGCGCCGTGCTCGGCCTGCAAGAGGTACACTTCGCCCACAAGCAGCGTGCTCTGACGGAAAAGGGTCCGGTCGATGGCGGCCCCTGCCCACCAGCGCGGCAGCCCTTCCGCGGCTGCGGACGCGCCGTCCGCCCCGACCGCATAAGCGCCGTTCAGATGGACCCGGTTCTTGCCGAACGACCGGGTCGCGATGGCCTTGAATGCGATTCGCGTCTTGTCTCCCGTGAGAGCTCCGATCGGAAACGCGCCGTCCACCCTCAGCGACAGCGCCGGAAGCGAGTGTGATTCGGTGTTGAAGTTGTAGAGCGCAAATGCGAGCAGCCCCGAGAGGCCTGTCCGGGTCCCGCCCGGGCCGTCGACGACGGCAAATGGCAACTTGAAGCCGATCTGGCTGTTGCGCAGCAGGCCATACGACAACTCCGGCACGACACTGTGGATCGTGACACTCCCCGACTCCCGCTCCACCCGGTAGGGTAGCAGTGCCTCAAACGCAAAGTGCTCTACCGGGTATGCGTCTTCGACCCGGGTGGGGCGGTCGTCGTCAAGGTTTCGATAATCGATTTGCGCGGCCAGCGGGGCGGCGGCGAGCAGGAGGAGACTGCTGGCCAGCAGGGTGGGGTTCAGCATCAATCGCATTTCCGATTCTTGAATTAGGAATACTGTCTGGAAGCTAGGCCGCACAGGTTACCGAATCCTAAAGGGAAGATTAGGGTTCTTTGAGAATCCTTTGGGTGCAGATTCCCGGGTGATAGGCTATTCCTGATCATCGCAATTTAAGGAGGATGGATGCGCGTGCTGGTCGTGGAGGACGAGCCCAAGGTGGCAAGGTTTCTCAAGCAAGCTCTCGAAGAAGAGGGCCATGCCGTCGATGCGGCCGGTGATGGCGTCGAGGCCGGCAACCTGGCTCACATCAACGATTACGACCTGATCCTCCTGGACGTGCAGTTGCCTCGGATGAACGGGCTGCAGCTGGCGTCCGAATTGCGCCGTGGCGGTGTACAATCACCGATCCTGATGCTCACTTCCAGGGACTCCACCCAGGACGTGGTGCGCGGTCTCAACGCGGGGGCCGACGACTACCTGACCAAACCGTTTTCGCTGGATGAGCTCCTGGCACGAGTCAACGCGTTGACTCGCCGCCAGCTCGGACCGGCCACCGGCATCCTGCGCTACCAGGACCTCGAAATGGATCGGCTCAAGCGAGTGGTCAAGCGCGGTGGGCAACCGTTGGACATCTCTCCCCGGGAATTCCGACTGCTTGAATTCTTCCTGCTCAACCCCGAGCGAGTCGTCAGCCGTACCTCACTGCTGGAAAAAGTCTGGGACCTGTCCTTCGATCCCGAAACCAACGTGGTCGACGCGCACATATCCAATCTTCGGAAGAAGCTGGAGGATAGGGATCGGCCGCGGCTGATCCAGACCGTTCGCGGCGCGGGCTACGCGCTCAGGATCGAAGGCGCCGACTGATGGCGCGTTCGTTCCGGCTCAGACTGGCCCTCCGCACAGCCGCCGCCATTCTGGCGGTGACGCTCCTGTCCGGGATGGTCAGCGCGGTGGCGCTCCGTACCCTACTCTACCGCCAGCTCGACGGGACCCTGGCTCACTTGGCCGAGGTGGAGGCGCAGGCAGGGGCCGCCCGGAGCAGCTCGGAATTTGAATTCCACGAAGGCGTGCTGCTCAGTGCCCGGAGCGAGGCCGGGGCTGAACTCACCAGGTATGCGCAACTATGGAGCAACGAGGGAGCGCCACTGATCCGGAGCGCGAACCTGGCAGAGGATCTAATGCTTCCCACCGGTGCGGTCGCGGCCGCGCGCGATGGAAAGGTTGTCTGGGATACCCACCTCTGGCATGGCCAACGACTCCGCTGCGTGGTCTATCCCCTTTTGCTCGTCGGGGCAGCGCACGGCATGCACATGCTCCAGGTGGCGGCGCCCCTGGCCCCCCTCGACCGGACCCTGCGGGATTTCCTGCTGCTCGGCCTGCTACTCACCCTGCTGGCGGTCGGCGCGGCATTCATCTTTGGCTGGCGAATCGCAGGGGCAGCGTTGCGGCCGACTCGCGAGATCACCGAGCAGGCCGAGGCCATCCGGGAAGGGACACCCTCGCCGAGCATCACAGCCCACGCCGACATCGATGAGTTTACTCGTCTGGTCCAGGTGCTGAATGCCATGCTCGCCCGGCTCGACCAGTCCTCGACGAGTCAGCGGCAGTTTACCTCGGATGCCAGCCATGAACTGCGTGGGCCGCTGACCGCCCTCCGTGGCGAGCTCGACCTCGCGCTCAAGCGGGAGCGGACACCTGAAGAGTATCGGGCCACCCTCATCACCTGCCGGGAGGAGGTGGTTCGGCTCAGTCGCCTGGCGACTGATCTGCTCACGCTGGCCCGGAACGAGGCCGGACTCAATCCACAGGACCGGACGGAGGTAGACCTCCGCCAGGTGACCGACCGGGTGGCGAGCCGATTCGAGGCGATCGCCTGCGAACGGGGCGTACGGGTGGCGGTCTCCGGCCCATCCGTGACCCTCGACGGGGACCCCGCCATGCTGCAACGCATCGTCAGCAACCTGGTGGACAACGCGATCAAGCACTCGGCGGAAGGCGGCACGGTCGAGGTGACAATCGAGTCGAGCAACCCGATCGTACTCATCGTGCGCGATCAGGGCGCCGGTGTTCCGGCCGCAGACCAGTCCCGGCTCTTCAGCCGCTTCTTTCGCGGGGAATCCCGTGGCCCGAATGGCGACAGCACCGGACTCGGCCTCGCCATCGCGAAGACGGCCGCCGAAGCACACGGCGGCCGCCTGGAATTCGCCGGAAACGATCCCGGCGCGGTGTTCCGCCTGACGCTCCCACTCGGCGTCAGGCCGTCGTAAAGGTGAACGGCATCCCGCAGCTCCCGCTCAGACGGGGGCCGCCGAAGCAGTAGCGGCCTCCCGGACTGGCCCCGGCAGGCTGAGCTCGCCGCGGCCGAGTTCCCACTGACGCCAGAGCGAATAGACCGCGGGGATGACGATGAGCGTCAGAAAGGTGCTGCTGACCATCCCGCCAACCATAGGCGCCGCGATTCGTTTCATCACGCTGGCGCCGGCGCCGCCGCCCCACAGAATCGGCAGCAGGCCGGCCATGATCGCGGTCACTGTCATCATCTTGGGCCGCACCCGTTCCACGGCGCCCTCCATGACCGCATCGTACAGCTGACGCAGCGTGGGTCGACCTCCCGACACCATCTTGGCGGCCCAGGCATGGTCCAGGTAGATGAGCATGACCACGCCGGTCTCCGCGGCGACCCCGGCAAGCGCGATGAATCCGATGGCGACCGCCACGGACCAGTTATACCCCAGGGCCCAGATCAGCCAGATGCCCCCGACCAGGGCGAAGGGCAGCGACAGCATGACGAGGAGAGCTTCTGCGACGCTTCGAAAGTTGAAGTACAGGAGCAGGAAAATGAGAGCGAGCGTCGCCGGCACGACGACCTTGAGCTTCGCTGCCGCGCGCTGCATGTACTCGTATTGTCCGCTCCAGACGATGCTGTAGCCGGCCGGTAGCTTCACCATGCTCGCGACCTGGCGCTGTGCCTCGGCGACGTAGCCGCCCAGATCGCGGCCCGTGACATCCACATACACCCACGCGGTCGGCATGGCACCTTCGGTGCGCACCACCATCGGGCCCGCCACCTGACGGATGGTGGCCACCTGACCCAGCGGGACGAATGCGCCCTTCCCGCCAGCCGAAGGCGTGCCTTGGCCCATCCCTGCGCCGCCCGTTCCCTCGGCCGGCCTCCCGCCGACCCCATGCACCACCGGCACCAGCACCGAGGCGAGCCGTTCGGGGTTGTCTCGCAGTTCCTGCGGATAGCGGATGCGTACGCCATAGCGCTCCCGTCCCTCGACGGTTTCGGTTATGGTCATGCCACCCACTGCCGTGGCGATCACCGCCTGCACGTCCCCTACATTGAGCCCGTGACGCGCGGCAGCCGCGCGATCGATGTCGATGTCGAGGTAATAGCCTGAGACCGCTCGCTCGGCAAAGGCACTCCGGGTTCCCGGAACACTCTGGACCGCCAGCTCGACCTCTTTGCCGATGTTTTCCAGCTCCTGCAGGTCCGGCCCGAAGATCTTGATACCCACCGGGGTCCGGATGCCGGTGGCGAGCATGTCGATTCTGGCCTTGATCGGCATGGTCCAGGCGTTGGTAATCCCGGGCAGCTTGACTGCGACATCCATTGAGTCGAGGAGGCCCTCGTACGTTATCCCCGGCCGCCACTCCGACTCCGGTCGCAACGTGATGGTCGTCTCGAACATGTCGAGACCGGCAGGGTCAGTGGCGGTGTTGGCCCGGCCGGCCTTGCCCCATACGTGAGCAACCTCGGGGAACCGGATCAGGATGCCATCCTGAATCCGGAGAATTTCCCGGGCCCGAGCCACGCTCACACCGGGGAGCGTAACGGGCATGAAGAGGATCGTCCCCTCATCCAGCGGTGGCATGAACTCGCTGCCGATCCTGGCCCACGGAATCCAGGTCAGGATCAGCACCACAAGTCCGCCACCGATCACCGGCCAGCGGTGATGGAGCACGAAGGTGATCACCGGCCGATAGATCCAGATCAGGGCCCGATTGATCGGATTGGCTCGTTCCCGGTACAGCCGGCCCCGAATGAAGAGGCCCATCGCCACCGGCACCAGCGTGACGGACAGCAGGCTGGCCGCCGCCATCGCAAAAGTCTTGGTAAAGGCCAGCGGCTTGAACAGCCGTCCCTCCTGACCCTCGAGCGTGAAGACCGGGAGAAAGGAGACGGTGATGATCAGCAGCGAGTAGAACAGGGCCGGCCCCACCTCCTTGGAGGACGTCCGCACCACCTGCCATCGCTCGGCGGCCGTCAGACTGGAGGTACTGAGCGAGGCGGTGTTCGGCGTCCCGTCACGCTCCTTCGCGACGATGGCTCGTTCAAGATGCTTGTGCATGTTCTCGATCATGACGATCGCGCCATCGATCATGGCCCCGATCGCGATCGCGATCCCGCCGAGCGACATGATATCCGCCCCCACGCCGACCCAACGCATCGCCATGAAGGCCATGAGAATCCCGACCGGGAGCGTGATGATGGCCACCAGGGCCGACCGGGCATGAAGCAGAAAGAGGACGCAGACGAGAGCCACCACCACGCTTTCCTCGAGCAGTTTGCCGCGTAGCGTCGCGATGGCCCGCTGGATCAGGTCGCTGCGGTCATACACTGGCAGCAGTACCACGCCTGGCGGGAGGCCCGCCTTGATCTGTTCGATCTTCTGCTTGACGCGGGCGATGGTCTTGAGGGCGTTCTCGCCGAAGCGCATGACGACGATCCCGCCGACCGCGTCGCCCCGGCCATCCAGCTCGGCCACCCCCCGGCGGACCGCCGGACCTACGCTCACTGTTCCCAGTTCCGCCACCCGGATGGGCGTTCCATCGCCGGTGGCGCCGACCACCACGTTCTCGATGTCGCTCATCGACTTGAGATAGCCGAGCCCGCGCACCATGTATTCCCGCTCGGACAGCTCCAGCACCATCGCGCCAACGTCGGCGTTGGAGTTCTGGATTGCGGCCATCACGGCGGTGATCGGGATGTTGTAGCCCTGAAGCTTGGCGGGATCCAGATCGACCTGGTACTGCTTCTGGTATCCCCCGAGGGAGGCAACCTCGGATACCCCGGGCACGGCCGTGAGGGCGTATCGCAGGTACCAGTCCTGCAAGCCCCGAAGGTCGGCCAGTGACAGGCGCCCGGTGGTGTCTTCCAGGGCGTACTGATAGACCCATCCCAACCCCGTGGCATCCGGCCCCAGGCTGGGTGTAACCGATGCGGGCAACCGGCCCTTGATTCCGCTCAGGTATTCCAGCACCCGCGAACGGGCCCAGTACAGGTCGGTGCCATCCTCGAAGATGATGTAGACGAATGAAACCCCGAAGAACGAATAGCCCCGCACCGTCTTCGCGCCGGGCACCTTGAGCATCTCAGCCGCGATCGGGTAGGTAACCTGATCCTCGACGATGCGGGGCGCCTGCTCGTTGTAATCGGCCTGCACGATCACCTGGACGTCGCTCAGATCGGGCAACGCCTCGAGCGGTGTCCGCCGGACGGCCCAGATCCCTCCGGCGACGGCGGCCGCCGTGAACAGCAGGATGATCAGTCGATTGCCGACCGCCCAGTCGATGACGCGTTTCAGCATCGCGACCTATTTCTTCTTCGGCGTCGGATGCGCCGTATCTGGTACGGTCGGCATGCCAGGCATGTCGATCATGGAGGCGGTATCCGCCCGGCCGGGAAGCGGTGACGGCAATGCAGCCGGCACACCCATCCCGGGCATATTTCCCATGCCGCCCAGGGCGGACCCCAGGTTCGATTCCGCGTCGATGAGGAAGGTCGCCGAGGCCACCACCGTCTCTCCCGCCGTGAGACCGCTGAGCACCTGAATGCGGTCGTCGGTCGCCAGACCCGGCACAATGTCCCGCGGCGCCAGCCGGCCATCCGGTTGCCGGACGAACACGAGGTGGCGTTTTCCGGTGGAGAGGATCGCCGAACGGGGGACGCTCAAGACGTTTCCGGTTGCCGAGGTGAATACGATGGTGGCGTACATGCCCGGCTTGAGCACCAGCCCGGGATTGACCAGCACCACCCGTACCCGGGCCGTCCGGGTGTCCGGGTTGAGGGTGGGGTAGATGTAGGACACCCGTCCGGTGCGCTGTTGGCCCGGCAGCGCGGTGAACTCGGCGGTCACACGCTGATTCAGGCGCACGACCGGCAAGTCCTGCTCGAACACCTCGCCCTCCAGCCAGACCTCGCTGAGGTCCGCGATCTGGTAGACCGCCTCGCCAGCCATGACCCGCTGGCCGCTCAGAACCGTTTTCTGTACGACTACGCCCGCCACCGGCGAACGCAGTGTGACCGTGCGCTGGATCTCGCCGGTAGCCTCGAGCCGCTGTAGATCCGCCGGCGGCATTTCCCAGTACAGGAGCCGGCGCCGAGCGGCGTCGACCAGGTCGGAAGCGCCTTGGACCGCCTCCGGCGTGCCCTGGGCCACATTCTGGCCCAGCCGCCTGGCCAGCAGGAGCTCCTCCTGGGCGGTAACCAGCATCGGCGAGTAGATGGCGAAGAGTGGATCGCCCGGTCGCACGGCCTGCCCCGTAAAGTTCACGAAGAGCTGCTCGATCCAGCCATCGATCCGCGGGGAGATTGTCTTGACGCGGGTCTCGTCGTAGGCGACCAGGGCTACCGCCCGCACTGTGCGGTCCAGTGACCCGGATTCGACGGTGGCAAAAGTTACCCCGATTCGCTCTCCACTCCGGCTGGAGAGTGCAACCGGCATGGCGCTGTCCGTCGTGGCAACGGCGCCATGATTGTGTGCCGTTGCCGCGGTGGCCGATGCTGGCGGGCGGGTAGCCACATAGATGCCACCGGCGGCCACCATCAGCACCACACCGAAGAGCGCGAGTTGAAGTACCTGCCGGCGCCTGCCACCACCCGATTCGCCAAACGGCGAGTCGACAGATTCCCGTGCGACCCTGGTCATTGGTTCTCTCCTGGTGGCGCCGCCGCGGCGGCCGTATCGGGATCCATCAATTCCCGCCCGACCAGCATCTCGATCTCGGCCAATGCCTGGCCGTGCTCCGCCTCAAGCTGAAAGAGCGCCTGCTGGTAGTTGTTGACAGTCATCTGATCGTCCAGCAAAGTCATGAAGTCGACGCCACCCAGGCGATACGCCGAGAGCGCGGACGTCACGGTCATCTCGGCCTGGGGAATGATGGTTTCCCCATAGAGCGCGCTGAGCCGTTGAGCTCGCCCGATGTCCGCATACAACTCCCCCAGGCGGCCCCGCGTCTGAGCCCGCATCGCCTCCAGATCGGCCTCGGCCATCAGCCGCATGGCGTTGGCCTCCCGCCGCATCGGGATTTGCCGATTGCTGGCGAAGATCGGCACCCCGAACCCGAGCATGAAGCTCATCATCCGATCGGTGCCACCCCCCGGCATGGATTGCTGGCCGTAGATCAGGCCGAATTGCAGATCCGGCCAGATCTGGCGTCGCGCCAGTCGGGCCCGGGCCACCGCCGCCTCGACGTCGTGCTGGCCCGCCGCGAGCATCGGGCGGTTGTCCAGCGCGAGCCGCTGCAGCGAGTCGAGGACGGGCAGATCAATCGGAAACACCGGCAGCCTGGGGCTGGCGAGCTCGGCCTCGGGCGGGCGATCGAGCATCGCGTTGAGCCGCGCCGCTGCGGCCACCCGCATCGTTTGCATCCGGAGGATGTCCTCGCCGGTTCGGGCCAGTTCGACCTGCGCACGCAACACGTCAGCTTGCCGCCCTGCACCCACGGCGTACATGTTCTCGGCCGTCTTCGCGATCTCCCGCAGCAGTTGTTGCGTGGTCAGCGCCACGGCGAGGGATTGGTCGATCTGGTACAACTCATAGAATGCCATGGCGGCGCGGGCACGCAGGTCCCAGCCCAGGTCTGCCACCCGTGACTGCGATGCGTCGGCCTGGGCCCGGGCCACCTTGCCCGCCAGTCCGAGCTGGCCGGCGATCGGCACCATCTGCATCAACTGGATCTGGTTCATTCCGAGTGGGCGCTGCTGTCCGAGACCGGGAAGACTTCGATTCATCACGCCAATCTGGAGCTGAGGATCCGGCAGCGTTCTGGCCGGCCCGATGCGCTCCTCGGCGGCCCGGCTCAATTGCCGCGCCGCTTCCAGCTGCGGATTGGCGGTCTCGAGGCTCCGATAGAGTTGAGCGAGGGTGAGCGGGGGCGCTTCGGTCTGGCACGCCAGATCACGAGGTCCGCCGCCGAGCAGAAGCCCGGCGGCGAGGAGGCCCATGACACGACGCAAGGGCCGCAGGCGGAGCACTAGTGGCGCTTGGGGAAGAGGGTTGCCAGGAGTTCACGCTGTGGCGGCGTCAGGTACGCCACGGTGCTGTCGAACGCCTGCCGGGCGGTGATCATCGGTTCGTGGGTCACGTCGTGAGACTTCCTGGTCGGATCACGATTGAACCGATGCGGCTCGTCGGCCACTCGCTCGTGCAGTGCCGTGATCGAGGTGACCTGATCGATGGAAAGCCCAAGATCCGCCTTCTTGTCCAGCACCCGCTCGATGATCTGGTGCGGTTTGTAGCCCTTGAGCCCGGGGGGGAGCGGGGAGGACGCCTGGGCGCCGGCTGATGCCGCACCAAGCAAGATGAGGCCGATGATAGCCAAAAAATGAAAACGCATGATACGCTCCGGAGGAGACGGATGTGGCGCTGCGACTTCGCGTGGCCGGAGGTGTGCATTCGTGCCACCGGATCCGTTGCGCTAATGGTATGCCTCGAAGGGTGAATGCCCCATGAGTCTGAGTTCAACGTCTCTTGAGACGTACTTCGGGACTTGCCCGTCCTGGGGGGTCCCTGGATGACGAACCTCGTACAGCTGTGGGAGACGGTCCATCGCTCTTTGGAGCGTGACGGGGTCTAGTCCTTATGGTCTTTGGCTCGGCGGCCGATTCGCCTGGGACGCGAAGTCACCAGCTTTCAGAGACGATTCGCACGTCAGCGACGCCACCGCAACACGAACACCGCCACCACCCCGCTCCGCCAACGAAACACAACATCCTGATCAAGAACGCTGCCACCCTCGAAGCCGTCAGCCGGATTCAGACCGTTGTTCTCGACAAGACGGGGACGCTGACCGCCGGGAAACCCACCGTCACGGATATCGTCCCCGGCGCCGGGGTGAACGAGGCGGAGGTCCTTCGGGCCGCATCGGCCATCGCCGGTCAGTCCACGCACCCGCTCTCCCAAGCCATTGTCACCGCCGCGACGGCCCGTGACGCCAGGGCGACCGCGCCAGCCGAACAGGTCACCAATGTGGCGGGCCAGGGTGTGAGAGACTTGGCTGGGGTGACGTTCCTGGTCGGCAATGCAGCCCTGCTCAGCGAGGCGGGTGTCGAGGTGAAGGCATTTGATAGTGAGCGCCAGCGGCTGGCGACTAGTGGCCGGTCCCTGGTCTATGTCGCCGTCGGTGGACGCCTGGCAGGCTTGATCGGCATTACCGATCCGGTGCGGCCAACCTCCAGGCAGGCGATTGCCGACCTCAAGGCCATGGGGATCAAGCCGATGCGGCTGAGCAGCGACCTGGAGGCCACCGCGCGCTGGGTGGCGGCCGAAGTCGGGATTGAGGAGGGCTTCGCCGAGGTTCGGCCGGCGCAGAAGGCCGAGTATGTGAAACGGATGCAGGCAGAGGGCCGCTTCACCGCCATGGTGGGCGGCGGGGTGAACGATGTGCCAGCCCTGGCCCAAGCAGACATCGGGTTTGCCATTGGTGCCGGCACCGATGTGGCCATTCAGGCGACCCAGGTGGTCTTGATGAAATCAGACCCCCTCGACGTTGCCCGGGCCGTGCGCCTGAGCAAAGCTCCCGTGCGCGAGATGAGGCAGAATCTGGCCTGGGCCGGCGTGTACAATCTGGTCGCCATTCCGGTCGCCGGCGGCGTGTTCTATCACTCGCTTGGCTGGTCCCTGCGGCCCGAAGTGTCCGCCCTGTTGATGTCCGCCTCTTCGATTATCGTGGCGCTGACCGCGGTGTCGCTGCGCGGGGCGAAGATCTGACCCGTCCCATATAGCTAAGTCGTTCGAGCGATAGGTCGAACGGGTGGAGAGGACTACCGTTCGATGGAACAGCAATCAGCTGCTTCGGCAGGACAACGGCCCTGTGACTGACTGCAGTCACGGCCGGGATGTCCCGAGTCTTCGGAGGATTCGATGCAACAGATCACGATGGAAATATCCGGCATGAGCTGCGGCAGCTGCGTGGGTGCCGTGCGCAAGGCGCTCGACGCGGTTCCCGGCGCACACGCCGACACGGTGGCCCTTGGATCGGCCACGATCAGCTACGACGCCACTCGGACCAATCCCGAGGCGATCGCCCAGGCGGTTCGAGAGTCCGGTTACGAGCCTCTGACCGATGGCGCGCCCAGTGCTGCAACCAAGGCAGGCGCGGTGCCCGGGGGTGGCTGCTGCTGCGGCTGATCGTCCGCGGGACCAATGCCAGTACAGCGACCTCACACTGAGACGGAGAGTCGAAGTATGCGCGCAATTCAGGCAGTAGTGGCGGTGGCCGTGGTCACTTTGGCGGCGTGTGGCAAGAAACCCGAGTCGGCCCGGACGGCGACAGCCGACACCGCCCGCGGCATGGGCGCCATGGGCATCCAGACAGGAATGCCCGGGATGCCGGGGATGCAAATGATCCCGCTGATGCGGGCGCACCTGGATTCCGTGACAGGTATGCAGCCGACCCAGATGACCACCATCATGCCCGCCCACCAGGCGCTCACATCCCGGATGATGGACGAGATGGGCTCGGACATGCGGGGCAGGAACATGCAACCCGACGCCGCCTGGACCGCGTTGGCTGACTCGGTGCGCCAGGATCTCACCGACTTGCCGGGGCTCTCGGGGGAGGGACTCAAGACCCGGATGCAGGCACATGTCGCACGGATGCAGCGGATGATGGGAATGCACGAGGGCATGATGCACCAATGACCGCACCCTCAGGCAGAATGGCCCTCGTCATCGCGATCGTGATCGCGGTCGTTCTGCTCTTCGGCAGCAGCATGATCACCGGGGGGCGCATGGGAGGCGGAATGATGGGAAACGGCACCATGGGTGGTTACGGCTGGATGTGGCCCTCGGCGCTGGTGCTGGTCTGCGTCGGTGTGTTGCTGATGTGGATGCTGTCCACAAAAAAGAAGTAGCGCCGCAACCCAAGCAGGCCCGGCAGCGCACGCTCCCGAGCCTGCATCATTCTATGGAGCGAACCGGGGATCGACGCGTTCGGCCGGCAGGGCGGCATGTCGCGGCGATTTCGCTCCTGTACGGGATCCAGCAACGCACCACGTGACTTGGCGGGCCTTTCGTCACGACGCGCCGCGGCTCAAGCAGATGGTGACGTAGGTGTACTCGGGATTCTCCCATGCGCTGTGGCCAATCTACGCCCCTTCGCGGTGGGATTCATGGAGATGGCACGCCGGCGCAAGAGGGCGTTCTTCGACGTTCAGGCCGCCAGGCTTCTGGCGGGATTCTACCTGCGCTACTCCAGTGTGGCGCGCCCCATCGCCGCCGAACTGATCGGCCGCCACATCGTGTACTGGTCTCCATTTCTACCTGCCGACCGTGATTCTCCCTACCTGGCGGCAGCGTGCGTCTTGTGCTTCTTCCCAAGTCACTGGCTCCTCAATCTGTCTGGCGTCCTGGCGTTGTCGTCCTTCATCGCGGCGTTCCTGTTCGCATCTCAGGCGCTGGTGTCGGTCTGGTGCTTCTTCGCCGGTGCTCAGCCTGCTGGTATATCTCAACCTGAGGTATCGCACCCTCGGCGGATTCTCGTCACACACTCGGGCGCTGCGGAGCGCTGGCGTCGGTAGGCGCATCGTGCTCGGCGCCATCGTGAGTCCACTGACTGGAATGAGGGAGCCTTGTTGACCAGGCCCGGCCCGGGGGCCGCCGAGCGCGGCACCGCGGCCGAGGTAACTCTGCAGTAACTCCTTCGAGCGATAGCAGGGCGCGGCGACACTCACTAGCGTGCTGCTGGCGCTTTGGCATCGCCCGGACCTGCTCGGTGGCCTCGGGTCCTCTGTCACACCCAAGATCAGGCCGGTGTGCGTTAGGCGGTGCATGCAGGTTGTGGCCTCTTAACCTGCGGTTCACTCTGGTTTCAAGTATAACGCACCATTGTTGACCTAACGTATCGCATCGAGCTCTGCATCCGAGCACGCCGCCAGGCGCCGACACTGGGAAACGCGAATCATGGCACTAGCAGACGGAGGGTGGATGGACCCGTGCACAGGCCCCGGAACAGCCCCCCTGATTCGCATTGCCAGGCACGAAAGATGAGATATCACTACGTCTGGCTGATCTGGTCGAGTGCCTTCCTGGTGCCCTGGCTTGTACTCTATCTAGCGAACCCGACGCTCCGTGCCATGATGTGGCGTACCAGTCTTGCCACCTCGCTTCTCGGGCTAACGGAGCCACTCTTCGTCCCGGTGTACTGGAACCCGCCCAGCCTCCTGGAACTGGCGCGGCGCACGGGCTTCGATGTCGAGAGTTTCATCTTCGCATTCGCCGTCGGCGGGATCGGCGGTGCTCTCTACCACGCGCTCGCTCATCACGGCCTCGTTCGGACCCCGGCTGATGCACGTCGGGAACCGCTGCACCGGTTTCATACCGCCGCGCTGGTCATTCCGATTGTTGCGCTCGTGCCGCTGTACTTCCTGCCGTGGAATCCCATCTACCCGTCCATCACCGGCCTGGGCCTGGGTGCGATCGCGTCCATCCTGTGCCGGCCGGATCTGCGAGCCAAAACCGTCATCGGCGGCCTCCTCTTCCTCGGGCTGTACGCAGCGTTCATGCTGGGGCTCAAATGGCTCGCGCCGGGTTACATCGCGGCAGTCTGGAAACTTTCCGCCCTTCGAGGCGGGCTGGTGTATGGCATTCCGCTGGAAGAGTTGCTTTTTGGCTTCACTTTCGGCTTGTACTGGACCGGCGTGTACGAGCACTTCACCTGGAGGGAGAGTATGGCGCACCCTGAATTGCGAATCGTGCTCCGCGACGATCCGGTGGCGACAACCCGCACGCACCGATTCCAAACGGCATTGCGCCCTGAACAGCCAACCGCGGAGCATGATCAATGACCCCAGACCGCGGTCTCATTCTCGTCACCGGCTCGAACGGCGAAATCGGTCAGGCGGTGATGGACCGGTTTGTCGGACGATTCGAACAGGTCGTCGGCTTCGACCGCAAGGCGCCGGACCCGGCGCCTCCCGGGTGCACCCATCTGGCCGTGGAGATGACGTCGGACGAAAGTGTCCGACAGGGCCTCCTCACCCTCCGCGAGCATCACGGGGCGCGGATCGCCTCGGTGATCCACCTGGCCGCGTATTACGACTTCTTCGGCCGGCCGAGTCCGAAGTACGACGAGATCACGGTGCGCGGGACCGACCGCCTGCTCCGCGGGCTTCAGGAGGCTGGCTTCCAGGTCGAGCAGTTCGTCTTCTCCAGCACGATGCTGGTCCACGCCCCCGGCGAGCCGGGCCAGTTCATCACCGAAGACTGGCCGATCCGGCCGACCTGGGCCTACCCCGAGTCAAAGGTCAAGACCGAACAACTGCTTCGGGCGGGGCGGGGTGCCATCCCGGTGGTGCTGCTCCGCATTTCCGGCGTGTACGGCGACCGCTGCCACTCGATTCCGCTGGCGCATCAAATCCAGCGGATTTCCGAGCGGCAGTTCACCAACCACTTCTACTCCGCCTCGACCGCGCACGGCCAGTCCTTCATGCACGAGGCCGACCTGGTGGATGCCATCGAGCGCGTGGTGGAGCGCCGCGCCGCACTGCCGCCCGAGCTGCCGCTGCTGCTCGGCGAGCCGGAGGCGCTCAGCTACGATGAGTTGCAGCATACCCTCTCCCGCCTGATTCACGGCAAGCCACTGGAGACGATCATCGTCCCCCGGATACCGGCGAAGATCGGGGCGTGGTTGATGAACCTCATCCCGGGTCAGGCGCAGTTCATCAAGCCATGGATGATCGACCGGGCCGCCGATCACTATGCGCTCGATCTGACGCGGGCGCGCACCCTGCTTGAGTGGCAGCCGACCCGAACCCTGCGGCAGACGCTTCCGAAGATGGTCGCGGCCCTGAAGGCGGACCCGCTGGGGTGGTACAAGGAGAACAAGCTGGAGCCCTC
>JBDTTF010000207.1:0-8357 GCA_039930765.1 Gemmatimonadota bacterium | reverse complement strand
CCGTCTAGAGCCGGCCTCCTTTCCAGGATCCTGCATGCGGCTCAACCGCCTGACCACCACCTTTGGCGTCGGTCTTCTGCTGGCTGCCCCGCTCTCGTCGCAGGGACCACTGCCCAATCCGTCCCAGTCTGCCCCGATCGGCAACGTCCAGTACGAAGTCAGCTTCGACAGCGCATCGGCGGCCCAGCGGACCATCAAGGTCCGGATGAGCTTCGACATCAAGGGCCCGGGAGACGTGGTGCTCTCGCTCCCGGCCTGGACTCCGGGCGCCTACGAAATTTCATATTACGCCAAGTACGTCTCGGCCTTCGACCCCGAAGCGGAAGGCGGACCGCTGCGCTGGGACAAGCTGGACTATGACACCTGGCGGATCCGGCCGGCGGGCAAGAAGAGCATGACGGTGGCCTTTGACTACCAGGCCGATTCGCTGGACAACGCCTTTGCCTGGTCCAAGCCTGACTTCGCGTTCTTCAACGGCACCAATCTCTTCCTCTACCCCGAAGGCCGAGGCACCGACTGGCCGGCCACGGTCACCATCAAGACCCAGACGGGATGGAAGATCGCGACGGCCATGCACTCGGCCGGCGCGCCCGGCAGCTATACCGAAAAGAACTATCACGACCTGGTCGATATGCCGTTCTTCGTCGGCGTGTTCGACTACGACTCGCTCAAGGTCGGCGCCAAGTGGGCCCGGCTGGCGAGCTACCCCGCCGGCATCCTCGCGGGCACCACTCGTGACTCGCTCTGGAAGGACATCGCCAGGATGATCCCGGCCGAATCGGCGGTGTTCCAGGAGGCGCCGTGGGACAACTACACGACGCTGACCGTGTTCGACAAGAATTATCCCGGTGGCTCGGCGCTGGAGCACCAGGCCTCGCACCTGGGCATCTATACCACCCAGCTGATCGGCCAGACGGTGCTGTCCAGCATTACCGCCCACGAGATGTTCCACTCGTGGAATGTGAAGCGGATGCGGCCGGCCGAGATGGTACCCTACCGGTATGACGTGGCGGAGCCGACGCCGTGGCTCTGGGTCAGCGAGGGCATCACCGACTACTACGCCGATCTGGCGCTGGTGCGCGGCGGGATCGTCGACTCGGCAGGCTTCTTCGGGCAGACCGGCGGCAAGATCGACAACATCAACCAGTCGCCGCCGGTGGCGCTGGAGGATGCTTCACTCTCGACCTGGATTCACCCGACCGACGGTACCGGCTACCTGTACTATCCGAAGGGCTCGCTAGCCGGGTTCATGCTCGACATCATGATCCGCGACGCCAGCGACAACCGGCAGTCGCTGGACGACGTGATGCGCTCGGTCTATCGCAGCACCTACAAGGCCGGCAAGGGCTTCGGTCCGGCCGATTGGTGGGGAGCGGTGAGCAAGGCGTCGGGGGGCAAGAATTTCCAGGAGTTCTACGACAAGTACGTCGATGGCAGGGAGCCGTATCCATGGGACAAGGTGCTGCCGATGGGCGGGATGCGGTTCGAGGCCGACTCGGTGCGCCAGCCCCGCCTGGGGCTCAACAGCAGCACCGATACCGTCGGCATCCATATCCAGGGCGTGGCGCCCGGCAGCTCCGCCATGGAGGCGGGTGTCCACCCCGGCGACCTGCTGATCGGCCTGGGCGGCCTGAAGCTCGACTCCACGGACAAGGACTTCGGCCCCGCCTTCCGCGAGAAGTACAAGGACAATGAAGGGGGCGCGCTCGACTACACCGTGATCCGCAGCGGCCAGCAGCTGGTGCTGCACGGCAAGGTCAAGTTCGGGACCATCGTTACCAACCACCTGGAAGCTGATCCCAACGCGTCGGCCAAGGCGGTGCGGATCCGGCACGGGATCCTGACGGGGACGACGGGGAGTTAGCCAAAGAGGCGGTCAGGACGGAGAAGACGGACAGGACGGACGATTTGGGCCAGCAGCCCGGATCGTCCGTCTTCGTTTTCCCCCGCCAGATCAACCGTGGCCGATTAGACTCAGGTCATGCCAGCGATCGAGACAGGCGGCGCAATACTGCTCGGGGTGGGCGCGCTGGTCGCGTCCACTCTGGCGGCCGTCACCGGGTTCGGTGGCGCCGCGGTCCTCCTGCCACTGCTGGTGATCACGGTCGGGGTGCGGGACGCCATCCCGGTACTCACCGTGGCCCAGCTGGTGGGCAACGGCAGCCGAGTCTGGTTCAACCGGCGGGAGCTCGACCTCAAGGTGGTGGGATGGTTTGCCCTTGGAGGAGTGCCGATGGCACTCCTGGGCGGAATGCTCTTTGCCCGGGCCCCGCTGGCCGCGCTGACCCGCCTGCTCGGACTCTTCCTGCTCCTGGTCGTCGCCTGGCGCCGACTGCGTACCGGCCCACCAGCCCGACCTCCACTCCGCTCCTTCGCGCTCATCGGAGCGGTCAGCAGCTTCCTGTCGGCCCTGCTCGGCAGCGTCGGCCCACTGATGGCGCCGTTCTTCCTCGCCTATGGGCTGGTCAAGGGCGGCTACATCGCGACCGAAGCGCTGTCGACCGTCGTGATGCATGTCGCCAAACTGGTAGCCTACCAGGGCAGCTCGGTCCTGTCAGTCGGCGCCATCGAAGTCGGACTCGCCCTCGGCCCGATCATGGTGCTCGGCTCCTGGACCGGCAAGCGAATCGTCGACCGGCTGCCGGAACGGGTGTTCATCCTGCTGATCGAGGGGACCATGCTGGTGGCGGGACTGTTGTTCCTCATCCGGGGGCGATGACCAACCGGAACCGTTGGTGCACTTGCACTCTCACTCCCGCGGGCTGGGCAACTTGGCACCCCCGCGATTTCCTGCCGGACTACAGCATCGTGTGCTCGAACCGAAGCGGAGCGCGGAAGAGAGGGGCCAGGGCTCCTGGCGCCAATGGTCTTGCGTCGGGCATCAGGCCCGCCAGGTTGGCGGCGCGGCCAAGGAGATCGGCAGCGGTCTGTCCCGCAGCACGCAGCTCCCGCAGCGAGGTATCGTGATTGGCCTTGCTGAGCTTGGCGCCGTCGGGATGACGAATCAGCGAGTGGTGGGCAAACCGGGGCGGCGCCGCCCTGCCGAGCATCCGGGCCAGCATGAGCTGGCGGCCGGTGGATTCCAGCAGGTCCTCTCCCCGGATGATGAGATCGACGCCCTGTTCCAGATCGTCGACCACGACACAGAACTGATAGGTCCAGTTGCCCAGCCGGTCCCGGAGCAGCGGATCGCCGCACTGGAGCGCCGGCCGCTGGCGCTGTGGTCCGCGGATCAGGTCGGTGAACGACTCGGGCCGGTTCTCGATGACCAGCCGGATTCCCACTCCGGGGCCGGGTTCGAGTCCGCGGTCCCGGCACCGGCCGCCATAGCAGGTGTGGTGGTCGGGCTCGTCTCCCCCTTCACGCGCCAGGTCTTTTCTCGAACAGTCGCAGCCGTACAGCTGGTGTCCTGCGGATCGGAGCGAATCGAGGGCCGCATGATATCGAGTAGCGTTGTCGCTCTGCCGCAGCGGTGAAGATCCGACCCGGAACTCCGTCGTCGAGCCCCGATCCACCTCCAGCCCCAGCCAGTCGAGATCATCAAGCAACGCCGCTTCATATTCGGGGCGCGAGCGGCCGCGATCATGGTCCTCGATCCGGAGCACGACCGCACCACCGCGGGCACGGGCGATGCCCCAGACATGAATGGCGTTGACAAGGTGGCCGAGGTGGAGATAGCCAGTGGGGGCGGGGGCAAAGCGGGTGGTGGGGCCGGCGGTCACGGCGTGCGCGGTTCTCCGCTCAGCGCGGCCAGCCGCTTCCGCGCCTCGGCCACCCGGGGCTGCAACTCGGGATCGGCGTCCTTCCAGAGCGCAATGAAGGTGGTGTAGCTGTCCCGCGCCTTGTCCATCTCATGCCTGATCTCGTACAGCTGGGCCAGCCTGAAGTAGCTGGGGCCGAGGTACATATTATCGGTGTCGAAGCGGTCGCCGTCGGGGGTGGTGAGATACCGCTGGTAGACCGCGATGGCGGAATCGACCTGACCCGCCCCGTCGTAGGCCCGGGCCAGATCGGGCATGCCACAGAGCACGCAGTCGTCAAGCCGGACGGATTCCACCAGCCGGGCCACCGCCTCGGCATGTTTCCCCTCGGCCATGGCGATATTTCCCAATACGCCCAGGTAACTCGCCTCCAGCGGTTTGCGCTGGTCCGGCTCGATCTTCTCGAATCGTGCAACCAGCAACCGGGCCCGATCCAGCCGACCCCCCAGCACGTTGACCATCGCCCGGTCGAGCAGGTCCTGATCGAGGACTGCCAGGCTGTCGGCCCCGTACTTCCGCTCCGCAGCGTCCAGCGTGGCCAGTCCTCCGGTCCGGTCACCGCGGTACCAGATATCGATCGTCCCCTGCCAGACCGATCGGCTCAGTGCCCGCCGAGTCGCGCCGGTTTTCTCGACCAGGGCAATCACCTCGCGGATCTGGCGCTGGCCCCGGTCCAGCTGGCCGCGGGCCAGCGCCGCCTCGGCCAGCACCGTGACCGCCGCCGCCTGCTGTCCGGGATCATCGGCGGTCCTGAGCCGGATCGAATCGAGGATCCGCACGGCACTGGCGGTATCCCAGCGGGCCGAGGCGATGTTGTAGGCCGACCAGGGAATGGCCTGGTTGCCGGGGAGTTTCTGGCGGAGTGCCTGCAGCGTGCGATCAGCGGAATCGATCTGGCCGGCGAACAGCTGCTCACTGACCAGGTTGGGGTAGGTCAGGCCATTCAGCGAATCGGCCTCGATGGCACGCCGGTAGTACTTGATCGCCTGGTCATATTGCTTTTCGATGCCATAGATCAGCGCCGTGTTGTGCAGCGCAGGACCGTCGCTGGGCCGGAGCACCAGCAGGTTCTGAAAGGCGTCCAGCGCCTTCTGGTTGTCGATCCGGACCCTGGTGAAATAGCTGCCCATGGTCATGTAGCGCTCGCGTTCCGGCAGGCGATCGCGATACTGATACGCCTTGGCAATGGCGATGCTGGCTCGGGTGAGTTCGCCCATGTTCCCGAGGTTGGCCCCCAGCTTCCGCCACGCCATGGCAAAGGCGGTATCGATCCGCACCGCCTCCTCGAGCAGGGCCCCAGCCCGGGTGTAGTCGCCCTCGACTTCGATCAGGCGGACTGCCTCGGAGTACTTCTGCAAGGCACTGAGCGAGCTGGTCGATACTTCGGCCAATGGCCGGTCGCTCCGGATGTTCTCCAGCGACTCACCGATCCGCCGGCGCAACTGGCTCGACACCTTGCCGATGGCGTCGATCAATCCGGAGGAATCGCGGGCCGTCTCCCGGAAGGCGGCCAGCACATCGCCACTGCTGGCGGCCAGCAGCTGCGCCGAGACCACGTAGCCACCACCCACGGAGGAGACTTCTGCCGCGACGACCGCCTTGGCGCCCTCGCGCTGGGCAATCTCACGAGCCAGCGTACCGTCGAGCAGCTGGGGACCGGCGCGCTTCATCCGTTCCAGCGCCGCCTGGACCTGGGCGGCGGTCAGCAGCGAGACACTCTGCGACTGGGTCAGGTCCACCCGCAGCGCCTCGGTGACGGTACCGCCAAGCAGCGAGTCACGGGTGTGATTGACCACGTCGGCCAGCAGGATCCGGTCGCGGTCCTTGAAGACACCCTGCGACAGCAGGCTGGAGCCGGGCAGCAGGCCGAATATCCTGAGGGTGACAGCCACCGCGATCACGAGGACGATGGCCACCGGGATCCAGAGGCGCGAGCGCTTCCGGCCCGGAGACAGCGCCACTGACGGTGTGCCCATCGGGGTGGGCATCGCGATGTCGTCCAGGCGGGCCACGATGTCCGCGGCCGACTTGGGGCGACGGCCCGGCTCCTTCTCGAGCGACTGCATGATCAGCGCGGCGAGTGCCGGTGGGCAGGAGGGGACCACCTGGCCGATGGGCTGGGGCACCTCGGTGAGGTGGGCCGCCACGATCTGCTGCGGCGACCGCCGGGGGAACAACTCCTGGCCGGTCAGCATCTCGTAGGCCACGACGCCCCAGGCATACAGATCGGCGTGGAAGTCGACCAGCGGATCGGCCAGCGCCTGCTCGGGTGCCATGTAGGCTGGAGTACCCAGCGAAAACCCGACCGAGGTGAGGCCAGCGGATCCGTTGTCGAGCGCTCCACCGATGGCCTTGGCAATCCCGAAATCGGTAACCAGCGCGTGCTGGCTCGAAATCAAGATGTTGTCAGGCTTGATATCGCGATGGATGACGTTGCGCGCATGGGCGTAGGCCAGCGCGTCCGCCACTTCCCTGAGCAGCTTGATCGATGCGGCCACCGGCACCGCCCCATCACGCGACAGCCGGGCGCGAAGCGATTCTCCCTCGACCAGTGGCATGGTGTAGTAGAGCAGCGGCGCCCCGCCGGCCATGCTCTCGGCGCGGCCGGCGGCCAGCAGCGGCACGATGTGCGGATGCTGGAGCCGGGCGGCGAGTTCGATCTCGCGGCGGAACCGATCGGGACTGAGGACCGCGGCCAGGTCAGGCGGCAGCACCTTGATGGCCACCTTGCGATGCAGCGCCACCTCTTCCGCCACAAACACCCGGCTCATCCCACCGCCGCCGAGCTCGCGCTCGAGGGTGTAGGCAGGACCGATAGCGGCCTGGAGGTCGTCCTGGAATGGAGGCATGGGGTGAGCCCAAAACTAGCGGAGAGAGGAGACAGGAGACAGGCGGAGGGAGGGCGAGACCGGAGGTTCCGACGGGTGGTCGGTGGCCCCGGTTCGTGCCGGCCGTTACCAATCTGCCCGGCTCCGGCATTTGACGCCGGGCCGATTCGGTGCTACATGGACGATGGCATTATGGCCCGGACCGGAGTCGATCCGCGGTGCCGGCAATCACCCGACTACAAGGAGCCCCTATGTCTGCGCTGGTCGCACTATGCCTGAGTACCGGTGTCCTCGGCGGTCTTTTCGCAGTGGGCTGTGTGTTCATCGGGATTCCCGCCTGGGCGGGGTTCATTGCGTGGGGCTGCCTGATCCAGGCCGGGGGCGATATGCCAGCGTTCAACAAGACGGTGGCTGGCAACATCTTTGGCACGATCTGCGGCTGGCTGGCCGTCCTGGCCATGGTGTCCATTCCGGTCGACGGCAACCTCTGGGCGGTTCGCGGATTCCTGGCAGTGGGGCTCAGCCTCGTCATCGTGATCCTCGGCTCGCAGCTCAAGCCGCTCTCGCTGCTGCCCGCCGCGATCTACGGCTATGCCGCGGTCTTCGGTTTCCTGTTCCAGAGTCCTGAAGCCCGATCGGTCGACACCCTGCTGCGGTTCGGCCGCAGCAACGGACTGCTCTCCGTGATCGTGGCCATGGTGCTCGGCGCGGTAGTGGGGCTGGTGGCCGGGAAGGTGACGGCCGCGTTGGCCCACAAGCAGTAAGCCCCGAGGCTCAAGCCGCACGGCCTGGTGGGCGCCTGCCGTCTGCCAGAATTCCTGGTCGGCGGCTGGTTGACGGTGGCCAACGAAGTGGGGGGAGTTCCTGTGTTTGCGGCGCTCATCGGCTGGGTCTGCTACACGCGCTGGCTGGGCTGATCCATTTCGGCCGCAGCAATGGCCTGGTGGCCGTGAGTGCCGCTATGGTGCTCGGACCCTTCGCGGCGATGATTTCCGGCAAGGTGACGGGAGCGTTGAGCGATTGGCCGTTAGTCGTTAGCCGTCTGTCCGTTCTGGTTCCCTTTGCCATTGCCCGGGAAATCGCGCGGGTGCCACTCGTTGCGCGGGGCGCGCTGCCTGACCAACCGAGCGTCAGTCCGGGTTGAGCGTTGCCTCGGCGTGCAACTCACACCCTTGTAGCTGACCGACGCCGTATCCTGAGCGGCGGCCCGCCCCGTCAACAAGGCCAGCCCCAATAGCAGGAGTACGCTCCGCATCAGTCCGCCCCTTCGGATGACGTCTGAGAGTCAGACCGGGGTATCCACTCTGGGCAACCTGGCTGCCTCCTGCTGCTGAGCCAGCATCCGCTCGGCAAAATCCACCCGCTCCTCCAGCTCCGCCATCCGCCGGTGCAGTTCCTCAACTTCCTCCGCCGATGCCGTGCCCTCGGCCAGTTTCGCCGCCGAGTTCTTGTCGGCGATCGAGTTGAGCAAGCGGGGCAGCGCGTTGCGGAGCGACAGGGCGAGGATGATGAAAACCAGTCCGAAGGCCCATCCTGGATCGCTGAACATGGTGGCGCCTCGGGAACGGTCGGGAGTCAGGAGTCGGAAGTCAGGAGTCAGGAGTCGCCCGTACCGAAGGAAGATAGTGCAGGAGGGCGACGCCTCGAAATACTCGGCTACACGCTTGTCTCGATCGCTACGCTCTCTCGCAATCCGGGTGGTTGCTGGTGTCCTGCCGGCCCGGAAGGGCCGGCAGCTGAAATCACGCCCTCGTCATTGCGAGGAGGG
>JBDTTF010000206.1:0-10453 GCA_039930765.1 Gemmatimonadota bacterium | reverse complement strand
GCGAGGGTGGCCGGACGGTGGGCGCCGGGGTGGTCACCAAGATTCTGAAGTAGGCGGACGAGACGGTCGAGGCGGGCGAGCGGATCCACTGGCCCGTCTCGACCGCCTCGCCCGACTGGATTGAGCAGACAGTAGCTAACGGAGAAACGAAATGGCTCGCGAACGCATCATCATGGAATGCACCGACTGCCGCAGCCGGAACTACTTCACCGAGAAGAACCGGCGGAAGCATCCGGAGCGGGTGGAGTGGAAGAAGTATTGTGCCCGGTGTGACAAGCACCAGCTGCACAAGGAGTCGAAGTAGTTCATGGATGCCGTCACGGAGAACCCCAACAAGATCGCACGGTGGGGTGGCAGCGTGCTCGGTTTCATGGCCGCGGCCAAGGCCGAGATGGGCAAGGTCACCTGGCCGTCGAAGGACGAACTCGTCAAGGCCACCCGGATGATCATGATCCTGTCGGTGGCACTCGGATTATTGATTGGCTGGCTGGACCTGCTGCTCAACCTCATACTGGTCGAGTGGCTGGCCAAACTCACGGCCTAGGCAACTCGATGGAATATCGCTGGTACGCGATTCAGACGACGGCGGGCCACGAGAACAAGGTCCGCAACCTCCTGCAGCAGAGGATCGCCCAGGACCCGCGCCCCACGGATGGGAAGCTGGTCCGCCAGGCGCTGGTCCCGGTGCAGGAGGCCGTCGAGATCAAGAACGGCAAGAAGGTCACGGTGGAGCGGAAGCTCTATCCGGGCTACGTCCTGGTCGAGATGGGGATGAACCAGGAAGCCCTGCACCTGGTCAACAGCATCCAGGGTGTGATCAAGTTTGTGGGCAGCGGCCGGTTGCCGCAGCCGCTCCGCCAGGAAGAGGTCAACCGGCTGCTCGGCGTCGCCGAGGCGGTGACCACTTCCGAGCCGGAAGAGGAAATTCCGTTCATGATCGGCCAGGCGGTCGAGATCACGGAAGGCCCCTTCTCCGACTTCAACGGCGTGGTCGACGAAGTGCTGTCCGACAAGGGCAAGGTCCGCGTGACGGTCAGCCTGTTCGGCCGCCCCACGACGGTGGAGATGGATTACTTGCAGTTGAGAGGCCATTAGCCGTTAGCCATCAGCCGTTAGCACACTGCTAATGGCCAACGGCTAACCACTAACGGCCGCAGTCCCGCGACCGCGCGGGTCATCGCGGCAGCGCTGGACCGGTCGTCTGACCGGTACTGGCACGAACTGAAGGGGTTCAAGCATGGCCAAGAAGGTCACCGCAGTCATCAAGCTGCAGTGCCCGGCCGGCGCCGCGAATCCGGCGCCGCCAGTCGGTACGGCGCTCGGTCCGCACGGCGTCAACATCATGGAATTCTGCAAGCAGTTCAACGCGCGCACGCAGAGCCAGGCCGGGATGGTGATCCCCGTGGTGGTGACGGTCTTCCAGGACCGCACCTTCACCTTCATCACCAAGACGCCCCCCGCTCCAAACCTCCTGATGAAGGAGGCGGGCATTGAGAAGGGCAGCGCAGTGCCGAACCGGACCAAGGTCGGCAAGGTCACCCGCGCCCAGCTCAAGAAGATCGCCGAAATCAAGATGGCGGACCTCAACGCCGCCGATCTTGAAGGAGCGATGCGCATGATCGCCGGCACCGCCCGGTCGATGGGACTGGAGGTCGCGGACTGATGACACTCCAGGGCAAGCGGTTCCGCGCCGCCGCCACCAAGGTGGACAAGGCGCGCGAATACGCCATCGCGGAGGCCGTGGCGCTGGTCAAGACCGCCGCCACCGCCAAGTTCGACGAGACGGTGGACGTGGCCGTCCGGCTCGGCGTCGATCCCCGCCATGCGGACCAGGTGGTCCGCGGCACCGTGGTGCTGCCGCACGGCACCGGCAAGACGGTGCGGGTGCTGGTCATTACCCAGGGCGAGCGGGTCAAGGATGCCGAAGCGGCGGGCGCCGATTTCGTCGGCATCGAATACGTGCAGAAACTCAAGGACGGCTGGCTCGAGTGCGACGTGATCGTCGCCACGCCGGACGTCATGGGGCAGCTCGGTCAGCTGGGCCGGATTCTCGGACCCCGCGGCCTGATGCCCAATCCGAAGGCCGGCACCGTCACGATGGACGTGGCCAAGGCGGTCAAGGAAATCAAGGCAGGCAAGATCGAATTCCGGGTCGACAAGACCGGCAATGTGCACGCGCCGATCGGCAAGGCCAGCTTCTCGGCCGACCAGCTCGCCGCCAACCTGACGGCGTTCGTGGAAACCATCGTGCGGGCCAAGCCGGCGTCGGCTAAAGGCATGTATCTCCGGACCGCGACGGTGTCCAGCACCATGGGCCCCGGTGTCCGGCTTGACTTGGCGGGGTACCGATGAGCAAACAGGAACGCCAGGCAACCTCCGCCGCCATCCAGGCCGAGGTCAAGACCTCGGCCGTGGTCTACGTCACCGACTTCAGCGGGCTCAATGTGCTCCGGATGACGGAATTCCGTCGCCGGCTGCGCGCGGTCGGCGCCCGGTACATCGTGGTCAAGAACACCCTGGCTCGGCGCGGGCTGGCCGCCAACCAGATGGCCGCGCTCGAACAGCACATGAAGGGGCCGACCGGACTGGTGCTGGCCGGCAGCGACCCGCTGCCTGCCGCCAAGGTCCTGCTGGACTTCGGCAGGGAATTCGAGAAGCCGACCGTCAAGGCCGGGTTCGTCGATGGTGCCGCGGTGCTGCCCGATCACGTCAAGCGGCTGGGATCGATCCCGTCGCGCGAAGTCCTGCTGGCCCAGATCGCCGGTTCGTTCAACGGTGTGCTGTCCAACTTTGCCCTCGTCCTCGATGCGCTGCGCGAACAGCGCAGCACGCAGATCAACGTCACGGAGAATAGCTGACATGCCGACCACTACCCTGAGCAACGAAGAAATCATCGAGGCGATCGGGCACAAGTCCGTGCTCGAACTGTCTGAGCTGATCGAGGCCTTCAAGGCCAAGTTCAACGTCACCGTGATGGCCGCTGCGCCTGCCGCGGGCGGAGCCGGTGCCGCCGCCGCCGCGGTCGAAGAGAAGACCGAGTTCACCGTCGTCCTCAAGGAGGGCGGTGCCAAGAAGATCCAGGTCATCAAGGTGGTCCGCGAGATCACCAGCCTGGGCCTCAAGGAAGCCAAGGATCTGGTCGATGGTGCGCCGAGCAACATCAAGGAAGGCGTCACCAAGCCCGAAGCCGAGGAAATGAAGAAGCGACTCGAAGACCAGGGCGCGGTCGTCGAACTGAAGTAGCGCGAAGCGCTTCCCTGAACCGTCCGCGGGCCATCAGGGCTCGGTGCGGCAAGGGGTCCGGCGTCTTCAACCTATTTCAGTGAGACGACATGACGTCAGCCAGTACCTTCTAAGCCGGATCAAAGCCGAGCCCCGCGTGGCTCCCCCGGATCTACCGGAGGAGCCCGCGTTGGGGCCATTTGTGTTGCACGAGAGTGAGCCATGCCCAAGACAACGCCGGTCATCACATTTTCGAAGCGCGACGGGGCCATGCCGATGCCCCACCTGCTCGACATCCAGACGGAGGCGTTCAAGTCCCTCCTGGTGCCGGATGACGTGCATGGCGAGCGCCAGGACGTGTCCCTCGAGCGGGTCTTCCGCGATCTGTTCCCCATTGGGGACGTGAACGGGAAGTACAGCCTCGAGTTCCTCAAATACAGCCTCGGCGAGTCGAAATACACCGTTGAGGAGTGCATCGAGCGCGACATGACGTATGCCGTGCCGCTCAAGGCCACCCTCCGCCTCGACGTGTTCGAGGAGGTCGACGGCCAGCGCCGGCTCAAGAACGCGATCGAGAAGGAGGTCTACCTCGGCGAGCTGCCCGTGATGACCCCCCTTGGCACCTTCGTGATCAACGGCGCCGAGCGCGTCGTGGTCAGCCAGCTGCACCGCTCGCCGGGTGTGGTGTTCGAAGAGGACACCCATCCCAATGGCCAGCGGCTGTTTTCGGCCCGGATCATCCCGTTCCGGGGATCCTGGGTCGAGTTCACCATCGATATTCACGATGTGATCTTCGTGCACATCGACAAGAAGAAGAAGTTCCCGGCCACGGCGCTGCTGCGCGCCTTTGGCTATGGCACCAACGCCGACATCCTGCGGCTGTTCTTTGCCACCAAACCGCTCAACATCTCCGGCAAGCTGGAAGGCCGGCAGGAGCGCCGTGAAGTCGTCGGCGCCATGGTGGCGGCCGACGTGCCCAATCCGGAGGATCCCAAGGGTCCGCCGCTGGCCGCCGTCGGAGACGAACTGACTCCCGAGCGGTTGAATGAGCTCCGCCGGGTGGGCGTCAAGGAAGTCACCGCCTTTGCCGGCTACACCGCCATCGACCTCCGGGACGAGGAGCAGCCGACCACCACCCGCGAGCGTCACAAGCCGGTGCTGGCATTCGACGTGGCCGATCCCGAGACCGGTGAGGTCCTTGCCGAGGGTGGCAAGGAACTGACCGAAACCTCGAAGAAGCGGCTGCTCAAGGCCGGGGTGCAGAAGGTCAACGTGCTGCTGCCGCCCGGACGCTCCGAGTCGTCGCTGATCAAGAACACCCTGGCCAAGGACCCGACCCATACCGAGGCCGAGGCCCTGGAGCAGATCTACGCCCTGCTCCGGCCGGGTGAGGCGCCGAATCTCGAAACCGCCCGCGAAGCGCTCAAGCGGCTGTTCTTCAATCCCAAGCGCTACGACCTGGGCCGGGTGGGCCGCTACAAGATCAACCAGCGGCTCAAGCTCAAGACGCCAAGCAACCACACGGTGCTGACGGAAGAGGATTTCGTCGCCATCATCCATTACCTGATCGACCTGAATGACGGTCGTGGTTTCACCGACGACATCGACCATCTCGGCAACCGCCGGATCCGGTCGGTCGGCGAGCTGATCGCCAACCAGTTCTCGGTCGGCCTGTCGCGCATGGCGCGGCTGGTCAAGGAGCGGATGAGCATCAACGCCGATCCCGAGAAGATTTCGCTCGATGACCTGGTCAACGCCCGGACGGTGTCCGCGGTGATCCAGGCCTTCTTCGGCTCGTCGCAGCTGTCCCAGTTCATGGACCAGACCAACCCGCTGGCGGAGCTGACCAACAAGCGGCGGCTCAGCGCCCTCGGACCGGGCGGCCTGACCCGCGAGCGCGCCGGCTTCGAAGTCCGCGACGTGCACTACTCGCAGTACGGCCGGATGTGCCCGATCGAGACGCCGGAAGGTCCCAACATCGGCCTGATCACCAGCCTCTCGACCTATGCCCGGATCAACGACCTCGGCTTCATCGAGACGCCGTATCGGGTGGTCAAGGGTGGCAAGGTCAGCAACGACATCCGCTGGCTGTCCGCCAGCGAGGAAGAGGACTACGCGGTGGCCCAGGCCAACGCGCCGCTGGATGCCGATGGCAAGTTCCAGGACGAGCTGGTCCTGTCCCGCAAGGGTGATGACTACCCGTTGCTGCCGCCGGAGCGGATCGAGTTCATGGATGTGGCGCCCGAGCAACTGGTGTCGATTGCCGCGGCCCTGATTCCGTTCCTCGAGCATGACGACGCCAACCGGGCGCTGATGGGCAGCAACATGCAGCGCCAGAGCGTGCCGCTGCTGTTCCCCAAAGCGCCGCTGGTGGGCACCGGGCTGGAAGAGAAGGTGGCGCGCGACTCGGGTGCCGTCATTCTGGCCAAGCGCGAGGGCGTGGTCACCCGGGTCACGGCCGACGAGATCATCGTCGACGCCGGGGAAGATTCGATGCCTGGCCCCAACGATCCGCCGCTGTCACGGCTCGGCCGGCACGACCGCTACCGGGTCAAGAAGTTCTGGCGCACCAACCAGGACACTGCCATCAATCAGCGGCCGCTGGTCTTTACCGGCCAGAAGGTCGTGGCCGGCGAAGTGATCGCCGACGGCTCGGCCACCGAGGACGGTGAGCTGGCGCTCGGCAGCAACGTGGTGGTCGCGTTCATGCCCTGGTACGGTCACAACTTCGAGGACGCGATCATCCTCTCCGAGCGTCTGGTCAAGGACGACGTCTACTCGTCGATCCACATCCAGGAGCTCGAACTCCATGTCCGCGACACCAAGCGCGGCCAGGAGGAGATCACCCGTGAAATTCCCAACGTCTCCGATGAGGCGCTGCTGGATCTCGACGAGCGCGGCATCGTGCGGATCGGCGCCCACGTCAAGCCGGGCGATATCCTGGTCGGCAAGATCACGCCAAAGGGAGAGACCGAGCTGTCACCCGAAGAGAAGCTGCTGACCGCCATCTTCGGTGAGAAGGCCAAGGACGTGAAGGACTCGTCCCTCAAGGTTCCCCCCGGCATGAAGGGCGTGGTCATCGACGTCAAGATCTTCAGCCGGGTCGAGGACCAGGTCGTCGAGAAGGACCGCGGCGAGCGGATCGGCGAGGTCCGCCGGATCGAGACCGAGGAAAAGGCCCGGATCAGCACCGCCCTGTACGATGAGCTGCGGCACCTGCTCACCGGCCAGGAAGTGGCCCTGATGCTGAAGTCGGGCACGGTCGAGGAACTGGTTCCGGCCGGCACCAAGCTGACCCGCGACCAGCTCGGCGCCGAGAGTCTGGCCGATGCCGATCTCAAGACGGTGCGGGTGGCCAACAAGACGGCCAATGAGCGGATCCGTGCCACCATCGACGCGGCCACCCGGGCTCGCGCCAAGGTCGAAGAGAAGTCGGAAGACCAGATCGACAAGATTCTCCAGCCCGATGAACTGCCCCCGGGCGTCATCCAGCTGGTCAAGGTGTACCTGGCCGAGAAGCGCAAGATCTCGGTCGGCGACAAGATGGCCGGCCGCCACGGCAACAAGGGCATCGTTGCCCGCATCGTACCGGAAGAAGATCTGCCGTTCCTGCCGGATGGCACTCCGGTCGACATCGTGCTCAACCCGCTCGGCGTGCCGAGCCGGATGAACGTCGGCCAGATCCTGGAAACCCACCTCGGCTGGTGCGCCCGGATCCTCGGGTTCAAGGCCAAGACTCCAGTGTTCCGGGGGGCCGATGAGGGCGAAATCGGCCTGCTGCAACGGCTGGCCGGGCTCAAGTGGGCGGCGTCAGGCCTCAATCTGCCGACGCTGGCTCCCGCACCTGACGCGCTCACGATCATCGAGATCGTCGAAGCGCTGAAGAAGCTGGGCCGTGAAGGCCAGACTACCAGCCTGACCGAGGCCAGCGTGGCCGACCTCAACCGGCGCGGCATGCCGCAGTCGGCCAAGGAGCTGTACCAGTCCGTCAAGCACTTCCTGGCCGAAGCCGGCAAGGAACTGGCGGATCGGGAAGCGGCCCAGCGGCGGCAGGAAGTCAGTTATCACAAGGCGCGGATTGCCGATGCCACCGGTGCCGAGGAAAAGGCGCTGCAGAAGGCGCTGAAGGAGTGCGAGAAGGTAGCCGGGCTGGGCACCGCGGAACTGCTGGAGTCGGCCAATCTCGGCGCGCTGGCCAAGGTGCTGGGCGGCAAGGGCGAGCCCGAGGAAATCGCGGCCGCTACCGAAGCGCTGATCCGGCGCGCCGGCCTGACCCCGACCGGCAAGGTCCGGCTGCGGGATGGCCGCAGTGGCCAGGAGTTCGAGAGCGACGTGACCGTCGGCTCGATCTACATGCTGAAGCTGAGCCACCTGGTCGATGACAAGATCCACGCCCGCTCCATCGGACCGTACAGCCTCGTTACCCAGCAGCCGCTGGCGGGCAAGGCCCAGTTCGGTGGCCAGCGGTTCGGTGAAATGGAAGTCTGGGCGCTGGAAGCGTATGGCGCCTCGCACCTCCTGCAGGAAATGCTCACGGTCAAGTCGGATGACGTCAACGGCCGCAGCAAGGTGTACGAAGCCATCGTGAAGGGTCAGAATCTGCCCGAGCCCGGCATTCCCGAGTCGTTCAACGTACTCGTGAAGGAACTCCAGGCGCTCGGCTTGAAGGTCACCCTCGGCACCACTGCCGAGGGAGATGAGTAAGGGGGACACACAATGATTGATTTCCGGAGCGGCCGCGAGGCCAAGAGCTCGAGTTTCGACTACATCAGCATCCGAATCGCCTCGCCAGAGGAGATCCGGGGACCGCGGGACACCAAGGAACGCGAGCGCCTGGAACTCCAGGGCCAGCGGTCCTGGTGGTCCTGGGGTGAGGTCACCAAGCCCGAGACCATCAACTACCGGTCATTCAAGCCGGAAAAGGATGGGCTGTTCTGCGAGCGGATCTTCGGTCCGGTCAAGGACTGGGAATGCCACTGCGGCAAGTACAAGCGGATCCGCTATCGCGGCGTGATCTGCGACCGCTGCGGCGTGGAAGTCACCCTGAGCAAGGTCCGGCGCGAGCGCATGGGCCACATCGAGCTCAGCGTGCCGGTGGCCCACATCTGGTTCTTCAAGACCCTGCCGTCCCCGATGGGCAACCTGCTCAACGTCACGCTGCGTGAGCTCGAGCGGGTCATCTACTACTCGTCCTACATCGTGCTCGATGTCGGCAAACAGGATGTCGAGTCCAACCAGCTGCTCGATGAAGACGAGTTCCTGGCCCTCAAGGCCAAGGCCAAGGAAGAGGGCGATCACCAGTTCAAGGCCGATATCGGCGCGCCGGCGGTGCGGGAACTGCTCAACCGGCTCGAGATCAAGAAACTGGCCGTCGAGCTTCGCAACTCCGTGGCCGGCGAAACCAGCCAGCACCGGAAGAAGCAGACCCTCAAGCGGCTCAAGATCGTCGACGCGTTCCTGACGTCCGGCGACCAGGGCGATGTGCCCAACAACCCGGCCTGGATGATCCTGGACGTGATCCCCGTGATCCCGCCCGATCTCCGTCCGCTGGTGCCGCTCGATGGCGGACGGTTTGCCACCTCCGACCTGAACGATCTGTACCGCCGGGTGATCAACCGCAACAACCGGCTGCAGAAGCTGATTCAGCACAAGGCGCCGGAAGTCATCCTGCGCAACGAGAAGCGGATGCTGCAGGAGGCGGTGGACGCCCTGTTCGACAACGGCCGCCGCTCCAAGGCCATCCGGGGCCGCGGCAAGCGCCCGCTCAAGTCCCTGAGCGACATGCTCAAGGGCAAGCAGGGCCGGTTCCGGCAGAACCTGCTCGGCAAGCGGGTCGACTACTCGGGCCGGTCCGTCATCGTGGTCGGTCCGGAACTCCGGCTGCACCAGTGCGGCCTGCCCAAGGCCATGGCAGTCGAACTGTTCAAGCCCTTCATCATCCACAAGCTGGTGGAAAAGGGCATTGCCGAGACCGTCAAGCGCGCCAAGAAGATCGTGGAGCGGGAAAGCACGGAGGTCTTCGAGATTCTCGAGGAGATCATCCAGGACCATCCGGTCCTGCTCAACCGCGCCCCGACCCTGCACCGGCTCGGTATCCAGGCCTTTGAGCCGGTCCTGGTCGAGGGCAAGGCCATCCGGATTCATCCGCTGGTCTGCGCCGCGTTCAACGCCGACTTCGATGGTGACCAGATGGCGGTGCACGTGCCGCTGTCATTCGAGGCCCAGATCGAAGCCCGGTTGCTGATGATCTCGTCCAACAACATCCTCAAGCCCTCCGATGGCCGGCCGGTGGCCGAACCGTCGCAGGACATGGTGCTGGGCAGCTACTGGCTGACCAAGCTGCCCTCGAGCTATGAGGAAAAGCTCCGGATCGCCGGGCCCAAGGCCGAGCAGCTCAAGAACGAGCTGTGGAAGGACACCCCGCATTTCGGCACCCTGGCCGAAATCGAGATGTCGCTGATGCACGGCAAGGTTGGGTACCACGATGCCATTCACTTCTGGTACCAGCCGCCCCGTAACGCGCTGGAGCCCAAGCCGGAATGGAAGCAGACCACGGTCGGACGGGTGCTGTTCAACAGCGGCCTGCCCGGCAAGCTGGTGGCCGAGCTCGGCTTCCAGGATGACCTGATGCGGAAGAAGGCGCTCTCCAACCTGGTATTGCAGAGCTACCGGCGGGCGGGCCTGGCCGATACGGTCCAGTTCCTCGATCGGCTCAAGGAGTTCGGCTTCCGGTTTGCCACCATCGGTGGCGTCTCGATCGGCGTCGAAGACCTCGAGATCCCGCACGACAAGGTCAAGCTGCTGGAAGAGGCCGACAAGCGGGTCCAGCGGTTCCAGAAGGCCTACAACACCGGTCAGATCACCTTCGGTGAGCGGTACAACAAGGTCATCGACGCCTGGACCCACGCCAATAACGACGTGGCCGAGGCGATGGTCACCAACATGCGCCAGAGCCGGGGCGGATTCAATCCGGTGTTCATGATGTTCGACTCGGGCTCACGCGGCAGCCGCGACCAGATCCGTCAGCTGGCCGGTATGCGTGGTCTGATGGCCAAGCCGCAGAAGAAGCTGACCGGTGGCATCGGCGAAATCATCGAGAGCCCGATCAAGTCGAACTTCCGTGAAGGCCTCACCGTGCTCGAGTATTTCATCTCGACCCACGGCGCTCGCAAGGGTCTGGCCGACACCGCGCTCAAGACCGCCGATGCCGGCTACCTGACCCGCCGGCTGG
>JBDTTF010000205.1:0-3657 GCA_039930765.1 Gemmatimonadota bacterium | reverse complement strand
GTCGAGCAGACCTACCCCCTGCAGGTGACCCGGGAAGGGTTCATCGTCATTCCCAGCGTGGGCCAGCTGTCGGTGGCCAACCTGACGATGGAACAGCTGCGTGAGCTGCTGTACACTCGGCTCGGCAAAGCGTACTCGGGGGTCCGGCGGGGCAGCGGGGCGACCACCAAGTTCGACGTCTCGATCACCCAGCTGCGGACCAACCAGGTCTACGTCGTGGGTGACGTGTCCCGTCCCGGTTCATACCAGATGGCCAGTTCGGGCACGGTGCTGTCCGCACTCTATGCCGCCGGCGGGCCAACCGAGAACGGCAACTTCCGCCGGATCGATATCCGGCGCGGCGGCAAGCTGATCGACTCGCTCGATCTGTACGACTACCTGCTCCGGGGCGACAACAGCCACGACATCCGGCTGCAGACCGGCGATGTGGTGTTCGTGCCGCCCCATGGCGCCCGGGTCAAGATTGCGGGCCAGATCATCCGGCCCGCCATTTACGAGCTGAAAACCGGAGAGTCGCTGGCCGACCTGATCGCCGCCGCGGGCGGGTTTACCGCCGAAGCGCTGCAGCGGCGGGTCCAGATCCACCGGGTCCTGCCGCCCGACCGTCGATCGGCCGGCGGCCGGGACCGGGTGGTGCTCGACCTGCCCTCGGACCAGTTCGCCGCCGGCGGCTCGCCTGCCTTTGCAATGGCCGCCGGAGATTCGGTGCAGGTCTTTGCGGTGGCGGACCGGCAGCGTCAGTCAGTATTGGTCCTCGGCGATGTCTGGATACCGGGGGTGCTCGGATTCACACCAGGCCTCAAGCTGGCGGAGGCTATCCGGCTTGCCGGTGGCCCCAAGCCAGATGTCTACCTCGGCAGCATCCTGGTCAGCCGCCTCCGGAGTGACAGCAGCCGAATCCAGCTCAGGTCCTCTTTCGCGGATTCGACCGGCGCGGTTACCGACGACCTGGCACTGCAGGACGACGACGAGATCGAGGTCTTCGGTCGCACCAGTTTCCGGCCGACCCGTTGGATAGCGGTGACCGGTGCGATCCTCAACGCCGGGCAGGTGCCCTACCGGGAGGGAATGACACTGCGGGATGCCGTGCTGTTGGCGGGTGGCCTGACCGAGGACGCGCTGATCAACGAGGTCGAGATTGCCCGTCTGCCGGCCGACCGTACCGGTGGTCGACTGGCGGTCACGCTGCGAGTACCGATGGACAGCACCTACCTGGTCGATCGAGGCAGGGATGGCGCATACTCAGGTCCTCCGGGCATCGGTGCTCCTGCCTCCGGCGCCCGCGAAACTGTGCTCCAGCCCTATGACAACGTCCTGATCTTCCGCCAGCCCGACTGGGAGCTGCAGCGAATCGTCAGCCTTACCGGCCAGGTGCTCTACCCGGGGCGCTACGCGCTGGTCAGCAAGAGTGACCGGATTACCGATCTACTCAACCGCGCCGGCGGATTGACGCCCAATGCCTACCCGGACGCGATTCGGTTTTTCCGCACCGCCGACCGCACCGGCCGGGTCGGAGTGGACCTGCCCCGGGTGCTCAAGGACTCCACCTTCCGCGATAACCTGATCCTGATTGGTGGCGATTCGATCACCATTCCCGAGTTCGATCCGATCGTGTACGTGAGCGGCGCGGTGAACGCGCCGGTGGCCGTGAGCTATGTCCCCGGCAAGGACATCGACTTCTACGTCCAGGCTGCCGGCGGCTACACCCTGCACGGTGACAAGAGCCGGGCCTACACCACCCAGCCGAGCGGCAAGGTGCAGAGTGTCCGGCGGAAGTTCTTCCTTCCCGACTACCGGCCCAAGCCGCGCGCCGGAGCCAAGGTCTTCGTGCCGGAAAAGCTGCCTGAGGACAAGTCGGTCGTGCTGGCGACTGTGGGGAGCATAACCCAGATCATGGCGAGTCTGGTGGCGATCGTGGTGCTGGCAACGCGGAAGTAGTGCGGTCGGCCAGCCTCAAATCCCAGCACCAGTGTCACCGGCATTGACCTCCGACTTGAACCCGGCTTTGGCACCGTCTTCACCGCCGACTCCGTCATTGCCGTATTCGCCGATCAATCGAGATTCCCCGCTGCCCGACCTCAGGCCTGACGCGACCACGCGTACGATGGAGCGGGGCATCCACCGATACCCCACGGTATTGTGGGTCAATCAATTTGCCGCCACCGCTTCCGATGGTGGGGGAACTCGCCATCTCGACCTCGGCCGCGCCTTGGGGCAGCTCGGCTGGGACGTCACCGTGATCGCCTCGGACTTCCATTTGCACCAGCGGCGGTTCACCAGGAGGTCAAGCTCGAATCAGCGGGGCGCCCTCGTTGAACAGGTGGCTGGTATCACGTTCCTATGGCTCTGGTCGTTTCCCTATGGAGCGAACGACTGGAGGCGGGTGGTCAATTGGCTGTCGTTCGGGTGGGAGGTGGTCCGCCGGGGTTCCGGGGCGCGGCGATCGGCGGTCGTCGTCGGGTCGTCTCCCCAGCTATTCGCTGCGCTTGGCGCTTGGGTACTCGCGCGTCGACAGGGGGCCGCATTCGTCCTTGAAGTCCGAGATCTATGGCCCGAGTCGATGGCCGCGGTCTCCGGCCGTCGCGGCCTGAGCTACCAATTACTTGGAATCCTGGCTCGATTCCTCTATCGGCGGGCCGATCGCGTCATCGTGTTGGCACGGGGCGCCGCCACTGTGATCGAGGCCTGTGGTGTTCCCGCCCAGCGAATTGTCTGGATTCCCAACGGGGTCGATCCGGCTTCACTTGGCAACACCGGGCGAGTGGAGCACGGAATCTTCACGGTCATCTATGCCGGGGCCCACGGCCCAGCCAATGGCCTGGAAACGGTATTGGATGCGGCGGAACAGCTCAAGGACCATCCATATATTCGGTTCATGCTGGTCGGGGATGGCCCGTCAAAGGCCAACCTAGTTTTCGACGCCGCCCGCCGTGGCCTGGGCAATGTCGAGTTCCGCGAGTCAGTCGCGAAGCCGGTCCTGCACAGCCTTTTCGCTGAGGCCGACTGCGGCATCATGGTGCTTCGTGACGCGCCGCTGTTCTCCTGGGGGGTGAGTCCCAATAAATTGTTCGACTATTTGGGGGATCAGCTGCCGGTAGTCTGTAATGTTCCAGGAGACGTAGCGGAGATGCTCGCCAGCGCGGGCGGGGGGGTGCAGGCAGCGGACCATACTGGCACCGCCCTGGCCAAGGCGGTGCTGCGAATGTTCGCCACGCCGTTTGGGGAGCGACTGGAGATGGGTCGGAGCGGAAAGCGATGGGTGCTGTCGGAACACAATCGGACGACTCTGGCATTCCGGGTCGATGCATTGTTCCGGGAAATCCAGACCTGAACGGCGGAACTACTTCGTGTCCTCTGCCCCAGTCCCCTTGCCAAGACTGCCAGTTTCCCCACTGCGCGCGGAGGGATCACTCGGCCTGGCCGGCATCCCGGCAAGCGAGGGATCGAAATCGGGGACTAAAGTCCGGAGCAGCGCCTTGAGTTCGTCGTCCGGCCATCCCTCCTCCGCCGCCGCAATCAGCCGATCGACCCGATCCGACACTCCCTCCGCCAGCGAGGCGTTTCGAGCCTTGAGCACCTTGGGGTGTTCGGTGGCCGCCGCGTTCTCCGCCGAGAAGAACATTTCTTCGTACAGCTTCTCTCCAGGCCGGCTGCCGG
>JBDTTF010000204.1:0-9597 GCA_039930765.1 Gemmatimonadota bacterium | reverse complement strand
GTTGATCCGGAAGTAGGTCGACAGCTCCATCGGGCAGCGCACCCCCTTGGGGATGTACACGAAGGAACCGTCCGTGAAGACCGCAGAGTTCAACGTCGCGAAGTAGTTGTCGGTGTACGGCACCACCGAGCCGAGGTATTTCCGGATCAGCTCGGGATGCTCGCGCACCGCCTCGGAAAAGGAGCAGAAGATCACCCCTTCCTTGGCCAGTGCCGCCTTGAAGGTGGTGCCGATCGAGACGCTGTCGAAGATGGCGTCGACGGCCACGCCGGACATCCGCTTCTGCTCGTTGAGCGAAATGCCCAGCTTCTCGTAGGTCCGGAGCAGCTCGGGGTCCACCTCGGCCAGGCTGTCGAGCGGCTTGACGCTCTTGGGCGCCGAGTAGTAGACGATGTTCTGGTAGTCGATGGCCGGATAGGTGATGTTGGGCCAGCGGTGCGGCTCCTCGAGTTCGAGCCAGCGCCGATAGGCCTTGAGCCGCCAGTCCAGCATGAACTGCGGCTCACCCTTCTTGGCCGAAATCAGGCGAATCGTGTTTTCCGACAGGCCCCGCGGCACCTCGTCAGCTTCGATGTCCGAGCTGAAGCCGTATTTGTACTCGCGATTGACCAGCGCTTCGACGGTTGAACTCATACCGACTCCTTGTTCCGGCCGGCGGCGGGGTGGCCGGCCGGCTCGAGCGAATCATGAAACCGCACCCGGTACTGGCAGGCGCCGCAGCCGCTGAGCGTATGGGCCGTCCGCTCCACTTCGGCGCTCAACACCCGGCGGAGAAACCGGGCTTCCACTTCACAGATCTCGGGGAAACGCAGGGCCAGCGCCCGGAACGCGCAATGATGCTCGGTCAGCCGGTACCCTGCATCATCCTGGGTCCATTCGGCCATGAACCCGTCTTCCAGCAGCGCCTGCCGCACGATCTCCAGGCGGCCCGCCGGCTCGGCGGAGAGGGCGCGCAGTTCGATCCGCACCGCCAGGGCATCGAACCGATCCTCCAGTGCGCCGGTGACCGCCTTGCGCCCGGCTTGCTCGCCGACCCGGTCCAGCACCTGGGTTACGATCTCGTGTCCGCGCTGGGGAAAGAGGTCCTCGCCGCCGGCCGAGAGCTGGAACGCAAAGGTCGGCGCTCCCAGCCCGCGCTGCTCCCGGCTGTGCTGCAGCAGGCAGTCGGCTTCCAGTTCCTTCAGATGATGCCGGACCGCGTTGAGTGACAGCCCGAGAGACTGGGCCAGACCGCGCGCGGTATTCGATCCGTTTCGCTTGAGATCCAGGAGGATCCTTCCCCTCGGTCCTCGATAGGCCGGCGGCAGAATCTGAAGCGGGGCGGATTCCATCATGACAAGGGTCATCTGAGGGCCGCAATTGTATGCGCGGTAGTCGGATTTGTCAATAAAGGAGACTAATTTGGTTTTAATTGTCAAGTTGTTTAATTTCAGATACTTACATCGATTTCCCGAGTCGCGCTTCGTGGGCTGATTCGCATGTCGCATAGACAATCATCTAGTAGTTTTAATAACTACTACTATTAAGCAGTCGATGATATTTCCCTAAGCCTTTAATATTCAACGACTTAAACAGTTTTGCGGTGCATCGCGCATCTTCCCGATTGCCCGTTTGGTGAGCCAATACCAGATTAGGTCAGTCGTTTCCGTCGATCCCTCGCACCGTGGAACCACCTCCGATGACCGTCCACCGCATTCGCTTGCTCGGAGACCCAGTCCTCCGCACCCGATGCGAGCCGATCGTCAAGCACGGCTCGACTGCCGTTCGCATCGTCATCGATGACCTGCGGGAAACGCTGCGCGATGTGCAGTCCAGGTTCGGCTATGGCCGAGCGATGGCCGCATCGCAGATCGGGGCACCGATACGCATCGTGTATGTCGAGATGGATAAGCCCTGGGCATTGATCAATCCCGAAATCGTGGACGTCGGGGAGGAGGACTTCACCGTCTGGGATGACTGCTTCTCGTTTCCCAATCTGCTGGTCCGGGTTTCCCGAGCGCACCGGATCCGGGTCCGGTACGAAGACGTCAAAGGCCAGACTCACTTTACCGACCTCGAGGGAGACCGGGCCGAGCTGCTGCAGCACGAGATCGACCACCTCGACGGCCTCCTGGCGGTGGATCGGCCGCATGGTCTCGATCCGTTCTGTCTTCGCGAGGAATGGAACCGGCTCCACTCCCTCCACGGTCGGTACGGCCAGCCCGAACCCCGCAGCGCCCACTACTCGGCCCCATTGGCTGGATTGCTCTGAGTGACAGCCTCGCGGCCGAATGGGGCCGAACGCCTCCTTCGGTTGTGGAGTAAGCTGGCCCCCGTCCCCGGTGGGAGCTGGCTGTTCAGCCGGCTACTCGGTTTCCTCGTTCCCTACACCGGTTCCATCGGCGCCCACGTCCGGATCCTCGAGGCCGGGCACGCCCGCGTCACCCTGCGGGACCGGCGCGCGGTACGCCAGCATCTCGGCTCGGTCCACGCGGTGGCGCTGGTTAATCTCGGCGAAGTGACCACCGGGCTGGCCATGCTCGCAGGGCTGCCCGCGGGAGTCCGCTCGATCGTCACCGGACTGTCGATCGAGTATCTGAAGAAGGCTCGTGGCCTGCTCAGCTGTGATTGCCGCACCCTCGTACCCGTCGTCGGAACCGACGTGGAGCACCTGGTCAGCGGCGACATCACTGACCGGGCCGGTGACGTGGTCGCCCGGATCCAGGTCCGCTGGCGTCTCAGCCCGCCCAAAGCCTGACCGGCGCTGCCGTGACTACCGCGCTCACCCGTCACGCCGGAATCGCGGTGCCGCTGATCTGCGGTGCGATGTATCCCTGCAGCAATCCGGAACTAGTGGCCGCCGTATCAGAGGCCGGCGGCATCGGCATCGTCCAGCCGTTGTCACTGACTTACGTGCACGGCTACGATTTCCGGGAGGGGCTGCGGAAGATCCGCTCGCTGACATCCAAGCCGGTCGGGATGAACGCCCTCATCGAGCAGAGCTCGAAGACCTATCATGCGCGAATGACCCAGTGGGTCGACATCGCGTTGGAAGAGGGAATCCGGTTCTTCGTTACCTCGCTGGGCAATCCCCGCTGGGTGGTAGAGCGGGTGACCGGCGTCGGCGGGGTGGTGTATCACGACGTGACCGAACGCAAATGGGCGGAGAAGGGATTGGCCGGTGGGGTCCAGGGACTGATCGCGGTGAACAACCGGGCCGGCGGTCACGCCGGCAATCGCGATGAACGAGCCCTGCTCGACGAACTGCTGCCGCTCGGCGCGCCCGTGATCTGCGCCGGTGGAGTCGGCAACGGGGCCGAGTTTGCGGCGGCGCTCGGGCTTGGCTACGCCGGAGTCCAGATGGGTACCCGCTTCATCGCCACTCCAGAATGCCTGGCCCCCGAGGCATACAAGCAGGCCATCATCTCGGCTGATGAGAATCAGATCGTGATGACTGAACGGATCACCGGGGTCCCGGTCAGCGTGATTCGGACGCCGTATATCGACCGGCTGGGGCTCCGCGCCGGCCCAGTCGCGCGGGCGCTGCTCCGGAATCGGCGGACCAAGCACTGGATGCGCACTCTGTATGCACTGCGCTCCCTGTGGCAGCTCAAGCGCTCGGTGCTGAGTGCCCCGGGCGCCCACGACTACTGGCAGGCCGGCCGAAGCGTCCACTCGATCAGCGGTCTCGAGCCAGCTGCCGAGATCGTCCGCCAGTGTGAGGAAGCGATCCGATGAGAGCGATTCGAACCGACCTGGCGCCGACCCCTCGGGGCCACTATGCCCAGGCCATCGTGCACCAGGGGCTGGTCTACGTTTCGGGACAACTGCCGATTGATCCGCAGCATCCCGACCAGGCCGTGGGAGACATCCGGCGGCAGACCGAACAGACGCTGCAGAACGTCGAGGCCATCCTGATCGCGGCCGGCAGCGAACTGTCCCTGCTGCTCCAGGTCACCGTGTATATCACGGATCTCTCGCTCTGGGCCGAGGTCAACGAGGTCTACGGCACGGTCCTGGGCGATCACCGCCCTGCCCGCGCCATCGTGCCGGTGACCTCGCTCAACAAGGGGAGCCAGATCGAGATCCAGGCGATCGCGGCTCTCCGGACCACGTGAACCGATCGAACCGCTCACCGGAGGCCGAACGCCACCGGGCCACGCTGCTCGAATTCATCACCCCGCTGCTGGCTCCCTCGCGCTCGCTGCGAGCCCGGCGCCACGCCATGGAGGCGTTGAGCGGATTCGCGATTCCGGTCCAAGGCGCAACGATCGAAGCGGTTGCCGGGCCGGGCGTCGTGGGTGAATGGCTGAGGGTGGCGGGCGCGGTACCGGGTGCCAGGACCATCTACTACCTGCATGGCGGCGGCTATTCGCTGGGGTCGCCATTTTCACATCGGCCGCTCGTCGGCAGCCTGGCGCAGGTCTGCGAAGCAACGGTCTTTTCGCTCGATTATCGACGGGCGCCGGAGCATCCGTGTCCCGCCGCGATCGACGACGCAATGGCGGGCTGGCAGTGGCTCTGCGGCCAGGTGCCCGATCCGACCCGTCTGGTCATCGCCGGAGATTCGGCCGGAGCGGGTCTGGCGCTGGCGCTCGAATCGGAACTGCGCCAGCGGAAGCTGACTCCGCCGGCCGGCCTGGTGCTCCTCTCACCCTGGACCGACTTGGCGCTGACCGGTGATTCGTTGCAACGCAATGCCGATCAGGATGTGATGGTGACATGGCCCGTCCTGCGGCAGTTTGCCGCCGACTATCTGGGCGCGCTCAATCCCACCGATACCCGTGCCTCCCCGCTGTACGCCGACCGGCGCGGCTGTGCCCCGCTGCTGATTCAGGTCGGGAGCGAGGAAATGCTGCTGAGCGACGCCACCCGTCTGGCCGATCGGGCCGTGGCCGATGGGGTGGATGTCACATTGGAAATTGCTGCCGGCATGTGGCATGTCTGGCAGGCCTGGGCTCGCCAGGTTCCCGAGGCCCAGGCAGCGCTGGAGCGAGTGGCGTCGTTTCTGGAACGAATCGAGAAGCGCCGCCACGGTCCGGGAACCATCTGATACGGGCTGGTGTTTGAGGCCCGACTTCCAACTCGGCTCAACGTGACTCATCTGCTGGCTCAGTGGCTCGTAACCCTCGCGGCATGGTACTTCGTCGTTGGGCTGATCGTGGCGGTCGGAATCTCCGCGGCCGGTCTCCACAGGCTCGATCCAGTGGCGGCGCACGGTACCTGGGTCTTTCGTCTCCTGATTCTGCCGGGACTCACCGCCCTCTGGCCGCTGATGCTGATGCGGGTGGTCCGCGGTCCGGGGCAACCACCGGAGGAGCACAACGCCCACCGTGATGCGGCGCGCCACCGGAGCGGGCCAGCGTGATCCGTCGACTGCGCACGGCTCATCGATTCATCTTCGTGATCGCCGCTGTGGTCCTCCCGGCGATCCTCGTGACGGGGCTGCTGGCCCGGCGCCCGCTGCCGCTGGCCGCGCCGCCGGAGGGCAGTCGCGCCACCACAATTTCGGCGACTCACGACTGGGCTACCACGGTCGGCACGGTCAAACTCTCCCTGGCGCGCATCACTGGTGACTCGACGCACCTCGCGGTCCGGCTGTCCGGCGTTGCGGCACTCCGGGCTCCCGATCTGTTGTTGTATTGGACCGGGCGGCCGCTGCCGATCGCGGAGATCCGGCCTACCGATGCACTGCTGGGACCGGTGAGTGGCGAGCCCATCCGGGTCTTCGCGCTGCCTCCGGCCGCCCCGTCCGGTCAAGGCTCCCTCCTGCTCTACAGCCTCGGGCACCGCGCGCTGGTCGGCGTCGCGCCGGTTCCGAACGACAAGATCTCTACCCAATGAGTTCCTTCTATCAGGCGGTGGGCTGGAACCGGCAGAAGCGGATCTACGATCTGGCTCTGGCCGGCGGCATCGTGCTCTACCTTGCCGCATTCATCGGCCTGGGCGCTGTCCTCTTTCCCGATGCGACGGCCGAGACGCTGCTGATCCGCGGACTAGGGACTGCCGCACTCATCCTGTTGCACGTCGTACTCTGCATCGGGCCGCTGGCCCGGCTTGACCGGCGGTTCCTTCCCCTGCTCTACAACCGGCGGCATCTTGGCGTGGCCACCTTCCTGCTTGGGCTGGGCCATGCCGGGTTCAGCCTGGTCCAGTTCCACTCCGGTGGTGATCTCAATCCACTGGTCAGCGTGCTGGTCGGCAACCCCAGGGTCAGCGAACTGGGCCAGTTTCCGTTCGAGCCGCTGGGACTGGCCGCGCTGGTGGTGCTGTTCCTGATGGCGGCCACCAGTCACGATTTCTGGCTGGCCAATCTCACCGCGCCGGTCTGGAAGACGCTCCACATGCTGGTGTACCTGGCGTATGGCCTGCTGATCGCGCACGTGACCCTGGGTGTGCTGCAGGCCGAGACCAGCCCGGTGCTGGCGGGTGGGCTGTCTGCTGGAGTCGTGATGGTGGTGGGGCTGCACCTGTGGGCCGGTTTCACGGGGCGCGCGGCGGATCAATCGGTCGGGGAGCCGGATTCCGGCTGGGTCGATATCTGCGCGGTCGACGAGATCGAGGACACCCGGGCCAGAGTGGTCTGCGTCCGGGGCGAGAAGCTGGCGGTGTTCCGCTATGACGGCAAACTGTCCTGTGTCTCCAGCGTCTGTCAGCACCAGAATGGACCACTGGGTGAAGGCCGAGTGATCGACGGCTTGATCACCTGTCCGTGGCACGGCTATCAATACTGCCCCGACAACGGCGCCAGTCCGGCGCCGTTCAGCGAGCGGATTCCGACCTTTGCGGTCCGGGTGGTGCAGGGTCGAGTGCAGGTGGATCCGGCGCCGCTGCCCCCTGGCACGCGGGTGGAACCCGCTCGAATCGACGGAACAGCCGCATGAAGCACGACGACAGCCGCGACGAGTTCTACGTTGGCTACCATTCGATCGCGCCGGCCAGGCAGGGTCAGTGGCTCAAGCGGCTGGCCCTGCTGCTGCTCGTCATGATTCCGGTGATCGGCGTCGGGCTGACCGCATCGCAGCGTGGATTTGCAGCTTCGGCCTTTGAATACGGTCACCGAACGGTGATTGAAGGCTGGATCGCGACTCGGCCCTATCCGATGCTGCTGGTGCCAAGGCCAGGCGCGACGGGTCCTCGGTCCTATTCGCGGTATATCCTGGCCGGGGAAGCCAAGCACGGGGCCGATGACCAGGTCCGTGGCCTCGACGGCCACGCGGTCCGGCTCGAGGGAACCCTGGCGTACCGCGACGACCAGGTCTTGTTCGAGATTGCTCGCGACGCGCTGCCGCCGGCCAGCACCGTGTTACCGCCTCGACCGGAGGACCCGAACCAGATCGTCGGTCCCGCCGTGCTTGAAGGGGAAGTGATCGACCCCAAGTGCGCCCTCGGGGTGATGAATCCAGGTACCTCGAAGCCGCACCGGACTTGTGCGGCCCGCTGCCTGAGCGGCGGGCTGCCACCGATGCTGCTGGTGCGCGATTCCCTGGGTGGTGCGCGATACTACTTCCTGGTTGATCAGGCCGGTGGACCACTGCACGATCAAATCATCCGCTTTGCTGCTGAGCCGGTACGGATCAGCGGCATGGTATCTCACCGGGGAGAGGCCCTCTACCTTGCAGCGGCCCCGGACAGTTATCAGCGCCTGACTCCCTGAACCAAGGATTGTCGATCGATGGCTGAATCCGACTGGGTCGATCTGGGTCCGGTGGAATCGCTGCGGAGTCCGGCGGTTCGCCAGCTCACCATCGGCCGGACCCGTATTGCGCTGTCCTGGGTCAACGGCGCCTTTGGCGCGGTGTCCGGCGTCTGCAACCACGCCGGCGGACCGCTGGGCGAGGGACGGCTTGACGGGGAGTATCTGGTCTGTCCCTGGCACCAGTGGAAATTCCACTGCCGCAGCGGACTCGGTGAGCCCGGCTACGAGGGGGATGCGGTTCCCCGGTATCCGCTGCGCGAGGAGCATGGCCACCTGCTGGTCAATCTCAAGGCAGAGTCGAAGCGCTCCCGGCTTCCGCATCCGCCCCACCCGCTCGAGCGTTCACTGACGCGTGATCCCGGCCCGATCCGGGTGCTGGGGATCTCCACCACCAACATGGATACCGCCAACCCGAGGTACAGTACCTCGGATGCGCTGCTGGAATCGGCGCTGGCGCACGCTCCCAGCCTGGGCCACGGAATCTCAACCCGGCTGATCCGACTCCGGGAGCTGGCCTTCCGTCCCTGCGAGGGGTACTACTCGAAAAGTGCCCACGCCTGCACCTGGCCCTGCTCGATCACCCAGATGGATCCCGCCGACCAGATGGCCGAGGTGTACGAAGCGTCGGTGTTCTGGGCTGACGTCATCCTGGTCGCGACCCCGATCCGGTGGGGTGGCGCCAGCGCGCTGTATTACAAGATGGTTGAGCGGATGAACTGCGTGCAGAACCAGATCACCCTGCGGAACCGGGTGCTGATGAACAACAAGGTTGCCGCCTTCATCATCACCGGTGGCCAGGATAATGTGCAGGCGGTCGCCGGGCAGATGCTGGGTTTTTATGCCGAGCTCGGTGTGCAGTTTCCCACCTTTCCTTATATCGCCCACAGCCGGGGATGGTCTGCCGAGGATATGGAACGGAACATCGCTTTCGTCCAGCAATCGGAAGACCTGCACGAGGCGGCGCGTGAGCTGGTGGGCCGGTCAGTGGAGACGGTCAGTCATCTGCTGAGTTCGGCGGGATCGCCTCGGATGGAACGGGCCGGCCGAAAGGCGAGTGGCGCAGCGCGCGGGGGGATGATGGAGGACACCGTTCCCGATTGACTCAGCGGCTAGAACCAGTGGCCAACCCGCACCGTGACCAGGTCGCGCCAGTCACGGGTGACCCCATAATCCACCCGGATCGGCCCCAGCGGCGTATCGACCGCCAATCCAACCCGCCCACCGACCCACCAGCGCCCGCTCGGAACTGCTGCACCTCCATTGGCGGTCTGGCCGGCGGCGCCCTGCAGGTAGACCGTCACCGGTCGTACGATCGAGTGCTCGACAGCAGCCAGCGCCATGGCTTCACGGTCGCCCCGCAATTCGCCGTAGTGCACACCAGGAAATCCTTCGCTGCCGCCGAGCGGCAGGGTGAGTTGGGGAGGCAGGTCTCTGCCCCAGCCAAACCTGGCGGAGCCGCCGAACCGAAATCCAGCCGCCCTGATGCGGAGCGTTCCCACCGCCACCAGCCTGGTGTATTCGGTGGTCCAGGCCACCTCCGAGTTGAACCCCGGTTCATCGGAATGCGAGCCGGTACCCAGTTTCAGCTGCAGTCCCGCGGCGGCATGATCGGTTCGGGGTGATTCGTGCCAGAGGTGACCATAGGGCCCGGCCTGAACAAACCAGCCGCCGCCCAGTCCCTGCTCGATTGCGATGGTGGCGTCACCCTCGTTAACAGTCTGGCTGAACTGGCCAGAGCCGCGGGCACTGTCGTCACTGAAGAATCGCACCGATTCGTGGGCAATGCGCACTTCGGCGAGCGGCACCATCGATTGCGGCTTGAGCCCGAGCAATCGGGTGTCGAACTGCAGTTCCTGTCGAATCTGTCCGGCCAGCAGCACCGCAGACCCCTGAATCGAGGATCCCGCCAGGTTGCGATC
>JBDTTF010000203.1:0-4359 GCA_039930765.1 Gemmatimonadota bacterium | reverse complement strand
CGGTCAGTTCGCCTCGCTGAGCGAGGTCGTTACTGTCCCGGTCCCGCAGCCGGTGAACATGATATGGAAGCCGTGGGTCCGCTTGCTCGCGATCTGGCCCTCGAGCGCACCGGAGGCAAATGGCGGGCTCTCGGCGCACTCGCCATCGTAATGCAGCGGGTCGGGGGTCGAGAGGATGACGGACCAGGTCTCACCGTTGTGGCCGTAGGTAAAGCTGCCAGTCAGGGTGGCATCGCCGGCCGGGAGGTGGGTGGCGTTGGCCGCGATGACGGTGGTCGGCACGAAATTGAGCGTCCCCGACACGGTGGCGTTGACGGTGTTGCCGTTGTTGGCGCTGATCACCACGTGCAGCGCTTCCTGCACCGTGGCCAGGTTGGCCCCGACGCTGGCGGAGTAGGAGCCGGCGATGGTAATGACCCCGGTGGTGGTCTCATTCGACAGGGTGAAGACCAGCGAGTTGAAGTTGACCTGGAAGCCCCAGATGCTGCCGAGGTCCTGGATCCTGATCGAGCCGTTGACCAGGACCGTCACCCCGTCACCGTTGGTGTAGTTGCAGTTGCCGGAGGTGAAGCTGAAGGTCTCGTCAGTCGGGATCCCGTCATGGTCTACATCCACCGTATCGGTGGCACTGACGACCACCGGATGGCAGTTGGCGCCATTGAGAATGCCGCCGGGCGCGAACTGCGGCGCCCGGCTGCCGGAGGCCCGGAGCCCGGCCCGGATCAGCCCGTCGACCAGCCGCTGCTGCCGGCTCGGCGTGCTGCCGGGGGCCAGGTCCGGATCGGTCAGGGTGCCGTCATCGATCTCGAAGTGGGCCACCGAATTGGCAGCGCCGCTGACCAGCGAGCCGATCGAATTGCCCACCTCGACCGCCTGGGCGTGGGTCATGTCGTCGTTCGAGCCAGTACTCGAGCCTCCGCCGCCACAGGCGGACAGTCCGAGGACCATCACCAGCCCGGCCAGCGCGATCGTTTCAGTTGTGTGCATCGGGTCCTCCACAGGGGAAGCAGCAGGGCCCGGCGATCCCCACTGGGGAACCGCCGGGCCATGGAATCTGGTCCGCCGCCGGGAGCCTGTAAAGCGAGCTAGCTGGTGGCAGTGGCAACCCAGGTCCGGGTCGGAGCCACTCCGCAAGCCGTCCACGTCAGCTTGAGGTAGCCGCTCTGGCCGCCGACCGTGCCGGTGAACCACAGCTCGCCGCTGCTGATCCGCTGGTCGGTGGTGGTGCAGGTGGCGTCATAGGCCAGCGGAACCTGGGTGGTGATGACGAAGGAGTAGCTCTCATCCCCGCGGTGCCAGCTCTGGCTGCCGGTGACGTTGATGGTGCCGCTGGGCAGCGGCTGGTCGACGAACAGGCTATCGCCGGCGGCCGCGGTAAAGCTCACCGTGCCGGCCCGCTGGATCGTGGCATCGGGATGGTTGGGGCGGACCCGCACGATGTTCATGTCCACCGTCAGGGCGGCGGCCAGGTTGGTGCCGGCCCGGGCCCGGGTGCCGTTCCGGGTGGCGCTGAAGGTCCGGTCGCCCGTATGGTCCGTCAGCGACCAGGCAAAGTCGGTCAGGGTCTGGCTGGCGTCGAAACCGTTGTCCTGGTTGGTGTCCTGGATCCGCATAGTCCCGGTCCGGGCCAGGGTAAACCGGCCGGCCGAGATGCTGCAGTTGAAGGTCAGGGTCACGTCATCGGGAATGCCATCGGCGTCGGCGTCGGTCGGGTTGGCCGGGTTGGCGGTAATGCAGGCCGGCGGATTAAAGGCGGCCGGGCCCCGCACAATGGCCGAACTGCCGTCGAACCCGATCGGGCTGTAGACATTGGACAGGTTGATCGAGCTGATATCGGCATCGACCTCGTCCTCGGAGGCATACCCGACTTCGGTAACCTGGGAGGCGGTCGGGCCGGTTCCGGTGCCGGGATTGGTGGTGGTGCCATTACAGGCCGCCAGGCCGAACAGGGCCAGGCCGGTCAGCCCGAGCAGGGCCGCAGGATTCTTGGTCATGGGAGTTCTCTCCATCTATAAGGAAGTGAGGGTCCGGCGGGCCAATCGCCGAACTGCCGCCACAGACGCCGGCCCCGGGCTCACGTTAAGGAGGGATAATGGGGGAGAACCGGGACGGACAGAGGATCTTCAGGCCGACAAGGAGCTAGACACCTGAACAAAGACCGGCATCTCTTCCGCTCGCCGGCACCACCCTCACATTACAGAGATCCGTTTGGCGGCGGCGCTAAGTCAGTGACCGTTTGACGGTCCGTTGATACTGCGTGCGTAATCTCGGTCCACCCCCTCAGGAACAACCGATGCCGTCTCATCATTACCTCAGCTGCCTGGGCCAGCCGGTGCTGCTCGGCCCCGACGGCGAGCCGATCCGGTTCCGGACCCGCAAGCATTTCGGGCTGCTGATCTACCTGGCGGTGGAGCCCAGCCAGTCACACCGGCGGCAGCGGCTGGCGGAGTTGCTCTGGCCCCGATCCGGAGAAGCCGAGGCCAGGCACTCAGTGGCCACAGCCATCTCCATGTTTCGGAACCGGCTAGGACCCCGCTCGATCCAGGCTGATCGTGACAATGTCCGGCTGACCCTTGATGGTCTCGTCCTCGACCTGGCCCGGCTCTCCCGGGGAGAAGTCCTCGGCGATGAAGTCACTCCTCCGCTCGAAATCGGCAATTTCCTCGACGATTTCGAGCTCGATGACGCTCCCGAATTCATGCTCTGGCGCAATCGTCAGCAGACCAGGCTCTTCCCGGCCATTCGCGAGGGGCTGATGCTCCTGATCGATCGATGCCGCCGGACCGGCAACTTTCGCCAGATCGAAGTATTGGCTGACCGGCTGCTGGCCATCGATCACCTGAGCGAGGATGGGGTACGGGCCAAGATGGAGGCTCGCGCCTTTGACGGAGACCGCCTCTCGGCGCTCAGAATATTCGAGGATTGGCGGGGCATCCTGTCTGAGGAACTGGGCGCTCAGCCCTCAACCCGGATCGAAGGAATTGCGCTTCGGTTGCGGCGCCGAGGTTGGGAGCGCAGCGAGTCGATCGAGATCCCGACGGTGCCGACCGACCATTGGCGGGGCCACCGGTTCATTGGACGCGCGGGGGAGTACCGCGCGGTGTACGAGTGCTGGGAGCAATCGGCCCGAAGGAGCAGCAGGAATGTGCTCCTGCTCGGCGATTCGGGAGTCGGCAAGACCACGATCTCCGACCGCTTGATCACGGCCGCGGGCCTCGAGGGGGCAGTTACCGTCCGCATTCAGTGCTATGAGCTCGACCGAGAAATCCCGTATGGAGCGCTGGCTGGACTGGTGCGCGGGCTGTTGAGCCGGCCTGGGTCAACCGGCACTCGACCGGCGGCGCTGGCCGACCTGTCGGTGTGCATCCCCGAGATTCGCCAGCGATACCCGGACTTGCCGCAGCGGCCATTTGCCGATGGTGAAGGAGTGCGGGTACAGCTGGCCGAGGGCGCTCACGAGCTGCTGAGCGCAGTGGCGGAGGAAAGTCCGGTCATCCTCGTGGTTGACGACCTGCACCTGGCCGACGATGCGAGCATTGCGGTCCTCCATCTTGTCCTGCGCCGGATTGCCGACCAGCCGATCATGCTGATGTTGACCGCCCGCCCCAGCGAGCTCGAACGCTCCCCCAGCGCCCGCCGGATTCGTGAGGGCTCGGAGGCACTGCGGCTTCGTACCGTCGACGTCCCGCCGATGAGTGAGGAGGAGAGCCGGGAGCTGTTGGCCGCGCTGCTGGAAGGCGCCACGACTGGACCCAATGCAGCCGAGCGTCGGGCATTTCTCGCGGCGGCCGCGGGATATCCGATGGTGCTTGAACTGTTCGTCAGGGATTGGCTGGCCCACGGGCACCGTGCAATGCCGTTAACGCTCGGCGCGATGACGGCCGACCTGAGCCAGGCCGAAGCGGCCGAGCATACCTACAAGGCGCTGATCGACCGGATGATTCACGAACTGCCGACCGAGGTGCGTAGCGTGCTAAACCTGGCGGCCGTGCTGGGCAACCGGCTCAACGATCTGGAGATGTACGGCCTGGTTGACCTTACCCTGGCCCGTACCATGACCGGAATGACCGCGCTCAACGATCTCCGGCTGCTCCGGGACAACGGGCACGACCTCGGCTTCCGTAACGAGCTGATTCGGGCCCAGGCCTATATGAACGTGCCCTCGACTCTGCGGCGGGCGCTGCACGCACGAGTAGCCCAGCGGCTGATGGATGGCCTGTCCGAGCAGCCCCCCACCGGACTTGAACTCGCCTGGCACTGTTTCCGCGCTGGCCGGACCGATGAAGGCCAGAAGTACCTGCTTACCGGAGCCCGGGAGGCGATCGACGAGGGGGCGGTCTGCGAGGCCGAGCTGGCGCT
>JBDTTF010000202.1:0-5421 GCA_039930765.1 Gemmatimonadota bacterium | reverse complement strand
CTCCCGGACTGCTGCGGCTTCGGGACCTCGCCCTGCAACGCCAGGACGAGGCCGAGGAAAATCACCAATGGGAGTTACCGGAAGAAGGGTTGCATGCTTTGACGGCAAAACTGCGCTCAGGGTTGCAACCCAGGTTCAGGGAAATGGGCGAGGCCGCGGCATCGGCATCGGCCAGGGATCGACGTTGTGGCCGGCAATACCGCGGATGGCCATGGCGCGGATCTCCGGATCCTTGTTCTGCAGCAACTCGGTCAGCCGGTCGGACCGCTCGCCGGAGTGGATCAGTGCCCGGACTTCGACTTTCTGAATCCGGGCCGTCGGTTCCTTGCCAAGTGCCGCGCGGATGGCCGGCACCGCCGACTCATCGCCGATCTGGCCCAGAGCCCAGGCCGCCTTTTCACGGACGCTCTGGTCCTCGTCATTCAACGCGTCGGTCAATCCCTTCGGCGCCTTGCCGCCGCTGATCTGCCCCAGTGCCCAGGCCGAGGTGGCACGGACCCGAGGCTCCTTGTCCGAGGCGAGGATCTGAACCAGGCCTTCGGCTGAGGCCTCCTCGCTGTGTTGTCCGACTGCCCAGACGGCTGTTTCACGGGTCTGCGCATCGGCATCGCTCCGGGCCAGCGCCAGCAGCGCCGGGTCGGCCGAACTGGCGTCGAGATTGCCCAGGGCCCAGGCGCACATCTCCCGAACCGTCGGATCCTTGTCGCTCTTCATGACAGCTATCAGGTCCGGGATTCCCTCCTTAGCATCGAGCTCAGCCACCGCCCAGGCCGCCACCCGTCGGACCGACGGTGTGTCGTCCTGGCGCAGCACCTTGAGCAGCGCGGGCACTGCCGATGCCGAATCGAGCCGGCCCAGCGCACCGGCGGCGGCTTCCCGGACCAGTGGAGATGCGTCGGTCAGCGCTCCTTTGGCCGGCCCGACGGCCCGGCCATCCCCGATCCGGCCCAGCGCCCAGGCCGAATTGGCCCGGGTTCCGGTGGAAGCGTCCCGGATGGCGTTCACCAGCCCATCGACTGCTGACTTCGGTTCCAGCAGCCCCAGGCCGAACGCCGCAACTGCGCGGAGCGAGGAATCAGTGGCAGACAACCGGCGCAGCAGGCCGCTCACGATTTCATCGCTCTGGCTCCGCCCGAGCAAGCGCACGGACAGCTCGCGAACGCAGTTGTCGCTGGCCGCCAGGCTGTCGAGCAGGAACCGGCCATCCTCCAGCGAGGTTTCATTGCGGCGATTGGCCCGGCTGCTCCAGCGCCCCGACGGACCCAGTGGTGTGACCGGCGCGTCGGCCCAGCCACCCCAGCCATTGCCGATGGCGCTAGCGGCCATGCCGCAGACAGCGGCCGGCACACCGTGCGCCGCATTGATCACTTCGCGTATCGAGGGAACTGTCCCCTCGCCGCTCGATTTGATGTTCGTAATGGAGGCCGTCGGCCATGCCGCGGCCAGCAGGGCAATCCCGATTCCGGTGAAGCGCAGCATGGTGAATCTCCTGACGCACAGGTGACGAGAGTTGTGTTGAATTTTCAGCACTACGGGGCGTGAAGCTGGGGCGGTGCGCGATTCTTCCCGTCCCTCGCGCGCACCGCCCCGCTCAACCGCAACGACTAGGGGAACGGCCTCGGCTCCGGCCAAGGCCAGGGCCAGGGCCCGCCGGCTCCGCCGCCTGCCAGCGCGGTGATGGCCGTCTGCCGGATCTTCGGATCGGACGAGGTCACCAGCTTCTGCAGCGCATCAACCGACGCATCGCCAGGCATTGCGCCGAGCGCCCGGATGAGACCCTGCTGCACATCGGAATCGGTCTCATGCGCAAAGGCGGACTCGATGGCAGGAATCGTCCTGGAATCGCGGATGGCGAACAGCGCCCACGCGGTCGTTTCACGAACATCACGATCGCTATCGCTCAGGCCCCGGACCAATCCCGCTGGAGCCGCGTCGGGTTTCATTGCTCCCACCGCCCAGGCAGCCCGCTGCCGGACCTCGGCATCGGGATCGCCGAGTGCAGCGGTCAGCGCCTCCAAAGATGATTCATCCCGGATACTGCCCAGCGACCAGGCGGCGGTTCGCCGCATCTCGACGTCCTTGTCCTGGCGCACCGCCTTGATCAGCGCGGCGCTGGCCGCCGCCGAATGGTGGGCGTTGGCCAGGGCCCAGGCCGCCATTTCGCGAACCTCGCCATCGGCATCATTCGATACGGCGGCGGTGAGTGCCTGCTCGGCGACATCGCTCTGGGCATAGCGCTGGAGCCCCCACGCGGCCACCCGGCGGACCTGGGCACTGGGGTCAGTCCGCAGCGCCTTGGCCAGGAGGGCGGCACGATCGTCATCGGGCACCCCGGTGGCGGCAGCGGTGATCACCGCCGGAACCGCCATGCCCCCTCGCACCTTCGGGTTGGCCGACCGCGATGGAGCCGGCGTGGCCGCTGGCGCAGCGGCCTGCTCCGGCTTGTGCGCCCTGACGGCCGCGGTCGGTTCAGGCACTGCGATCCGATCACTTCGGGTATCCGCCAGCGGCGCAGTCGGCGCGGGAGCGACGGGTCGAGCCGGACGGGCCACCGGCGCGGCCGCTCCGACCAGCAGTGTCATCAATGCCAGCGAACCGACCAGCGAGGCAGCCTCCAGCCGGTTGGGGCCACGGCGGCGCAACTCAGGGTTGAGCACGGCGAGCATCCTTCCTTCGAACTCTTTGCGGTGAGCCATTGCGAGTGCAATGGCAGGGGTGTTGTGGTCCCGAACACAGGTCACGATGTCGAGGAGGTGCTCGGCGTATTCACTGGGGCGGGCACCGAATACCAGGGCCAGGTCATCACAGGCCCGCTCGCTCTCGGCCCGGAGGCGACGGGCCGCAGTCCAGACCAGCGGATGAAACCAGTAGAGCGCGCAGACGATCCGGCTCAGCGTGTGGCCGATCAGGTCACGGCGCCGGACATGGCCCAGTTCGTGGATCAGGACCGCGCTTCTCCGCTCGGGAGTCCAGTTCTCGCTCTCGGCCGGCAGCACAATCCACGATTTGAGCAGCCCAGCGGCAAACGGCATCTTGACCTCGTCGCTCTGCAGCAGCGTCGGCGCGCCGTCGAGGCCCAGGCGGTCGGCAATCTGGTAGAGCGGTGTCTGCCAATCCGGATGCTCGAGCACCCGGGCCTCGCGCACGATCCGGCGGACCGACCAGACGCCGTACAGCAGCCGAGCGGTCAGGACCAGCGCAACCGCGGCCCAGATGATCAGGAGCATCGGGCCCAGTCCGATGCTGCTCGCGTAAGGAGTGGCCGCGCTGCCGTGGGTCGAACGCTGGTCGGTGACCGGCGTGACCGACCGATCGGCCTGCTGGTCCGAGAGGTCAAGACGCGCGCCGGGTTGAACGATGGAGACCGGCGTGGTTGCGAGCTGTTGAGGCAGTACCCGGAGCGGCAGCGGGCTCCAGACGGCGAGCGGCGGCAGCAGCAGTAGCGCGGCCACCGCCACCAGCCAGATCAGGTGCCGGGAAATGGCCGAGGCGCGCGGCATCAGCAAGGTGGCGCCCAGTGCCAGCAGCAGCACGCAGGTGATCTTGAGCAGCACAATCAGGGCTGGCAGCACCGAGGGAAAGGCGGCCAGTGCACTGCTGATCGGTTCGAAGGTAGAGGTCGTCATGGTGGCCTCTACTTCTCGTTAAGGCGGGCATCACGAATCTTCTCGCGCAGCCGCTTGATTTCGGGATCACTGACGTCGGCATCGGATAGGCGGAGCAAGGCGGTAACCGCCTGTTCGGTCGAGCCGGCAAAGTAGGTGCGGACCACGTGGGCCAGCACGTCTTCCCTGGCCTTGTCGGTGGGCTTGGCCGGGAAGTAGACGTACCTGGGTCCGTCTTCCTTGAAGGCGATCAACTTCTTTTCGCCCAGGATCCGGAGGATCGAGCGGACCGCCGAATAGGTCGGCGGGTCCTCCAGCGCCTGCATGATTTCGGTGACGGTAGACTCCCCCCGGCGGTGGAGGATTTCCATCACCTGCCGCTCCCGGCGGCTCAAGTCCTCGGTATCCGGGCGTTTCTGCATGGCATTCCCTTCTATATAGTGCTCTCTGACCAAGCGGTGCTGAGATTTCAGCACTGCTGAATATTCAACATAGGCAGGCGGATGTCAAGAGTAGGAAGTTGGGAGTCGGGAGTTCGGAGCGTGGATGGTATTCGGGATGTTGAGACCGCCACGCCGGCGGGCGCGCGGCTGAAGGCTCAGCCCGGCCGAGCGGAATTGGGGACGAGGCATCGGTTTCTGAACCAAGGCTTCCTGCCCATTCCGAAGGAGGTTGCTTCGTCGGGGCTGCGCCCCTCCTCGCAATGACGTGCGGTGTTCACGATCTGCCGGCCCCTCCGGGGCCGACCCTACCCAATGCGACACACCGTCATTGCGAGGAGGCCCCCTGGGGGCCGACGAAGCAATCGTGTCGGCCAAGATCGGCGCTCAATGTTGAGCAACAATGCAGCGCCAATCCATCACTGCGATCGTCGAGATGGAGTTGGCAGCGATTGCTCCAGTTCGGCTGGCGACTGGGCGGCCCTCCGACGCCGCAGTTGGGCGCCGAGACAACGAGGAACCGGGTCAGGGGTGAGGCTCGGAAAGCTGGGAACCGCAACGGCGGGAGCGGTAAGCGGTGAGTGTGAAACCGGTGTGGATGTAGGGGAAATCCCCGCCGGCAGCGGCCCGGACAGGTTCTTGGATTTGAGAGCCGGGATCCGCAGACGCGCCGCGAGATCCCTCACCGTCCCGCCCTTCCTCCCACCGAATCCACCACCGCCATATCGATCTGATAGATGTTGCCGCTGCCATTGAGCGTACTGCGCAGCCGGGTAACCAGATCGCGATAGGACCCGAACCTGGTCGTGACCGATCCGGCGGTAAAGCCTCGCTCACTCGTGAGGAAGAGATACCTGCCGTCCGGCGAAATATGCGGGGAGTCGTCCCGCGTGGGGGTGTTGAATGGCGCCGGAAGATGCTTCAGCGGCGACCACTTCCCCTCCCGGTTCCAGCTGATATACAGGTCGAAGTTGCCGAACCCATCGGGGCGGCCCAGCGAGCCGATCAGCATAAACTGTTCGTCAGGGTCCACCATGACATCGAGGTCGTATACCGCATTCTCATGCTTGGCGCCCATGGCTCGGTCAGATTCTCGGGCTCGCTCCACTTCCCGTCGATCCACCGGGACCGATAGGCCCGGATGATCCCCCGACCCTGCATCGAGTCGTCGGCGATTGTGTACTCGCGGGTCTTGAGGTCCCGGACATCGATCGCGGCGCTGGTGGGCCCCGGCCGATGGGTTCTGGCAAGGCCGACAAGGGGTATCGGGACGCCGGCGGGCTGAAGAGTTGGAGGAGTTTGCGCCGTGACCGCGGACGCGGCGAATAGAGCGGCGAGCAATTTCAGCTTGGAGGTGAGCATGGCAGCAGGGTACG
>JBDTTF010000201.1:0-37524 GCA_039930765.1 Gemmatimonadota bacterium | reverse complement strand
GGCGGGCGGGCGGGCGGGCGGGCGGGCGGGCGGGCGGGCGGGCGGGCGGGCGGGCCCATAGTAAGTCCAGCTAGAAATTAGTCAATCCCATATTCCTTTACTCCACTATTGCCAGACGCCCAGGGCTCCCCCTTCCCCTCACTCCCACTCGATGGTGGCCGGCGGTTTCGAGCTGACGTCGTACACCACTCGATTCACCCCGTCGACCTCATTGGCAATACGATTGGAAATCTGGCCCAGGACTTCGGGCGGGAACGCATACCAGTCCGCCGTCATCCCATCTCGGCTGGTCACCGCCCTGAGCCCGATGGTCTGGTCGTAGCTACGGCCATCTCCCTGAACCCCGACTGAGCGGATGGGCAGCAAGACAGCAAAAGCCTGCCAGATCTCGTCATACAATCCTGCAGCCCGGATCTCTTCGATGTAAATGTGATCGGCCTTGCGAAGCACGTCGAGCTGGGGCTCGGTGACCTCGCCAAGGATCCGGATGGCCAGTCCCGGCCCTGGAAACGGGTGGCGGCCCACCATCTCGTCCGGGAGGCCGAGTTCGCGGCCGACGCGACGGACTTCATCCTTGAACAGTTCGCGCAGCGGTTCGATGAGCTTGAACGGCAGTCGTTCGGGGAGCCCGCCAACATTGTGGTGGGTCTTGATCGTCACCGACGGGCCACCCGTCGGCGAGAACGATTCGATCACGTCCGGATAGAGCGTCCCCTGGACCAGGAATCCGATGTCATTGCCGACCGCCTTGGCTTCCTTCTCGAATACCTCGATGAAGGTGTGCCCGATCCGTTTGCGCTTGACCTCCGGATCGGTGACACCCTTGAGCTGGTCGAGGAACTCCCGGCTGGCGTCCACCGTGCGGAGATCGATGCCAAGGTGACGCCGAAAGGTGGTCTCGACCTGTTCACGCTCGTGCAGCCGAAGCAAGCCGTGGTCGACGAAGATGCAGGTCAGCCGATCGCCGATGGCCCGGTGCACCAGCACCGCCGCAACCGAGCTGTCCACCCCGCCCGAAAGCCCGCAGATGACCCTGGTGGTCGGGCCCACCAGCTCGCGGATCCGGGTGATTTCGCTGTCGATGAAGTTGTGGGCGGTCCAATTGGGCTGGCACTGGCAGATCTCGAACAGGAAATTGTTCAGGACTTCCTGGCCCCTTGGGGTATGCGCCACCTCGGGGTGAAACTGGACCCCGAACAGCCGCTTGGCGCGGTTCTCGAACCCCGCCACCGGCGCGTTCGCACTCGACGCGGTAACCGTGTACCCAGGCGGCGCGGTGTCGACGTGATCGCCGTGACTCATCCAGACCGGCGTTTCCTCGCCGGCCCCGAATCCCTCGAACAATGCCCCGCCCTTCACCGTGATCGTGGCCCGGCCGTACTCGCGCCTCGAGGCCCGTTCGACCTTGCCGCCCGACATCTGCGCCATCAACTGCATCCCGTAGCACAGTCCGAGAATCGGGGTTCCCATGTCGAGCAGCCCGGGCTGGGCCGTTGGCACGTTCTCGCCATAGACTGAGTTCGGACCGCCCGAGAGAATCACACCCTTGGGCTGCCACTGGCGGATCCATTCGATGGTCCGGGTGGGCGGATGGATCTCGCAGTAGACATGCGCCTCGCGCACCCGACGAGCGATCAGTTGGGTGAACTGGGAGCCAAAATCGATGATCAGGATGCCCTCGGGATGTTCGGTCACGCCGTCTCCCACTCAGGGTTGGCCCGCTCGCCGGCGAACAGCTCCTCTTCGCGTTCACGCGGCCGCACCACGCTGTACCGCCCGCCTTCGACCAGGACCTCCGGCGCCCTCGGCCGGCTGTTATAGGTCGAACTCATCACGAAACCGTAGGCGCCGGCGCCGAGAATGGCGAGCCGCTCTCCGCTCAGGACCTGCGGCAGCGAACGGTCCAGCGCCATGAAATCGCCGGTCTCGCACACCGGGCCGACCACATCGACAGTTTCGACCGGCCGGCCGCCACTCTCGAGTTCGACAATTTCGTGATAGGCCTGATAGTGACTGGGCCGCACCAGGTCGTTCATCCCGGCATCGACCACCACGAACTCCTTGCCGCCTGAATGCTTGCGGTAGAGCACGGAGGTCAGCAGCACCCCGGCGCCTCCGACCAGGAACCGACCGGGTTCCAGGAGGAGTGTCAGGCCGAGATTCTTGAATGCCGGAATGACGGTGGCGGCCAGCTGATCGGGATCCATCCCGGCCACTGCTGCGTATCGGATGCCCAGACCACCGCCGATGTCGAGCGTCTCCAGAGTCGTGATGCCGGCAGCGCGGACCGCCTTGACCAGTTCAGTGAGCCGATCGAGCCCCTCTTTGTACGGCGCCGGATCGAGCAGCTGGCTGCCCAGGTGCATCGCAAGGCCGGTCAGCTTGAGATTGGGCGCCGCTGCCACCAGCTTCGCGACGTTGACCACTTCATCGACCGGAATGCCGAACTTGATCCCCCGGCCGCCGGTGGAAATGAACGGGTGGGTGTCCGCGGTCACCGCGGGATTGACCCGGATGCCGACCTGGACCTCGCGCCCCGCGTTGGCGGCGATTCGTGCCAGCCCATCCAGTTCAGCCGGCGACTCCAGATTTACATGCCCGAGCCCTGCCGCCACGGCCGCTTCCAGCTCCGTCGCGGTCTTCCCCACCCCGCTGAATACCACTCGATCGGCCGAGAACCCAGCGGCCAGCACTCGACGCAACTCACCGCCGGACACGATGTCGGCCCCGGCGCCGAGGTCACGGAGCACCCGGAGCACCGCCAGGTTGCTGTTGGCTTTGACCGCAAAGCAGATCCGGTGCGGCACTGCCGCCAGCGCCTTGTCGAGCCGCTCAAACTGGGTCCTGATCGACTCGGCGTTGTAGACGTAGGCCGGCGTGCCCACCCGTCCCGCAATCATGGTCAGCGGCACGCCGGCCATCTTGAGGGTGCCGCTCTCACGGGTGAGGCCGGCATCGGCCATCAACCCAGGAGTATCGACCGTGTCGCCGGCTTCCCGCCAGCCGGAGGTGTTCAGTACGCCTTGGCCCACACGGCCTCCGCAATGCTGGGTCGGTCGCACCAGACGCAGGTGGTCGGTAACACCGGCGAACGAAACTCAGGATCGGGCAAGACCCGGATCGTGGCCTTGGTCTTGGCCTTGATGTCGGCTTCGCAGGCGGCATCACCACAGAATCCGGCGTAGACAAAGCCCGCTTCATTCTCGATATGGGCGATGAACTCCGGCTTGGTGGCGCCCCGGATGCTGGCCCGCTCCCGGCGCTCACGGGCGGCGGAGAGCAGATCGGCCTGCATCTGGTCCATGGCCGCGAGCAACTGCTTGCCCAGCCCCTCGACCGGGACCGGTTCCTTCCGGCCACCGGTGCGCCGGGCCAGCATCACGGTGCCGGCCGCGACATCCCGCGGCCCGATCTCGAGCCGAAGCGGAGTGCCCCGGGCTTCCCACTCGTAGTACTTGGCGCCGGGCTTGATACCCTCCCGTTTGTCGGTCGTGACCCGGATGCCCGCTGCTTTGACGTCGGCAAAGAGCTTGTCCGCGGCGGCCAGTACCCCGGCCTTTTCCTCATCATTCTTGTAGATCGGCACGATTACGACTTGCCATTGAGCCAGTCTCGGCGGAATGACAACGCCGGTATCATCGCCGTGGACCATGATCAGCCCGCCGATCATCCGGGTGGACACTCCCCACGAAGTATTCCAGACATGATCCAGTCCGCCTTCGGCGGTCTGGAACGTCACATCGAACGCCTTGGCAAAGTTCTGCCCCAGGTTGTGCGAGGTCCCGGCCTGCAGGGCCTTGTTGTCCTGCATCAGCGCTTCACAGCTGTAGGTCCGAAGGGCGCCAGCAAACCGCTCGCTATCAGTCTTGCGGCCGGTCAGCACCGGCATGGCCATCCACTCTTCCATGAACGTCCGGTAGATCCCGAGGATCATCACCGCCTCAGCTTCCGCCTCGGCTTCGGTGGCGTGCGCGGTGTGACCCTCCTGCCAGAGAAACTCCAGCGTCCGGAGGAACAGCCGGGTGCGCATCTCCCAGCGCACCACGTTGCACCACTGGTTCATCAGCAGCGGCAGGTCGCGGTAGCTCTGGATCCATTTGGAAAACATCGAGTAGATGATGGTCTCCGAGGTGGGCCGCACCACCAGCGGCTCCTCCAGCAGCTTGCCGCCACCGTGGGTGACCACCGCGGTTTCCGGCGCAAACCCCTCGACGTGCTGCGCCTCCTTGGCCAGGAAGCTCTGCGGGATGAACAGGGGGAAGTAGGCGTTCTGGACCCCGGTTTCCTTGAACATCGCGTCCAGCGCCTTCTGCATCTGCTCCCAGATGGCGTACCCATTGGGCCGGATGACCATGCAGCCGCGCACCGGGCTGTAGTCCGCCAGCTCGGCCCGCATGATCACTTCGTTGTACCAGGCGCTGAAGTCGGTGGCGCGGGGGGTGAGAGCTTTGTTGTCGGCCATGGTCTACCATGCTGAGGTTTTCAACGCTGGATTGATGAATTGGCGGATTGATGGATTGGTGGGCTCGGTGGATTTCCAGGAGTCGAACGGAACCAAACCGACCCTCGAATCCATCAATCCATCAATCCTTCAATCCGACAATCGATTTGACGTTCAGCACCAGATCGCTGAGCGGTACGGCCACCTGCGTCTTTGCCACCAGATCCTTGACCTGCACCTCTCCCTTGGCGCGATCATCAGGGCCAATCACGACGGCCAGGCGGGCATTCCGTGCATCGGCCAGCTTGAGCTGCTTGCCGACGGCACCGGATCCCAGGGAATACTCGACCCGGATCCCGGCGTTCCGGAGGTCATGGGCCAGCCGGAGCAGTATCGGCTGGTCGTCGTCGCCGATGGCGGCAAGGAATACGTCGATACTTGGCCGGTGCGGCGGGATCAGTCCCCGATCCTTGAGCAGCTCGCCGAGCACCACATCTCCCATGCCGAACCCGACGCAAGGCAGGTCGACACCACCGATGGCGCCGACCAGGTTGTCGTACCGGCCGCCGCCGCAGATGGCGCGGAGGGTCTTGCCAGCATCGAATAGTTCGAACACAATGCCGGTGTAGTATGCCAACCCACGAACTATTCCGAAATCGACCTCCACGAACCCGCCCAGGCCCATCGAGTCGAGAGCGTCCAAGGTTCGCAGAAACTCGGCAGCAGGCGCTTTGGCCCGGCCATCCGGATACGAGCCAGCCTTCGCGCTCAGGGCTTCAAGTGACTTCCGGCTACGGACCTCCACCAGCTCGAATACCAGCGCAGTCTGCTGTACACTAAGACCTGCCGCGCTCAATCGACTGAGCGATGCCTCAGGAGGCGTCCTCTCGAGCTTGTCGATCACCTGGAGTGCGGCGCCGCGTTGTTCATTGGTGAAACCATCGACCAAGAAGAACCAGTCCAGAATTGCCCGGTCTCCGATCCTTACCTTGAAATTTTCCTCGGTAAGGCCAAGCCCGCGCAACGTATCGATGGCCAGCGCAATGATCTCCGCATCCGCCGCGGGGCCCGCCTCACCAATCAGATCGCAGTTGAGCTGGAAGTGTTCGCGGAGGCGCCCGCGCTGCTGGCGCTCGTAGCGGAACAGTTGCGGAATGGAAAACCAGCGGATCGGCTTCTTGAGGCCGTTGGCCCGGGCCGCCACCATCCGGGCCAGCGACGGGGTCATCTCAGGGCGCAGGGCCACCGCCCGGTCGCCCTTGTCGACGAAGTTGTACAGCTGGCCGACGATTTCGTCGCCGCTCTTGGCGGTGTAGAGATCCAGCGATTCCAGCGGTGGACCGTCGTATTCCTCGAATCCATAACGGCCTGCCACCCGCCGCCAGGTCTCGAAGATGTGAGAGCGCAACGCAAAGTCTTCGGGGTAGAAGTCTCGAAAACCCGGTAGCGCCTTGGCTTGCATGGCGGCAAAAGTAACCGTCCCTCCCCCCCGATCCAAACCGATAGCGCGGTTCCGGGATTCCGGGTGACCGGCAAGTGTCTGTGGCTACCACGGACTCAGCTACGGAATCGAACCTCCCGGGACCCGGTACCCGGAACCTATTCCAACCCCAGCGCCGACAGCGCATCCCCGACGGTATGAAACGACCCCGTCACCAGCACCGTCCCCGCCCCCTCCTGCACCCGGGCCAGCGCGGTCCCAAAGTCCGGTTCCAGATGCCAGAGCTTCTTTCGGACGTCCCCCGTTCTGAGCCACCGCTTGAGCCGGTCCTGGTCCCAGCGCCTTCCCGCAGTCGAGGGCGCGATGGTCAGCACCCCGGCGTCGATGACCGGGGCCAGCCGGTCCAGCATTTCGGGCCACTCCTTGTCCTCGAGGATGGAAACCAGCGCCGTGACCGGGCGCGGCAGCGCGGCCTCCTCGATGGCTGAAATCAGCGCGGCGACCCCGTCGGGATTGTGGGCCACATCGAACAACCAGCGCCCTCGGCGGTCGAACCGACCCGGCACCCAGGTGGCCGCGAATCCCTCCTCGACCTGTCGCCGAGTCGGGCGGTACCGCTCGGGGAGTGCCATGAGGGCCGCGTAGGCCACGCCAGCGTTCCTTCGCTGGTGGCCGCCTTCGAGGCCGAGCGGTCCATCCCACAGGTATTGGGGCGGAACGACACGGACATCGGCCCGGCCGCCGCGCCTGACCCGTACCGCTGACCTGGCGGCATCCCGCAGCACGGCCACCAGCGCCGGATCCCGCTCCCCGATGATGAAGGGCACCCCCGGCTTGGCGATCCCGGCCTTTTCCCGGGCAATTGCCTCGAGCGTCTCGCCGAGGTACCGGGTATGATCGAGCGCAATCCGGGTGACCACACTGACGGCCGGATCCACCACATTGGTACTGTCCAGCCGCCCTCCCAGCCCGACCTCGGCCACCACCACCTCGGCGCCCCGCGCGGCAAAATCAGCGAACGCCATGGCAGTGGTCACCTCGAAGAAGGTGGCCTGCCGGGCCTCGATGACCGGCATCAGCCGCTCGGTCCACATGGCCACCGCCGACTCGCTGATCTGGGCCCGGTCCACGACGATTCGTTCGCGGAACGAGACCAGGTGCGGCGAGGTGTACAGGCCGACCTTCCAGCCGGCCACCTCGAGCGCCCGGGCCACCAGGGTGGAAACACTTCCCTTGCCGTTGGTGCCGGCCACATGCACGATCGGGCAGAGCCGATGCGGATCCCCCACACTGGCCAGCAGGGCCCGGGTGGTGTCCAGCCCGAACTTGATGGTGGTGACGCGGGGAAAGAGGAAGTCGAGCGCTTCCTGGTAACCGAGGCTCATCTTAAGATTGCTCTGGCCATCCCGGCCAAATCCCTGGAGTCGTGTCCGTGAGTCGAATGACTGCCCTGCCCGATCCGTTCGTGGCCCAGCTGCGGACGATTCCGGGTTTTCTGGAACTGACCGAGGGCTTCACCCTCTGTCCTGAATGCGAACGCTGCGAACGGAGCATCGTCTACCTTACGCCACGGGAGCAGCTCAACGCCCGGGATGCCGGGTTGCGGCTGTACGGCAAGGGCGGGGCAACGAGGGTCAACCGGGTCGGGTGCAGCTGCCCATTCTACCTGGGCCCGTCTGAAGGGTGCGAGATATACCCCGACCGCCCCCTGATCTGCAATCTGTTTCCGCTTGATATCGTTGAACACGAGGAAGACGGCCGGCACTGGTGGGTCCTGTTCGGGGCCTGCGCCGAGGTCGAGCGTGGCCGCCTCAAAGGACGGGTGGAGGAGGCCCGGACCCTGGCCACCGCCATCGACCGACTGATGCCCGACGAGCTCCGCCTCGCCTTCATGGCGGATGCGGAAGGGGCGGTGTTCGAGCCCGAGTTCTACGATCACCCGATCTACTACCTCCTTCCGCTCACTCCTCCGGGAGCCGCGCAGGTGAGCGGGAAAAGGGACTGAACTCCGGAAACGATCGGCTTTCGGCCCAGGAGTGAGCGGTGAGCGGGCCCACGATCCGGATACCGGAGCTCGCACCAGAATCAGCGACCCCAAGGCATCCGGGCCGCTCAGCGCTTCCCTCTCACGCTGGCAATAGAAAGGGGATCCATCCAGGATCCCCCACTCTCGTCTCGCGTCTCTCGTCTCTCGTCTCAAGCGTACTCCACCGCGTCCTCTTTCACCCGCTGGCCCGACATGTGACGCAGCAGCCGGGCGGTGGTTTCACGCAGCGAAGCCCGTGGAATCACGTCATCGATCTGGCCATGCTCCAGCAGGAACTCGGCGGTCTGGAATCCCTTGGGCAGGTCCTGCCCGATGGTCTGCTTGATCACCCGCTGGCCGGCGAACCCGATCACCGCGCCGGGTTCGGCCAGGATCACGTCGCCCTGCATGGCGAACGACGCGGACACGCCACCGGTGGTGGGATTGGTCAGGATGGTGATATAGGGAACCGCATGCTCGCGGAGCTGGGCCAGCATCGCCGAGGTCTTGGCCATCTGCATCAGGGAGAGCACCCCCTCCTGCATCCTGGCACCGCCCGAGGTGCAGACCAGGACCAGCGGCAGCCGCTTGTCGGCCGAGCGACGGGCCAGCCGGGCAATCTTCTCGCCGACCACCGAGCCCATCGAACCACCCATGAACGCAAAGTTCATGACCCCGAGATCGTACGGCATCCCCTCGATCCGGGCGGTGCCGGCGTACATGGCATCCGAGTGACCCGCCTTCTTGATCGAGGCGGCGATCCGTTCAGGGTACTGCTCGAATTTCAGGGGATCGGTTGCCCGGAGGTTGCTGTACAGCTCTCGCCAGGTGCCTTCGTCGGTCAGCAGCTCGATGTATTCCTCGGCCGAGATCCGCCGATGGTCGCCACACTCGGGGCAGACATTGAAGCCCCGCTCGAACTTTTCCCGGATATCGACGTGACCGCAGACTTCACATTTTTCCCACGCATCCCGCGGGATCTCGAGTCGCTCACGCTGGGACGGCCTCGGCTTTCGTTCTTTTTTAAACCATGCCATGACGGTCATAGTCTCATAAGGAGAAGGCCTGGGAGGACATGCGACAACCGGAATACCCCGTAATTTCACCGACTCTGGCCTTCTGCGCCAGACCCTTCACGCTAAGTCCTTATTATACATCAGCATAGCCTGACAGCCTTGCCTCCCACGCCACCCGCAAAGTCAGTCCAATACAGATCCATGTCGCAATGTGGAACGAGCCGCCGTAGGAGAAAAATGGCAGAGGAATGCCGGTAATCGGCATCAGATTCACCGTCATCCCCATGTTCTCGAACACGTGAGTGAACAACAGCCCCATGATTCCAAACACCAGCAGGCTGCCGAATGGATCGGTGGCCCGTCGAGCAATTCGCAGCATCACCAGGAACAGGGCCAGGAACAGCGACATCGCCAGCAGCACCCCGAAAAACCCCAGCTCCTCACCGACCACCGAGAAGACGAAGTCCGTGTGCTGCTCGGGCAGGAAGGCCAGCCGCTTCTGCGGGCCATGCAGGTAGCCGTTGCCGAACCAGCCGCCGGCGCCGATGGCCACCTTGGACTGGATGGCGTGGTAACCGGCCTTCTGGGGATCGACCTCGGGATTGAGGAAGGTCAGCAGCCGGTTCTGCTGGTACGGTGCCAGCTTGTGCCAGATCGGAAGCGCAATTGCCCCCATCACTGAATTGATCACGTAAATGGCGACGGCTTCGTAGACATAGGGACGCCAGATCAGCAGCAGCACGAACAGCACCACCATGTAGGCGGCCCAGGTCGCGGTGGAAAAGGCCAGCAGCAGGCTCGCCACCGGCGAGGCCAGCAGGAACAGCCAGGTCCACCGCACCCCCGACCAGAAGAGCATGGCGAACAGGATGCCGATGAATACCAGCGCACTGCCGAGGTCAGGCTGCTTCATCACCAGCAGGAACGGCACGCCGGCAATCACGCAGGCCGGGACCAGGTCACGCAGCGACTGGGCCGCTTCCCGCCGGCTGCCCAGGTAGCGGGCCAGCATCAGCACCACGGCCAGCTTGGCCAGCTCGGCCGGCTGGCCGATCGGATGCCCCGCAATCACGATCCAGCTCTTGCTGCTCTGGGCGGTGCCGGCCCCCTTGCCGATCACCAGGGTGATCAGCAGCAGCAACAACGCCCCGCCATACGCCACGGGCGCCAGCCACTCCAGCAGCCGGGGAGACAGCCTGAAAACGATGGCGGCCGCCACCATCCCGACGAGTGCCCAGACGGCCTGCCGCTTCCAGACACCCAGCGCAATGCTCGGCACATCGGTCTGACCCGCCGAATAGAGAATCAGCAGCCCGAAGACCGTCAGCAGCACGCTGAGCGCGATCAGCGGCCGGTCGGGGCCGAGATCTCTCATTGAGCGGTATCCGGGGTATTCGCCGCCGAGCCGGTGTCGACCGGAACTGACTCGGGACTGTTCTCGCCACCACCGGCGGGAATCTCATCGGGTACCAGCAGCCTGATGCTGGTCTTGCCGCTGTCGGCGGGACCGAGCAGGTAGCGCCGGATGGCTCGCACCACATAGGGCGCAACCACCGTCCCGTGCAGTGCAAACTCCATGACCCCGCCCACGATGATCTGTGGATGATCCGCCGGGGCAAAGCCGATAAACCAGCCGTGATCCTTGCCGTGCGGGTTCTGCGCCGTGCCGGTCTTGCCTCCGACCACCAGGTCCTTGGAATTCGACGCCGACGCGGTACCACCCTTTTCCAGCACGGCGATCAGCGCTGTCCGGATCGACTCAAGCTGGGCCTGGCTCAACCCGAGGTCATGCGGCTCCGCGCCGGACGGCCGCACCAGGTAGGGCGTGGGCGACTTCCCGCCGCTGGACAGCCCCGCGTAGAACCGCACCATGTTGATCAGGGTCTGGGTGTTTTCGCCCTGCCCGATGGCCAGGTTGAGGATGACCGCGCTGGACCAGTTCCGCGGCCCATACACCCTGTCGTAGTACGCCGTCGAGGCCGGAAAGATCGGGGTGACCTCATTCGGGATATCGATGCCGCTCTTTTCCTTGAAGCCGAGCAGCACACCGTCCTGCAGGATGGCATTGAGACCAAGTCGGAGGCCCAGCTGGTAGAAGTAGACATCGCAGCTCTGGGCAATGGCGCCCTCGAGGTCGAGCGAGCCGTGTCCGGTCTTTTTCCAGCACTTGAACGACCGGTTGCCGTACTGGTAGGACCCCCGACAGGGCTCGGGCATGTGAGTGTGGAGGTCGATCAACCCCCGGCGCAGCGCCATCGCGGCCAACGCCAGCTTGAACGGTGAGGCCGGCGGGTAGCGGACCTGCACCACCCGGTCGAGCAGCGGAAAGGCCGGATCAGTATTGAGCGCCTTCCACTGGGCTGACGAGATGCCGCCGATGAATTCATTCGGGTCATAGGCCGGCGCCGAATAGAAGGCCCGCACCTCACCGGTCGGCGTCATGGCCACCATGGCGCCACGGACCCCTGGAGGCCAGATGCTGTCGATATAGATCTGGAGCGGCAAGTCGATCGTGGTGCGGATGGGGGTGCCGGCGGTCGGCAGGAGCGGCGGCGCCGCCCCCTCCTCGCGCACCAGCCGGCCGCGGGCATCGACCTCGATGTATCTCAGCCCCGGTACCCCGCGTAACGAATCGTCGTAGGTCTGCTCAAGGCCGGAGCGGCCGACCAGCACGCCGAGGGAGGCGCCGGGGAACCGGTCGACCTTGAGGTCGCCCTCGTTCACTTCGCCGACATACCCGACGAGATGGGCAACTGCTCGGCCCTTGGGATAGGTCCGGCGCGGCTCGGACTGCACCACCAGCCCGGGCAGTTCGGCCCGGTGTTCCTCCAGCCGTGACACATCGTTCAGCGATGCATTGCCCAGCACCTGGGCCGGCTGGTACCGGGCTTCGCGGAAGCGTTCGATCACTTCGTCGACGTCGCCGCTGTCGAGTGGCACCAGCCGGCCGAACCGGGCCAGTACGCTGCGAAGCGAATCTTCCCGGGAGGCCAGCAGCGCGACCGAATACCCCGGCACCGTCTCGGCGATGATGGCGCCGTGCCGATCGTAGATGATCCCGCGCGCGGCAGTCATGGGAACGGGGCGCAGCCGGTTCGATTCGGCCCTGAGCCGAAACCGCTCGTGCTCCACCACCTGGACCCGGAAAAACGATCCAATCAACAGCAGAAAGGCGCCACACAGGATCAGGCGGGCCCGGCCCGACCGTTCCCGGACCAGTTCAGCGTGGAACTCGTTCATGTGTCAATGCGGAGATCGAGCCAGCGGCGGAACAGCAGCAGTACGGCGAGTCCGGTCACGGCGCTTGACAGCGCCTGGATCGGCGACCAGATCATCAATTCGGGCCAGAAATCACCGGCACCGGTGTTGCTGGCCAGCAGGATGATCAGATTGCGGAGCCACAGTCCGCCGGCAAACAGGCCGGCGTTGACCAGCAGATTGTCGGCAAAGAAGACCGCCCGGCCCCACGAGGCCATGTATCCGATCATGGTGTTGGCCAGCGCTCCCGCACCAAATCGGGCGGGGGTCAGGGCGTCACCGATGATGCCGATCAGGAACCCCGCCACCGCGGCGGCGCCGGGCCGGCTGCGAATTCCGTAGACCAGCAGCGCGATCAGCAGGAAATCGGGGGCCACCTGCGAGTTGCCGAACCGGGGCCGGACATAGAAGTGCAGCGCGGCCAGCAGGAACATCACGGTGAGCAGCCGGGTCCGCTCCGTCTGGGCCGAGGTCATGGCAACGAATCTCCGCGGTAGGCGGATGACACACTGCTGTCATGCGGCGTGGTGATGACCAGGACGTGGCTGACGATGCTCGGGTTGGCAGCCGGCTTGAGCAGGTAGGCCCGCTGCCAGCCCGCTTCTTCGCGAATCAGGCCGATGATCGTCCCGACTGGGATACCCTGCGGATAGACGCCGCCGAGTCCGGAGGTCAGCACCGGCGCCCCGACCGGGATCGTATCGCGATAGGCCACGCCCCTGAGCTGGAGCAGCATGTCGTCGCCATCGGCCTGGGGTGCCGGCGCCACGATGCCGAACACCGATCCGCTGGCCGCAAAGGCGCTGGCCCGGAACTCGGGATGGGCCCAGGTCATTGCCACGCTGCCGTCGGGCGAGACGGTGCGGATCACGCCGATCAGCCCCTCCGGCGACACCACGGCGTCGAACGGCTGAATCCCGGCCTTGCTGCCCTGGCTCAGCAGCAGGGTCCGGCCATCCGTCGGCATGGACTGGTGCAGCACTTCAGCCGGCACATAGTGGGTGCCGAGTCGCTGGCCCAGCGACAGCAACCGCCGCAGCCGTTCATTCTCCAGCCGGACGGCCGGCAGCAGCTGGGCCGAATAGGCGGCGCTGTCCCGCTCGCTGGTGAGACGTTCGCGCACCGCCCGGCTGGTGCGGGCATCTTCGGCGCGTTCCTGCAGATAGAGAAAGGGGACCAGGACAGAGCGCCGGATCACATCACCGGTGACTTCACCCCAGTGATGGGGACCCAGCAGAAATGCGACGGAGAGCAGCAGGCAGAGGAAGAAGCGGGCGTTATCCCGCCGGGAGAGTGAGCGGTCTGACTCCGCCGACATCGTCAGACCGAGAGCACGCTATGGTACTTCTCGTCATCGTCGAGGATCCGCCCGGCACCGCGCACCACGCAGGTCAGCGGATCCTCGTCCACGTGAATCGGCAGACCCGTTTCCTGGGCCAGCAGCAGGTCCAGTCCGCGGATCAGCGCGCCGCCGCCGGTCATGATGATGCCGCGGTCGACGATGTCGCTGGCCAGCTCGGGCGGGGTGATTTCGAGCGCGCGGCGGACCGCATCGACGATCTGCTGGATCGGCTCCTGCACCGCTTCGCGAATTTCGGAGGAGTGGACTCGAACGGTCTTGGGGATGCCGGACACCAGGTCACGGCCCTTCACTTCCATCTCGCGCTCATCGCCGGTCGGGGCCGCGGAGCCGATCTTGATCTTGATCGATTCCGCCGTGGGCTCACCGACCAGGAGATTGTAATTCTTCCGCATGAACTGCACGATGGCCTGGTCGAGCTCGTCACCACCGGTGCGGATCGAGGTATCCGACACGATGCCGGACAGCGCGATGACCGCAATCTCGGTGGTGCCACCGCCGATGTCGATCACCATATTGCCGGTCGGCGTTTCCACCGGCAGTCCCACCCCGATGGCCGCGGCCATCGGCTCGGCCACCATGAACACCCGGTTGGCGCCGGCGGTCAGGGCTGAATCGCGCACCGCGCGCCGTTCCACTTCGGTGATGCCGGAGGGAACGCAGATGATGACCTTCGGCTTGACCCGGAAAAAATGCTTGTCGATGATCGTCTTGAGAAAATATCGCAGCATTTTCTCGGTGACGTCGAAGTCCGCGATCACACCATCCTTGAGTGGCCGGACTGCGACGATGCCGTCGGGCGTGCGCCCAAGCATGCGCTTCGCTTCGAGACCGTACCCCCTGGGATTGCCCGTCGCCTTGTCAATCGCGACGACGGAGGGCTCGTTGAGGACGATCCCTTCGCCTTTGACATAGACCAGGGTATTGGCCGTGCCAAGATCCACCGCGATTTCATTCGCAGGCAGGAGTGAACCGAGTTTTGGCCAGTGAAATGTCATTACACAGTCGGTTTCAGGCGGATTGGAGCTTAACCTAATTGGCGCTGTAAGATGAAACAAGCGCTGGATTTAGCAGATCGCGCCATGCCGGCCCGGTAACGGCCCAAGGTATCGGACCGGCCGTCAGATAGTGCGACAGTTTGAAGCCGTCAGCTGCCCGCTACGCCGGCGGAGGTCTACCGCCCCGTGCTGCCGAACCCGCCCATGCCCCGGTCGGTCCCGGAAAGCTCCACGACTTCCCGCCACTCAACTGGTTCAACCCGGGCAAAGACCAGTTGTGCGATCCGCATCCCCCGGCTGACCTCGAACTGCTCCTGGCCGTGGTTGATGAGGGCAATCATCAACTCGCCCCGGTAGTCCGAATCGATGGTGGCGGGGCTATTGGCCAGAGTAATCCCGTGCTTGAGGGCCAACCCCGACCGTGGCCTGACCTGGCACTCCCAGCCTTCGGGAATCGCGAGGGCAAAGCCGGTCCGGAAGATCCGCCGCTCCCCCGGCGCCAGCTCGGCGGCGTCGGCGCTGGTCACATCGTGTCCAGCTGACCCTGAGGTCGCCGCTGACGGAACCGGCAGTCCTTCGGAGTGGGGCAGGCGCTTGAATTCGATGGTTGGCATGGAATGGGAGGGTGGAGGCGGTACGACTGGGAGGGGGAGGGGCGGACCGCCCCGTGGCCCCCTGCCCCCTATCCGGCTCTACAGCAGACTGTCGACAGCCACCAGCGCCAGCCCGAACGCCTCCGCGACGCCGGGATAGACCACCTTGCCCTCGACCACATTGAGGCCGAGTTTGAGGCTGCCGTCTTCCTTGCAGGCCTTCTTCCAGCCGTCGCGGGCCAGCCGGAGACCGTAGGACAGGGTCGCGTTGGTCAGGGCCAGAGTCGATGTCCTGGGCACGCCGCCCGGCATGTTGGCCACGGCGTAATGCAGGATCCCGTCGACGAAATAGGTCGGATTCTCATGGGTGGTCGGCTTGATGGTCTCGACACAGCCCCCCTGGTCGACCGCCACGTCCACGATGACCGAACCCGGCTTCATCAGCTTCAGGTCCTCCCGCTTGACCAGGTGAGGCGCCTTGGCGCCCGGCAACAGCACCGCACCGACCACCAGGTCGGCCCGCTTGATGGCGTCCAGGATGTTGTGACGATTCGAGAACAGGGTCGTGACGTTCGCCGCCAGCACGTCATCGAGGTAGCGCAGCCGGTCGAGTGAGATGTCGAGAATCGTGACCCGGGCGCCCAGGCCGGCGGCCATCTTGGCCGCGTTGATGCCGACCACGCCGCCACCGATGATCGCCACCTCGGCCGGCGCCACGCCGGGCACGCCGCCCAGCAGCACCCCGCTGCCGCCGAAATGCTTCTCCAGGTACTTGGCCCCCTCCTGCACCGCCATCCGCCCGGCCACCTCGGACATCGGGGTCAGCAGCGGCAGTTCACCGGTGGCCAGCTGGACCGTCTCGTAGGCAATCGCGATCGCGCCCGACTTGATGACGGCCCGGGTCAGCTCTTCAGCCGCGGCGAAGTGAAAGTAGGTGTAGATCACCTGGCCCTTTTTCATCCGGGGCCATTCCACCGCGATCGGCTCCTTGACCTTCATGATCATTTCGGCCTTGGCCCACACCTCATCGGCCGTGGCCAGGATCGTGGCGCCGACGGACGTGTAGGCCTCGTCCGCGAATCCGCTGCCGACCCCGGCGCCCTGCTCGACCAATACGGTGTGACCCCGGCTGGTGAACGCCTCGGCGCCCGCCGGAACCAGGGCGACGCGATTCTCGTTGGTCTTGATTTCCTTGGGGACGCCGATAACCATGGGTTTGATCCTGTGTGGGTACTGAGTTTGGGGTAGTTGGTAAGAAGTGAGAGGTGAGAAGTGAGAGGTGAGAGGGGGCCCCTCTTACCGCTTACCTATCCCTCTCACCCCTGGGGTCCGAGTCGCACCACGGTCTGCCGCTCAGGCGCGAAATATTCCGCCGCCACCGCCTGCACCTCGTCGTGACTCACCGCATCGATTTCGGCCAGCAGCTGGTCGAGCGGCCGGTACCGGTCCTGCATCAGCGTCACACCCGCCAGCCGGTTCATCCGGCTCTGAGGGCTCTCGAGCGCCAGCATCACCTGGCCCTTGAACTGCTGTTTGCCCTCAGCCACTTCTTCGGCAGTCAGTCCCTCTTTCGAGAGCTTGGCATACTCGGTCCGGATGGCTTCGGCGGCCTTGTCCGCGCTGGCCGGCTGGGTCCCGACATAGACGCCGGCGGTACCGGCCGACTGGAACAGCTGCTGGTAGGCGTACACGGTATAGGCCAGGCCGAGCTCTTCGCGCACCCGCTGGAACAGCCGGCTCGACATCCCGCCGCCGAACAGGTTGGTCACGATGGCCAGGGCAAACCGGCGGGGATCGCGATATGGAAAGGTGTCGGTCCCGAAGACGATATGGGTCTGGGCCGAGTCACGCTCGACCCGGAGCTCGCCACCCTGGGTGGCCTTGCCGGTCTCGATCGCGGGACGCGGCGCGATGGCCTTTTCGCCGTCGAACCACCCTTCCCTGGCCAGCATCTCGAGCAGCCGGTCATGATCCACCTGCCCCGCCGCAGCCACGACGCAGTTGCCGGCGTAGTAGCCGCCGCCATGCACCGATCGCAGATCCTCCGCACTCACCGAGGAAACCGAGTCCCGGGTCCCGAGGATCGAGTAGCCGTACGGATGACGGGGAAACAGCTGCTCAGCGAACAGCTCGTGGACCAGGTCGTCGGGGGTATCGTCGACGGTACTGATTTCCTCGAGCACCACGTTGCGCTCGAGTTCGAGATCCGCAGTCCGGAGCAGCGGCCGCCGCACCAGGTCAGTGAGCACATCGACCGCTTCGGGCAGGTCCTGGTCGAGAATATGGGCCTGATAGGCGGTGTGATCCCGGCTGGTGAACGCGTCGAGTGACCCGCCTCGGCGCTCCAGGGCGAGTGCCAGCTGCCGGGCGGTCCGCCGCTCGGTGCCCTTGAACACCATATGCTCGAGGAGATGGGAGACACCCATCAGGGGGCGCGGCTCGTGGGCGCTGGCTGTCCTGACCCAGACCCCGATGGCCGCCGAGCGCACCCCCGGCAGGTGTTCCGACAACACCGTCAGACCGTTGGGGGCGTGGCTGCGCGCCAGCCCCCGGTCGAGACGGATCGTTTCCACGTCGGCTACTCCTTGGGCAGGAGAGCCTTGCGGGACAGTTTCATCCGTCCCCGGTCGTCGACCTCGAGCAGCTTGACCTTCACGATATCGCCCTTCTTGACGACATCCTCGGTCTTCTCGGTCCGGCCGTGCTGCAGCTCGCTGATGTGGAGCAGACCTTCCACGCCCGGCATGATCTCGATAAAGGCGCCGAACTGGGTGGTGCTCTTCACCGGTCCCTCGTAGATCCGGCCCACTTCGGGCTCGGCCACCATCGACATGACCATGTCCTTGGCCTTCTGGCCGGCTTCCCCGCCGACGGCGGAGATGGTCACCAGACCGGTATCCTCGATGCTGATCTTGGCGCCGGTGGCATCCTGAATGCCCCGGATCGTCTTGCCCTTCGGGCCGATGACATCGCCGATCTTGTCCGGCTTGATCATGATCGTGATGATCCGCGGCGCGTAAGGCGAAAGGTCGGCGCGATGGGTGGCCAGGACCTTTTCCATTTCTCCGAGGATGTGGAGCCGGCCCTTGCGGGCGTTTTCCAGCGCCTCTTCCATGATCTTGAGGTCGAGGCCCTCGATCTTGATATCCATCTGGATCGAGGTGATGCCGGTCGTGGTGCCCGCCACCTTGAAGTCCATGTCGCCGAGGTGATCCTCGGAGCCCAGGATGTCGGTCAGGATGGCGACCTTCTTGCCTTCCTTGATCAGGCCCATGGCCACACCGGCACAGGGGGCCCGCATCGGCACGCCGGCATCCATCAGCGCCAGGGAGCCACCGCAGACCGACGCCATCGAGGAGGAGCCGTTGGACTCCAGGACCTCGGAGACGACGCGAATGGTGTAGGGAAAGTCCTCATACTTCGGCAGCAGCGGCTGCAGCGCCCGCTCGGCCAGGGCCCCGTGCCCGATCTCGCGGCGGCTGGTGCCACGGATCATCTTCACTTCGCCGGTGGAGTACGGCGGGAAGTTGTAGTGCAGCATGAACGACTTGGTGGTCTCGCCGCTGACGTCGATGCTGTCGATCCGCTGTTCGTCATCGGCGGTGCCGAGGGTGACGGCGACCAGTGCCTGGGTCTGGCCGCGGGTGAACAGCGCCGAACCGTGGGTCCGGGGCAGCACCGTGGCTTCGATCGAGATCGGCCGGATGGTCGTGTGATCGCGACCGTCGACCCGCTCGCCCTTGTCGACGACCTGGGCCCGCATCACGCGGTACTCGATGTCCTCGAGCAGGTTGCCGATATCGCGGATCTTGTCCGGGAATTCGGCCGCCAGCGCGGCGATGACTTCATTCTTGACCTTCTTGAAGTTGCCGATCCGGGCCGCCTTGTCCTTGGCGTTGATGGCCTGGGTGATCGGCTTCTCGGCCAGTTCCTTGACCCGGGCCGCCAGCGCGGCGTCCGGTTCGGCCTTGGTCCACGCCATGGCGGGCTTGGCGGCCGGCTCGGAGACCTTGTTGCACAGGGCGATCAGTTCCTTGATCCCCTTCTGGGCCACTTTCAGCGCTTCCAGGATCTCGGCCTCGCTGACTTCCAGCGCGCCACCCTCGACCATGACGATCGAATCGGCGGAACCGCTGGCGGTCAGGTCGATGGTCGAGAACTCGAGCTGCTGAAAGGTCGGATTCAGGATCCAGTTGTTCTCGACCCGGCCCACCCGCACCGCGGCGATTGGACCGTTCCACGGCAGGCCCGCCACCTTGAGCGCCACCGAGGCCGCGGTCAGGGCAATGACGTCCGCGTCATTTTCCTGGTCGGCCGACAGCACGGTGATGAACACCTGGACTTCGTTCTTGAAGCCTTCGGGAAACAGCGGCCGGATCGAGCGATCGATCACCCGGCAGGCCAGGATTTCCTTGTCCGACGGCCGGCCTTCGCGCTTGAGAAATCCGCCGGGAATCTTGCCCGCGGCGTAGGTCTTTTCGCGATACTCGACAGTCAGCGGGAAGAACGGGAGAGTGGAGACGTTGGGGGACACGGTGACGGCAGCCAGGACCGCGGTGTCTCCGAACTGAAGGTAGGCCGATCCGGCGGCCTGCTTGGCGAGGCGACCGGTCTCGATGATGAGCTTGCGGCCGGCGAACTGCGTTTCGGTACGGTGTACGCTCACGTCGTCTTCCCTGATTTCAATTAGCACCCGAAAAACAATCAGGGCGCCCCACCGTGCTTGGTGTGAGGCGCCCCGGCCCGCGCGGACTTGTTAGTGGCGGAGACCCAACTCGTCGATCAGCTTCCGGTAGGTGGTCAGGTCGCTGCTCTTGAGATAATTCAGGAGGCGGCGACGGGTGCCCACCATCTTGAGGAGTCCGCGCCGGCCGTGATGGTCCTTGGCGTGGGTCCGGAAGTGGTCCGTCAGTGAGTTGATTCGTTCGGTGAGAATAGCCACCTGCACCTGGGAGGAACCGGTATCGGTCTCGTGGAGCTGGTGCTTGGTCAAAACCGCCTGCTTGTCAAAGCCCATACTGCGTGTATCCTCGTTCGTTGCGCGGGCGCTTCGTGATAAAATCGGCTCGTTTGCAGCACGCAAAACTAACTCCGGCGTAAGGCTTTAGGCAACCCCTCGATGCCCCACTCCGAGCCAGTACCCGGCCAGCGATTCGGCCGCTATACCCTGAACGAACCGATCGGTGAGGGCGGCTTTGCCTGGGTCTGGTCCGCCAGGGACCAGTCCGGTAAATCGTTTGCCATCAAGCTGTTAAAGCCAAAATATCTGGCCGACCCCGGCTTTCTGACCCGGTTCGAAGAGGAGTGCCGCACCGCCCAGGGACTGGATCATCCGAATATCGTGGTGGTCGGTGAGCTTACCAGGCTGCCGCCCGACGTGTTCTTCCCCATGGAACTCCACCCCTCCAGCCTGGCCCGGGTGCTGGCAACCAAATCATCACCGGATGAAACCTGGATCGTGACGCTGGGGACCGAGGTGGCGCTCGGACTGGACTATGCCCACGCCCGCGGCATCGTGCACCGCGATATCAAGCCGGACAATATTCTGCTTGCGTCTGACGGGCGGGCGGTCATCGCCGATTTTGGCCTGGCCCGCACCGTCACCGGCTACATCACCGCCACCGGCAGCGCCCTCACCATTGGCACCCCGCATTACCTCTCGCCGGAGCAGGCCCAGGGCCGGCCCCTCGACGGCCGCACCGACATCTACTCGCTGGGGATCAGCCTGTACCGGGCGGCCACCGGCCAGCTTCCCTTCCGTTCCCGCGACTGGTGGGCGCTGGCCCGAATGCACGTCGAGGCGCCGCCGCCAGTCCCGCGCGACCGGCGCCCCGATCTGTCCCGCGGATTCGAACGGATCATCCTGCGCTGTCTGGCCAAGCACCCGGACGACCGGTATCCCGACGCGGCCACCCTGGCAACGGAACTGCAGCAGCTCAGCGGGAGTTAGCCGCCCAGCAGGCTGCGGACGTAGCTGGTGATGGATAACCAGTTGCGGGCCAGGTCGTTCCAGAACGCGAAGATCATCAACCCGCCGACCAGCACCAGCCCGACCATCGTGAGTCGTTCCCGCAGCCGCAGCGAGAGCGGGCGGCGCAACCCGACCTCCGCCAGCAGAAACATGAACTGCCCGCCGTCGAGCACCGGAATCGGCAGCAAGTTGAGCACCGCGAGATTGACCGAGACCAGCGCCATGAACGCCACGAATTCGGCGAATCCTGCCCGCGCCTGCTGCCCCGCCTGCTGTGCGATCATGATCGGGCCACCGACCTGGTGGCGGTCGATCTGGCCATTGAGCATCCCGCGCAGCGACCGGAAAATCTGGGTCGAGACGTTCAAGGTCGCCCGTCCACCCGCCGCGATGGCGCCGCCGAATGAATAGGGTATCGAGCGGGTGTCGGAGACTGGCCCGATCCCGATCTTCCCCACCACATGCACCACACCCCTGGAGTCGGTGGTCCGTTCAGCTTCGGGGGTTACCGTGATGACGCTGCGACCGCTTGGCCGGCCGATGGTAAAGGCCAGTGCCTTGCCGCTGGCCGGCTGCACCAGGTCCAGCAGCTGATACCAGTAGGTCAGTGGCACGCGGTCGATGGCCACGACCGTATCGCCGGGCTGCAGTCCCGCCAGTGCGGCGGGCCGCGAGGGGACCACCTGGCCGATGACATTGGCCCGCCACGGCAGGATGGCCAGCACGGCACGGGTCCGGGCCTCGGTGGCGGTGGCGGGGATCGAAAGCGTCACGCGGCTGGAGTCGGCGAACGAGATCGCGAGCTGGTCGCCGGAAGCGCCGATCAGTTCGTCGGCAATCTCATCCCACGAATGCATCACCTTGCCGTTGATCGCGACGATCCTCGCTCCGGTTGGAATTCCGGCCAGGGCGCGGGCCCCTTCGGGCAGGCTGTCGACCATGACCCGTCCTACCGTCGTGGTCGGGTCCACCAGGTTGCCGTTCTTGAAAGCCAGCCAGGTAAAGGCGCCCCAGGCAAACAGCATGTTCATCGTCACCCCGGCCAGGATGACGATCATCCGGATCCACACCGGTTTGGACTCGAAGCGCCGCTCCGGCGGGGCCACATCCTCCGGCTCAGTGCCTTCGAGCGCGGAGGTGGTGCCATCGGCTTCGGCGGTAGCCATCTTGACGTACCCGCCGAGCGGCAGCCACGAGATCGAGTATTCGGTCTCGCCCCGCTTGAAGGTCAGCCACGGAATCGGCGAACCGATGCCGAGCGAGAAGCGGTGCACCATGATCCCGGACGCCTTGGCGGCCAGGAAATGACCCAGCTCGTGGATGAACACCAGCACGCCCAGGACGACGAGGAACGCCCCGATGGTAAACAGCATCAGGCGATCGCGGCCCGGGCCGCGGCGCGGGCCCGGCGATCGGCGTCCAGCACCTCAGCCAGGTCCGATGCGGCTCCGACCGGGTGTGCAGACAGCACTCGTTCGATGGTGTCAGCGATCTGGCCGAAGGTGATCTGACCGGCGAGGAATGCCGCCACGGTTACTTCATTGGCCGCATTGAAGACGGCGGGCGCGGTGCCGCCGGCCCGGCCGGCCGAGACCCCGATGCCGAAGGCGCGGAACACCGCATGCCGAACCGGTTCGAAGGTCAGCGAGCCCATGGCCAGCGGATCGAACCGACGGCCGCCCTGGTCCGGCAGCCGGGTGGGATGGGTCAGCGCGTACAGGATCGGGAGCTCCATCGATGGGAAGCCCAGCTGGGCCAGCGTGCTGCCATCGCAGAACACCGCGAACGCGTGAACGATGCTCTGCGGGTGAACCACCACCTCCAGGGCATCGAAATCCAGCCCGAACAGCTGATGGGCCTCGATCAACTCCAGCGCCTTGTTGGCCAGGGTCGCGCTGTCGACGCTGATCTTGCTGCCCATTCGCCAGGTCGGGTGATTGAGTGCTTCGGCCACCGTGGCGCGCTCGATCCGGGCCGGTTCCCAGTCACGGAACGGGCCACCCGAGGCGGTGAGGATCAGCCGGCTGAGTCCCTCGCGCCGGCCGGTGACACACTGCAGCACGGCGCTGTGCTCCGAGTCGATCGGGACCAGTTCACCACCGCCGGCGGCCGCGGCCGCCCGGACCAGGTCCCCGGCGATGACCAGCGTCTCCTTGTTGGCCAGCGCGACCCGCTTGCCGGCGCGGAGCGCGGCCAGTGTGGCTTCCAGCCCAGCCGCGCCCACCACCGCGTTGACCACGATGTCCGCATCCGGGAGGGTGGCAGCCTCGACCAGGCACTGAGGACCGCGATGTCCCGCGGTCCTGGAAGGCGCGCCATTGACGATCCCGACATACTGGGGATGCCACTCGCCGGCCTGCTGATCAAGCAGTTCGCCGTTGCTGCCGCCGGTGATGGCCACCAGCCGGAAATGGTCGCGCTGGCGCCGCAGCACCTCGAGGGTGCTGCGGCCGATCGAACCGGTCGAGCCCAGCAGCGCCACGCCGCGCATCAGCGACCCAGCGCGTGGTAAAGCATCGCCGCGACGGGAATGACGAAGTAGAGGCTGTCCAGCCGGTCGAGGATCCCGCCATGTCCCGGAATCAGGTCGCTGGAATCCTTGACCCCGACTTCCCGCTTGAACAGCGATTCGGCCAGGTCGCCGATCTGGCCGATCACGCTGAGCACGCCACCGAGGATCAGCACATCCATGAGCGGGAACTCGGCTCCCACCGGACGCAGCAGCAGGATGTTGAACAGCGGCGCCGCGATCAGGCCGCCGATGACGCCAGCCACTGCGCCGGACCAGGTTTTGCCGGGGCTGATGACTGGCGCCAGCTTGGGCCCGCCCATGCTACGACCGCCGAACATTGCCGCGGTGTCGCAGATCCAGGTAACCACCAGTGGCAGGAAGACAAGCCAGGCCCCGGCCCACGACTGCTCACCGCCGCCGGCCACCCGGAGATCGAGCATAAACACCGGCAGCGCCCCGGAGTACAGCACCCCGAACATGGTGACCGCAGCACCGGAGAGCGGTTTGTCAGCTGGGGTTCGGGTGAACACCTGCAGGGACAGCAGCACAACCAGCCAGAGTGCGGCGGCTTCGGGCCAGAAATGCAGCGCGAGCGTGGTGAAGCCCGGATCAGTGAGGACGGCCTGGACCGCGAACGGCAGCAGTGCGCAGGACAGCAATCCGAAGGTCCGGGACGGTCGGACTCCGGCCCGCTCGGCCAGGTCGTACAGCTCGCGGGTGCCCAGCACACCGATGATGGCGATCAGCGCGGCGAGAAACCAGCCACCCAGCCAGACGATGCCCAGGACGGCGGGAATTGCCACGGCGGCGAAGCTGACCCGCCGGATGACGTTGGTATCCATGATCAGACCGTGACCCGACCGAACCGGCGCTCCCGGCGCTGGAAATCGACGATGGCCTCGAACAGGTGCTGCCGCGAAAAGTCCGGCCAGAACACCGACGTCACATGGAACTCGGCGTAGGCCAGCTGCCAAAGCAGAAAATTGGAGATCCGCATTTCGCCCGAGGTCCGGATCAGCAGGTCAGGATCGGGCCACTGGGCGCTGTACAGCCGGCGGGAGATGGCTTCCTCATCGACGTCCGCCGGGCTCAATCGGCCGGCAGCCACTTCCTCGGCCAGCTGCCGGGCCGCGCGGGTGATCTCCGCCCGCGAGCTGTACGAGATGCAGATATTGAGCGCCAGCTGGGCGCCACCATGCGTCACCGCCTCGAGCCGCCCGATCGAATCGCGGGCGGCCGGTCCCAGCCGATCGAGATCACCGAGGAAGCGGACTGAAACCCCCTGGGATCGGAGCTCTTCCATTTCCTGCGCGATGTACTCCTCGAGCAGCGACATCAGTGCTTCAATCTCGGCCGGCGGTCGCTGCCAGTTTTCGGTGCTGAACGCGAAGAGCGTCAGCACCTCGACCCCGGCCGCCAGCGCCCCTTCGACCACTTCGCGTACCGCCTTCATCCCGGCCTGATGGCCGAACGGCCGGGGCAGCGCCCGTTCCCGCGCCCACCGGCCGTTGCCGTCCATGATGATGGCGACGTGCTGGGGCACACCGCCGGAGAGCTTGATCTGCCGTAGCAGGTCCTCACTCATCGGATCAGACTTCCATGATCTCCGCCTCTTTGGCGGCGATCATCTGATCGATCTGCTTGATATGCTCGTCGGTAAACTTCTGCACGTCCTTTTCGGCCCGGGCCTTGTCGTCCTCGCTGATCTTTTCCAGCTTCTTGATCTTGCCGATCACGTCACCCCGGGAATGGCGGACCGCCACCCGGCCCTCCTCGGCCAGCCGGTGCATCAGCTTCACCATTTCCTTGCGCCGCTCTTCGTTCAGCGAAGGAATCGGCACCCGGATCAAGCCACCCTGGGTCGCCGGATTGAGCCCAAGATCGGAATCCCGGATCGACTTTTCAATGGCCTGGGTCAACCCCTTGTCGAACGGCTGCACGGTCAGCAGCCGCGGTTCGGGCGCCGACACCATGCCGACCTGGTTGAGCGGTACCATGCTGCCGTAGGCCTCGACCCGCACCAGGTCCAGCAGTGAGGTGGTGGCCTTGCCGGTGCGAATGCCCGACATCTCCCGGCGGGTGCTCTCGACGGACTTGGTCATGGTCTCGCGGGCGTGCCTGGCCAGTTCGGGAATGGTGCTCATCGGACGATGGTCCCTTCATCTTCACCGCTCAGCACGCGCTCGAGATTGCCGGGGCGGTTCATGTTGAAGACGATAATCGGCATGTCGTTGGTCTTGCACAGTCCGAAGGCATTGGCGTCCATGACCTCGTAGCCCTTCACGATGGCGTCCTGGAACGACAACTCCTTGATGAACTTGGCCTTGGGATTCTTGCGCGGATCGGCGGTATAGATCCCGTCGACATTGGTGCCCTTGAGGATAACCTCGGCCTCGATCTCAAGGGCCCGGAGCACCGCGGCGGTGTCGGTAGAAAAATAAGGATTGCCGGTGCCACCCGCGAAGATCACCAGGCGGCCCTTTTCCATATGGCGGAGGGCCCGCCGCCGGATATAGGGCTCGGCCAGCGACTCCATCCGGATGGCGGTCATGACCCGGGTATTGAGACCCTTGCGTTCGAGGATGTCCTGGATGGCCAGCGCGTTGATCACCGTGGCCAGCATGCCCATGTAGTCGGCCGACACCCGGTCGAGACCCTGCTTGCTGGCCGTGTTGCCGCGCAGGATATTGCCGCCGCCCACCACCAGGCTCATCTGGACGCCACGGGAATGCACCTTGATGACTTCGTCGGCCAGCTTCTCGACGATACTGTAGTCGAGGCCGAAGCCCTTGTCTCCGGCGAGGGCCTCACCGGAGAGCTTGAGCAGCGCACGGGCGTACTGCCGGCGCATCGGAACTACTCCCCGACCTTGAACCGGGCGAACCGGCGAATCGTGAAGCCGCTGCCGGCTCCCTTCACCAGGTCCGCGATGGTCTTGCTGTCATCGCGGACGAACTTCTGGCCCATCAGGGTCCGGTCGGAGATGAACTTCCTGACCTTGCCCTCGACGATCTTGGGCCGGATGTTCTCGGGCTTGCCCTCCTCGGCCACCTGCTCTTCGGCGATCCGGCGCTCGCGGTCCAGCATTTCCACCGGCAGGTCCTTCTCGGTCACGGCCAGCGGCACCGGGTCGTGCGAGGCGACGTGCATCGCGACATCCTTGGCCAGCTGGCTCAGGACCTCACCGATGGCGCCCTCGATCTCGACCAGCACGCCAACCTGGCCGTTGTGATGCAAGTAATGGGACACAAGGCCATTGGACTGTTCGAACCGGGCGACCCGCTTGAGCGTCATCGCTTCGCCGGTGGTTCCGGAGGTGACCTTGATGACCTCGGCCACGCTGGAGTCACGGAACGGCTGGGTATCGAGCGCGCTGCCGGGATGGTCGCCGACCGGGGCCTTGGTGGCCGCCAGCTTGGCCAGCTCGCCGGCCAGCGCGATGAATTCAGGAGTCCGAGCCACGAAATCGGTCTCGCAGTTGAGCTCGATCATGGCCGCCGAATGGTGATCGTGCGCGGCCTGGATGACGACCAGTCCCTGGGACGCCCCTCGATCGGCCCGCTTCTCGGCCTTGGCAATGCCCTTCTTGCGGAGAATCTCGCCGGCCTTTTCCATGTCGCCGCCGGCCTCTTCCAGTGCCTTCTTGCAATCGCCCATGCCGGCCTGGGTCCGGGCCCGGAGCTCGGCGATCATCTTGGCTGTAATCTGCATGGTCTCCACGATCGTGAACCTCTAGGGTTGATAGCATCACCGCCGCCCACGGCAGTCATCGGCCACGGGCAGCGGTAGACTCCCGCGCGGTATGCCCGGTCCGGGCTAGGCCCCGGCGTCCTCGGTGACCACCGGCTCGGCCGCCGCAGCACCGGCCTCGGCACCACCGCCCTCTTCATCATGCTTGAGCCGAGCGGCAATCGCCTCCGGCTTCGGCCGCCGCTTGCGCCGGGGACGGCGCTTGCGACGCTCGGCATCGGCATCGCCCTCGGTGCCGGCATCGGTGCTGTAGGTCTCGGCCTCGGAGTCCTCGGTGGCTTCCTTCACCGGCGCCTGGGCCCGGGCTTCCTTCATTTCATCGCACAGCGCATTGGTGATCAGGGAAACGGCGCGAATGGCGTCATCGTTGCCCGGAATCGGCACCGTGATCAGGTCAGGATCGGCATTGGTGTCCACGATGGCCACGACCGGGATCCCGAGCTTGTTGGCCTCGGAGACCGCGATCCGCTCCTTCTTGGCGTCGACCACGAACAGGGCGCCGGGGAGCCGGTTCATCGTCTTGATGCCTTCGAGATTGCGTGACAGCTTTTCCCGCTCCCGCTCGAACAGCAGTTTTTCCTTCTTGGTGTAATTCTCGAAATCGCCTTCCTGGGCGCCCTGCTCCAGGTCACGCAACCGCCGGACCTGCTTCTTGATGGTCTGAAAGTTGGTGAGCATGCCACCCAGCCAGCGCTCGGTGACGTAGTAGCCGCCGCAGGCTTCCGCCTCGGCCTGGACTACGGCCTTGAGCTGCTTCTTGGTGCAGACGAACAGGACGCCCTCACCCTTGAGCACGACACCCTTGAGCAGCTCCTGGGCCTTCTGGATCTGGCGGAGCGTTTTCTGGAGGTCGATGATGTAGATGCCGGAACGTTCGGCGAAGATGAACCGGCGCATCTTCGGATTCCAGCGACGGGTCTGGTGGCCGAAATGTACGCCGGCCTCGAGGAGGTCCTGCAGCTGCGGCTGTGCCATGCGGTGTCTGGTATCCTTACTCTGCTCGGGTTGATTCCTCCGCCGCCTTCATTTTCCGGTCTGATCCGTCAGGCAGAGCCCTCGGGACACCCAGTCCGGAATCCAGCGACGTGTGGGATGCGCACCAGCGTGGCGCGCGAGGGCCGGCGAGCACAGGCTCGCCGGCCGTTACCTGTTTACCGCTTGCTGAACTGGAACCGCTTGCGGGCGCCGGCGCGGCCCGGCTTCTTGCGCTCGACGGCGCGGGGGTCACGGGTCAGCAGTCCAGCGGTCCGCAGCTTGGCCCGGTGGAGGCCATCCGCTTCCACCAGGGCTCGGGCAATGGCAAGCCGCATGGCGCCGGCCTGGCCGGTCTGGCCGCCGCCGTTGACATGCGCCTTGACGTCAAATGCGCCCAGGGTGTCGGTGGCGGAGAAGGACTGCTGAATGTGCTGGACCAGCGACGGACGGGGGAAGAAATCACCCAGGGTGCGGCCGTTGATATCCCACTTGCCGGTGCCGGGCGTCAGGTAGACCCGGGCCACACTGGTCTTGCGGCGGCCGACGGCCTGCCAGCGGAACTGAGGAGTCGCGGTCATGCCGTTATGCCTTGGCGGTGGTGACAGTGTACGGCGTCGGGGTCTGGGCGGCGTGCGGATGCTCCGCTCCACCATAGACCTTGAGCTTGGTGCGCATATGCTGCTTGGCCAGTGAGTTCTTCGGCAGCATGCCGAAGACGGCCTTTTCGATGACCCGGTCCGGGTACTTGGCCAGCAGTTCCTTCACCGGCGTGTACCGCTCGTGACCCATGTAGCCGGTATGCCGGAAGTAGCTCTTCTGCTCCATCTTGCGGCCGCTGAGCCGGACCTTCGAGGCGTTGATGACCACCACAAAATCCCCGCCGTCCATGTGCGGCGTAAAGGTGGGCTTGTGCTTGCCCCGGATCAGCTGCGCGACATGGCTGGCCAGACGGCCGAGCGGAATATCGGCGGCGTCGACCACGTGCCAGTCGTGGGTAATGTCGGTCGGCGTGGCGGTAAAAGTCTTCATCGCGCGACTGCCCCTGCAAGTAGAAAGTCGAAGTGGGACACAGATCCGAAAGCTAGCCCCTGTGAAGGGCTTAGGTCAAGGGTTATCGAACTCAATCAAGACCTGCCCCTTCTCGACCGCCTGGCCCGGCGTGACCTTGACCGCCCGGACTGTCCCGGCCGCGGCCGCCCGGAGCTCGTTTTCCATCTTCATGGCCTCCAGAACCACCAGCCCGGCCCCGGCCTTGACTTTCTGACCGTCGGCCACCGCGATCCGGACCACCAGCCCCGGCATCGGGGCTTTGAGGGCGCCCGCTCCACGGGCCTTTCCGGCCTGGCCAGTCAGACTCCTGATGTGGCGGGCCCGTTCGTCGAGCACCTCGATCTCCCGCCGGTCGCCGTGGTAGGCCACCTGCCAGCGACCCCGGCTGCCCTCGATGGCCAGGGTCATCGACCGGTTGTCCATCAGCAGGTGGCGGAGCGGCGTCCCGATCACGGCCGAGAGGTGGGCCTGGAATTCCCGGCCGTCTACCCGGACCCGACCGCCGTCAACTTCGATCTCGACCTCGCGGCCATCCACCGTGACAAAATATTTCATGAGGCGTGGAGCACGGCGACCGTTTCGACGTGGGCGGTCTGCGGAAAGAGGTCGAAGGCGGCCAGTGAAGAGAGAGTGAACAGGGGGCCGGTGGACGGCGCCTGGATCCGGGCAATGTCCCGGGCCAGGGTGGCGGGGTCGCAGGAGATGTAGACCACCCGGCGCGGAGCCGAGTCGCGGATCGCGTCCACCACCCTGGGGTCCATACCAGTCCGGGGCGGATTGGTGATTACCAGATCGGGCCTGGGCAGGCGCGCCACCACGTCTTCGGCCCGACCATGATGGCGCCGGACGCGCGGCTCAACCGCCGATCCAGCCAGCGCCACGGCGCGGGCATCGGATTCCACGCTGTCTACGGTGGCACCCCGGAGCACCAATGCGCGGGTAGTTTCGCCGATGCCGGCGTAGAGGTCCCAGACCCGGAGTCCAGTGACCTCGCCAAGCGCCGAGACAGCATGCTGACGAACCCGGTCTCCCATGGCCGGATGAACTTGCTCGAAAACCACCGCAGGATAGGCATCGGGCGAGCCGGACATGACCCGGGCCGCCCCACCCTCCGGCTGCCACCAGATTGTGGCCGGCTGGCCGGCCGCCTGAAGCGCCGCGCCCAGCTCGCGGGCACTCGACCAGACCTCTCCCGCCGTGCATTCCACGATGAGATGACGGCCGCCATCCCGCGCCAGCCTGAGTACCAGGTGCTCGACCGCAGCTGGCAGCAATCCCCGATGGGCCTTCACGGCGGCCCAGAGGGTGTTCAGCGCCGGTGCCGCGATCTCGCAGCGCTCCAGATCGAACAGTCGATCCGGCGCCCCGAGCTGATGAAACCCGATCAGCTTGCCGGCGGCTTTCACCGACAGCGTCAGCTTGGTCCGGTAGCTCCACTCAAACCCGGCGGCCTCGAGCGGCGGATCCTCAACCTCGAGGTGCCCGATCCGGCGCATGGCGTCACCCACGATGGCGCGCCGTACAGCGTGCTGCCCGCTCGAGTTGAGATGCTGCAGCTGGCAGCCGCCGCAGCGGTCGCGGTCGTAGTGGACGCAACGCGGCGTGACGCGGTCCGGGCCCGGTTCCGCGATCCGGGCCGATCGGGCCCGGGCAAAGCGGGCCCGCACATCGAGCCCTTGCGGCTCGATCAAATCGCCGGGAGCGGTGCGCGGCACGAAGACGGCCCGTCCGTCGGCCAGACGGCCAACACCATCGCCGCCGGCGGCGATCGCGGTGATCCGGATCAGCCCGGCCGCCACCGTCATCGGCGCCACGACCGCGGCGGGTGCCATCCGGTTGGCTTCACGGATTTCGCAGCGATTCCCGGCGTGCCGTCCGGAGCCAGTTGCCCTGCTCGGTGGTGGCAGCGACGGAATCGTTCCGTTCAACCGCGGGCCGGCGCGACTGGCGGGCTTCATCCTCGGCGAGCGCCGCGGCCACCGCCATGCCGAGGGCCGACTCGGGATCGGCCACAATGCTGGTGAGGTCGGGGCGGCGATCGAGCAGCTGGCTGTCGATGTTCCCGTTGAGAAAGTCAGGATCCTGCAGCAGCCGCAGATGAAAGGGCTGGTTGGTCGGCACGCCGACGATGATCAGCTCCTGCAGGGCACGGCGCATCCGGATGATGGCGTCGTGCCGGTTGCGTCCCCAGACGATGATCTTGCCGAGCAGTGAGTCGTAGAACAGGGTGACTTCGTTGCCAGTCTCGAAGCCACCGTCCCAACGCACCCCTGGTCCGGCGGGCGGGCGCAGATACTCCAGCCGGCCGGTGGCCGGCAGGAATCCATTGGTGGCATCTTCGCTGGTAATCCGGCACTCGAGGGCCCAGCCGCGGGGAATGACCTGGCCGGTCGGCACCCGCATCGGCTCTCCCGACGCGATCCGGAGCTGTTCCCGCACCAGGTCGACGCCGTAGACCAGTTCGGTCACCGGGTGCTCGACCTGGATCCGGGTATTCATCTCGAGGAAGTAGAAGCTGCCATCGGCCGCCAGCAGGAATTCGCAGGTCCCTGCCCCGCGGTAGTCGACCGCGGCGGCGGCGGCCACGGCCGCCTGTCCCATCTGCTCGCGCAGCGCCACGTTGACCGCCACCGACGGTGCTTCCTCAACCAGTTTCTGGTGGCGGCGCTGGATCGAGCACTCCCGTTCACCGAGGTGCACGGTTCGCGTGGCATCGGCCAGAACCTGGATTTCGACGTGGCGGGGCCGCTCGACGTACTTCTCGAGATAGACGCTGGCATCGCCGAAGGACTTGAGCGCTTCGGAGGCCGCCATCTGCAGGGCCGTGGCCAGCTCCCCCGCCTGACGCACGATCCGCATTCCCTTGCCGCCGCCGCCCGCCGCCGCCTTGACCAGCACCGGAAAGCCGATCGCTTCGGCCGCCGCCGCCGCGGTGGCCGGGTCGGTGACCGGCACAGTGAGTCCCGGCACGATCGGCACACCGGCCGCGGCCATGCGCCGACGGGCCTCGGTTTTGTCACCCATGGCCTGAATGGCCGAGGGAGGAGGCCCAACCCAGGTCAATCCGGCGTCGAGCACCGCCTGGGCAAAGTGGGCCCGCTCGGCCAGAAAGCCGTAGCCGGGATGGACCGCATCGGCGCCGCTGTCGCGCGCGGCCTCGATCAATCGCGTGACGTTGAGGTAGCTGTCAGCGGGCGAGGAAGGACCAATGGCAATGGCCAGATCGGCGGCCCGCACGTGGGGGCTCAGCCGGTCGGCCTCGGAATAGACGGCGACCGCTTCCATTCCCTCTTCATGAGCGGCACGAATGATCCGGAGCGCGATCTCGCCCCGATTGGCCACGAGCACACGCTTCATTGGGAGGTGAAACTCTGCAGGGGGGAGATTACCGGCCGCAGGGTGCGCCGGCGCCGTCGATCGTGGAGAGCGTGCCGCCGCAGAGGGAAGGATTGCGCCGGGCGGCGGCGCGATAGATCTCCAGCACGCCAGTCGACCAGGGGGCACCACCGGCGCGCTGGATCGTCAGCAAATCGAGCACCGTGAGCGCCTCGGCGTCATGATCCGGGGTCGAAGGAGCGGCGACCCGAACCAGCTTCCAGGGGACCAGGACGGCAGCACCGCCGGCCAGCGAATCATCGGCGTCTGGAGCGAGGCAGAGTGGACGGTGCTGGGCCGCCTCGGCCAGCGCTGCTTTCAGTGGCGCGCCGGAGTCGGCATCCAGCATCCGGGCTACTCGCACCCGGTAGCTGTGGTCACTGGCATACAAATCGGGCCGGACCAGCACCATATCCTGACGCCGCTCCACCACCACGACCGTGTACCACGCCGCGACCGCTTCAAGATCATTGCCGGTGACGATGACACCACGCGCCGGACAGGACCGGACAATGTTGCGTCCCAACTCCTGAACGAATCCGGGAAGGGCGGGCACTTCGAGCGCCCCCCGGGCGGGCGGAATGGTCCAGCCAGCGTCCTCGATCGGACTGACGGCCCGGTCCATCTCGACCATGCCCCGGTCGACCCTGGCCGTATCGAAGCCCAGCCGGATAGCCTGCTCAAATGCGGTGGCGGCGAAATCGAGGTAGATGGCGGCGTCAGGATCGCCGATGTGGCCTTCCTGGTGCCAGGCCCGACCATCCATGAGGTAGAACCGGCCAAGCTCGAACCAGGCGAGCCCGTCATCCGGCGCGGTCGCGAGATAGCGACCCAGCATCTCGGTCGCCTGGCCGCGATTGCCCTGCCGCTCCAGCGACGCCGCTCGGCTGACTACGGTCGGATCGATGGCGCCCTGCGCATGCGCCCTGAACCATGGCGCCGCCAGTGCGGCGGCCACCACCGCCAGGAAAAGCCGGGGCTGGCGTCGAATCGGAGAGAAGGAGGTATCCTGCGGCACGATCTAAGTTTATGCCTCGTCCGCCCAGCACGCTAGAGGGGCAGGTTGCCGTGTTTCCGGGGCGGATTCCGGTCCCGCTTGGTGGCCAGCGTCCGAAGGGCCTCGATCAGGCGCGGGCGAGTGTCCCGCGGGTCGATGACATCGTCCACGAAACCGCGACCAGCCGCGGCGTATGGATTGGCGAACCGGGCGGTGTAGTCAGCGATCAGCCGGGCTTCCTCCGCCGCCGGATCCCCAGCCTTGGCGATCTGCTCCTTGAACAGAATCTCGACCGCGCCCTTGGCGCCCATCACCGCCACCTCAGCTGTGGGCCACGCCAGGTTCACATCCCCCCGGATATGCTTGCTGCTCATCACGTCGTAGGCCCCGCCGTAGGCCTTGCGAGTAATGATCGTGAGCTTCGGCACGGTGGCCTCACAGTAGGCGTACAACAGCTTGGCGCCGTGCTTGATGATGCCACCGTGCTCCTGTGCCACCCCCGGCAGGAAGCCGGGCACGTCGACAAAGGTGACGAGCGGGATATTGAAGCAGTCACAGAACCGGATGAAGCGGGCGGCCTTGAGCGAGGCGGCAATATCCAGGACCCCGGCCAGTACTGCCGGCTGATTGGCGACCACGCCAACCGGGCGACCGCCGAGCCGGGCAAATCCCACCAGGATATTGCCGGCGTACTCGGCCTGGACCTCGAAGAAGTGTCCATCGTCGAACACCCGCTTCAGGACCTCGTGCATGTCGTACGGCTTGGCACTGCTGGCGGGCAGCAGTTCGAGCAGCGATTCATCGCGCCGGTCAGGCGGGTCATCCGTCGGGCGCACCGGAGGGTCATCGAGGTTATTGGACGGGAGAAACCCCATCAGCTCCCGGACGGCGGACAGTGATTCCGGCTCGGAGCCGTGGGCAAAGTGGGCCACACCCGAGATACCCGCGTGGGTGTCGGCTCCGCCGAGCTGGTCGAAGCTGACTGTTTCGTGGGTGACGGTCTTCACCACGTTCGGTCCGGTAACGAACATGAAGCTCACACCGCGGACCATGAAGATGAAATCGGTGATGGCCGGACTGTAGACTGCGCCGCCGGCGCAGGGGCCGAGAATCGCCGAGATCTGCGGCACCACACCGCTGGCGAGTGTGTTGCGCAGGAAGATGTCGGCGTAGCCGCCGAGTGATGCGACCCCTTCCTGGATCCGGGCGCCGCCGGAGTCGTTGAGACCGATGACCGGTGCACCGTTCCTGACCGCGAGGTCCATGACCTTGCAGATCTTGGCGGCATGGGTTTCCGACAGCGAGCCGCCGAAGACGGTGAAGTCCTGCGAGAAGACGTAGACCAGCCGGCCGTCAATCCGGCCGTGGCCGGTGACCACGCCATCTCCGGGATATTGCTGATCGGCCAGGCCAAAGTCAGTGGCCCGGTGAGTCACGAAGCGGTCCACCTCGATGAAACTGCCTTCGTCGAGCAGCAGGTCGAGCCGCTCGCGAGCGGTCAGCTTGCCCTTCTTGTGCTGCTGCGCCACGCGAGCCGGGCCACCGCCCTGCTCAGCCGCGGCCTGACGATGGTGCAGGTCATTGAGGAGCTGCCGGGGATCTGTCATGGGGGCGGAAGATAGAGAGTCGGGGGGGCTGGGGGGCAGGGGGGCAGCAGGCGGACAGGCGGACGGGCGGACGGGCGGACAGACGAACCGAAAGCAAAAGGACCGCGGCTTGTGGTCCGCGGTCCTCCTGATTTTCAATTTCCCTCGTCCATCGACTACTCGTCGTCGGCCGGGGATTCGTCGTACACCGGGCGGGTCGGCGGAATGATCGGCTCATCGGGATAGCCGACCACCATCAGCACGATGCGATGATGGATCGGATCGACCTCGATGACCTTCATGTCGACGACCTGGCCTTCCTTGACCGCATCGCCGGGGTTCTCGAGATCCGGGACCCCGAGCTGTGACATCGGCACGAAGCCCTCGATGTCGTTGTTGAGGTCCACCACGACGCCCTTGTCCATCAGGCGGCTGACCCGGCCCCGCATCTCGGTGCCGACCGGATAGGTCTCGCCGATCTTGAGCCACGGATCCTCTTCGGCCTGCTTGAGGCCCAGCGAGATCCGCTTGTTGTCCCCGTCGATGTTGAGGATGACGACGGTGACCGTGTCGCCCTTCTTCACGACTTCCGACGGGTGCTGCACCCGCTTGGTCCAGCTCATGTCGGAGATATGGATCAGGCCGTCGATGCCAGGCTCGATTTCCACGAACGCGCCGAACGAGGTCAGGTTGCGGACCTTGCCGGTGATCCGGGTGCCGACCGGGTACTTGAGCGGCAGCGCGGTCCAGGGATCCTGCTCGGTCTGCTTCATGCCGAGGGAAATCTTCTCTTCCTTCTCGTCGACCTTGAGGACGACCGCGTCAATGGTCTCGCCGATGGAGACGATCTTTGACGGGTGGCGCACATTCCGGGTCCAGCTCATCTCGGAGATGTGGACCAGTCCCTCGATGCCGGGCTCCAGCTCCACAAAGGCGCCGTAGTTGGTGATCGAGACCACCTTGCCCTGCACCCGGGTTCCGATCGGATAGCGCTCGGCCACGTTCTGCCACGGGTAGGCCTGGAGCTGCTTCATGCCCAGGCTGATCCGCTCACGCTGCCAGTCGATGTCGAGGATCTTGACTTCGACTTCCTTGCCGATGGCCACCACTTCGGACGGGTGCGACACCCGGCCGTAGGACATGTCGGTGATGTGGAGCAGTCCGTCGACGCCGCCGAGGTCGATGAACGCCCCGAAGTCCGTGATGTTCTTGACCACGCCCTTGCGGACCTGGGCGACGGCCAGCTCCTTCATCAGGAACTCGCGCTTGTGGGCCCGCTCGTTCTCGAGGATCACGCGGCGGCTGACCACGATGTTGCGGCGGCGCTTGTTGAGCTTGATGATCTTGAACTCGAAGCTCTGGCCCAGCAGGTCGTCGATATTGGGCACCCGGCGGAGGGCAATCTGGCTGCCCGGCAGGAATGCATCGACGCCCATCAGGTTCACGACCACGCCACCCTTGATCTTCTTGGTCAGGGTGCCCTGCACCGGCTGATCGCTCTCGTGGGCCACCCGGATCTTTTCCCAGACCCGCATGAAGTCGGCCTTCTTCTTGGAGAGCACGACCGCGCCCTCCTGGTCCTCGAGATGCTCGAGGAAGACTTCGACTTCATCGCCCGGCTTGGGCATTTCCTTGAATTCGTCGAGCGGCACCGAGCCTTCGGACTTGAACCCGACATCGAGAATGACGGCGTTGTCGGTGATCCGGAGCACCTTGGAGCGGACGATCTCGCCTTCGACGATCGAGGCCATGGTGCCCTCGTACATCGTCAGCATCTGCTCGTATTCGGCTTCGGAGTAATCTTCGTCGTACAGATCGGCTCGGACGCGAAGACCGGTGGGTGACGTAATGGTTGCGGTGGCCAATTCGGACATTCGGGGGGAACTTCCTTCCAGGATCGCCGCCCGAATTGGCGCGGATTGGGGTGATGGAGACCCCGCCGAGGCGGAATTGCCCGTGCTGGGGAGCCTGACAATATAGGAATAGGGGTCGGATACCGGTAGGGGTCGAGGGTCGAGGGTCGGGGGTCGAGGGTCGAGGGTCGAGGGTCGAGGGTCGAGGGTCGAGGGTCGAGGGTCGGGGGTCGAGGGTCGAGGCCGGCGGACCGGCGGACCGGCGGACCGGCGGGCCGGCGGGCCGGCGGATGCACCGTACCAGCCGATGAATCAAGCCGCT
>JBDTTF010000200.1:0-26206 GCA_039930765.1 Gemmatimonadota bacterium | reverse complement strand
TCCGACTGTCCGACTGTCCGACTGTCCGACTGTCCGACTGTCCGACTGTCCGACTGTCCGACTATTCGCCTAGGTCCGCGCCCTCGCCAGCAGCCAGATTGCTGCCGCCAGGAAGACCGCTTCCGGCATCCAGGCCGCCACCAGTGGCTTTACCAGGCCGCTGGCGCCGAAGGCCTTGGACATTTCCAATACCAGCAGGAAGACCAGGGTGGTGCCGAGTCCGATGCCGACCCCGACGGCCGGCCCGGCCCGGGGAGAGCTGAGGGCCAGTGGCGCAGAGAAGAGCGCGATCACGAGGCAGGTCGCTGGCACCGCGATCTTGAGCGCCTGGTCCACCTCCAGCTTGCTGACGTCATTGCCGGAGCGGCGCAACGCGCTGATGTACCGTCCCAGCTCGTCGTACCGCATCTCGTTGGGCGCCTTGTTCTCGGCCAGCAGGTCAGCTGGCTTCTCGTGCAGGGTGTGCAACTGCGCCTTGGCGAATGAAAACAATGCGGTCTGCCCTGGTCCGATGACCCGTCGGCTGGTGCCATGGTGCAGGGTCCAGCGGGCCGAGGTGGTGTCGTAAGTCGCGCTGTCGGCGGCCAGGGCCAGGCCGGGGTAGTCCTGTCCCAGCCCCTGGCGTTCGAGCACGATCTGGCGCATCAGACGGGAGCCGACATCGAGGGTCCGGACGGTGTAGACCCAGCCGTCATCGCCACGGTAGACGAAGTTGTAGCGGAAGCTGCGGGGCCGGGCTTCCTTGGCCTTCTGCACCTCGAGCTGCCGCGAGGTCCCGACCGGGGCCAGTTCACCGACCACGATGCCCAGCCCCACGGCCAGGGAGGCCGCGATGAAGATCGGGGCACAGAGGCGGTAGAAGCTGCGGCCGCCGGCCTTGGCCGCAGTGATCTCCGAATGACGGCCCATGCCACCGACGGTAAACACGGTGGCGAACAGCACTGCCGCCGGCATCACGATGAACATGTTCTCCGGTATCGAATAGAAATAGCTGATGATGATCTCGCGTGCCGTCAGCCCTCGGCCCAGCAGCCGGCTGAGGTTGTCGGTCAGGTTGATCATGATCGAGATCAGCGGAAAGCCCAGCGCCGTGCCGATGAAGATCCCGATCCAGGTCCGGAGCACGTACCGGTCGAGCAGCGAGAGAATCATCGGGCGGGGCTCCGGTTCCGGCCCAGCCGGGAGAGCAGGTTGGCGATCAGGTCCCGCATCTCACCGCCGCGGGTTGACCCGGCGGATCGGCGGACCACGGCCAGCCCGAGGAGGGCAACAACCGTGAGGATGACATTGGGCGCCCACATGGCCCAGAACGGCGAGATGATGCCGCGGTCCCCCAGCCCCTCACCGGCGGTCAGTCCGATGTAATAGACCGAAAACACGATCACCGCGCCGCCGATAACCAGCCCCATGCCGCTGCGGGGAAATCGAAGCGCCAGCGGAATGCCGATCAGGACAAAGACAAGGCAGGAGACGCTCAGCGCCCATTTCTTGTGGACTTCGACCATGTACATGCTCGACTGCCGCTGGCTGCTGCGGCCTTCTTCGCGCAGACTTGAGACCTCGACCCAGCTGGTCAGTGGCACATTGCCGGTGATCGTATCCCTCGGCTGGCGGACTAGCGGGTCGACCCGGCCAGGCGGGGTGACGACCGGACCTGGCCGGATGGGCTTGGGTGGTGTCGGGGCCTGCGCCTTGGCCGTCTCCGGTAGGAGCCACCGGGTTACCGCCTTGATGGCGGGGCAGTAGGATCGGACCGGCTCGATTTCGGGCCTCGACGCATACGGCGGCGGCGCCAGATTGAGCAGGTGCTGGAGGTCGCGCCGAGCCAGCGACAGCCGGGCGCTGGCGGCGCCATCGATGCCGGCCCGGGCGCTGTGAACCACCTCCAGCATCTCGCAGGTCGATAGCTCGCGCTCGCCACGGGTGGTGTCGCCGGCGGCCAGGTCCAATCGGTTGGCCACATCGCGGATCCGGATGGTGTTGCCGATGAACCAGGTGATCTGGACCAATCCCGGCTGGGAGGCCTTGTAAGTCCGGATCGAGCCGTCGTACAGGTGGAGCAGCAGGTCCTTTTCGTTTCCGGCAAAGACCATCCGTCCGCTGTCGGCGTAGATCACCCGGCGCTCGTCAAAGGCGCCGAGGTCGTAGATCGCGACTCCGCGCATCCGGCCGGAGGGGCCATCGACCCGGTTGGCGCGCAGGTAGGTGCTGGTGGCCCCGAGCCCGTTGATGATCTGCTCGTGGATTTCGAGGGTCGGCTTCTTCCGCTGGATACTGATCAGCAGGCTGCGGAGCGCCACATTGGTGCGCGGCAGGACCTGATCGGTAAAGCCAAAGTTCAGCAGGGAGAGCGCGGTGCCGAACAGGACCAAGGGGGTCAAGATCTGGGTCAGGCTGACGCCACTGGCCCGCATGGCGGTGATCTCGTTGTCGGCCGCCAGATGACTCAGGGCGTACAGCACCGCCACCAGGATGGCCATTGGCAGGGTCATGGCCACCAGGAACGGGATGCAGAGCAGAAACACCTCTCCGATCACGCTCCAGGGCAGCCCCTTGCCGGCCAGGTCACCGAACCGGCGGGCTACCTGGTTGAGCAGCAGGAAGCCGGTCAGCGATACAAAGGCAAAAATCAGCGGTACCACCAGCTGACGCAGCAGATAACGATCGAGTAGGCGCACGCGCTCTAAGTGTCCGGATTGTAAGGGTTTCCGCCACTCATTATATTCCCGTTTCCCGCACTCTCAAGGCATTCCCTTCGCGTGATTCGGCACGTCATCGTCCTGGCTGTGGCGCTCGCTTGTCCGCGACTGCTCCGGGCCCAGGCTGATACCACTGGCCCCACCCTCGGGCTGCGATTCGTCACGGCGCCGCTGGTCCTGCGGCCGCCGGCGGCGCTGTCGGCGCCCTGGCTCGGGGCGCCGCGTGGCCCGGCCGCGACGGTCGTGTTCGATAGCGCCCTCGCGTCGCTGCGGGATTCGGCCATGGCCGAATGGTCGCGGAACACGGCGCTGGCCAGCATCTACCGAATCAAGCCGGCACCAGTCAGGGACTCGAGCACTACCCGGAGGGGACTCCTCGGGCTCGACCGCAATCTGGTCGACCTCTCGATCCAGGGGCAGAACCGGTTCGATGCCAGGATCGAGCGGATCAAGAATCTTCGCTGCAATGCGGCCTCGGCGCTGGATCCCAACTCGTCCTGCACCGGCAGCGGGTTCCGCTCACCCCGCCTCGATAATACCCTCAACGTGCAGGCCAGCGGCTTGCTGGGCCGGCGGCTCAATCTCAACATCGACTATGACACCCAGCGTGACCTGGCCACCAAGAACGAAATCCAGATCTTTTACCAGGGGCTGGACGATGAGATCATCCGGCGGATCGAGGTCGGTACCGTCACCTTCCGGCCGCCCCCATCCCGGTTCATTACCGCTTCCACTCCGCTCAACAATTTCGGCGTCAACGCCAGTTTCGAGATCGGCCCGCTGCAGATTAACGGGCTGGTCGCGACCCAGAAGGGCAGCTCGGTCGCCCAGCGAACCTACACCATCGGATCGACCACCACCCAGCCGCAGGACCGGCAGGTTCGCGACCTCGACTATGAATCAGGCCGGTTCTTCTGGGTCCAGGATCCCGCCCTGATCCCCGGGTACCCCCGGCTCGACGTCCTCAATATCGAGAGCATCGCGCTGCCCCCGGCGCTACGTCCTGCCGCGGTGCGGATCTACCGCTACCGGCCGGCCACCGGGCAGGGCGGTACCAATCCGAACCTGGGCGGCATCACCGCGGTAGCCCGCCGCAGCGACAGCCCCCAGCGGATCGGACCGCTGCCGTCCGGTTGGCAGCTGATGGTGCCGGGCCAGGATTACTACCTCGACCCATCGGGGCTGTGGTTCTTCCTGGCCGCTCGTCTCGACCTCAGTGATTACCTGGCGGTCAGCTATATCACCGCCGCCGGTGACACCGTCGGCTCCTTTCCCCAGACCGACAATCCGGCCAGGAAGGACAGCCTCCAGCTGATCGTGGAGCCCAAGGTCGGCGCCACACGGCCGACCTTCAGATATGAGATGCGCCAGGTGTACCGGATTGCCGGCTCGGACCTGGACCGCAACTCGCTCCGGGCCGGAATCACGGTCAACCGATCCGAAAAGCCGCTCAAGGGTGGCGCCGCCACCTACCTGGCCCAGCTTGGATTGGCCATACCCACCGATCCCACCCTGCTCGACCTTGATAACCGGGTCTTTCCCCGGATTCAGGACCCGGTCCCTGACCAGGTAAGCCGCGACGCCTTTCTGTTTTTTCCCAGCGCCCAGCCGTTTGCCGACAGTGCCCTGTTGACGCCCTCGGAGCTGCAGGACTCGATGTACCGGACTCCGAATTATCTGCTGTTCCAGGAGGGGCCGCCGGCCAAGTTCCTGATCCGGCTGCAGTACAACAGCACCGGCGCGGGTGACCAGACCACCCTCAACCTCAACGCGCTCTCCATTACCGAGGGCAGCGAGGTCATCTCGGTCAACGGGCGCACGCTCACCCGCGGGATCGACTACACCGTGGCGTACGACCTCGGTCAGGTGACGTTTCTCAACCCGGGCGCACTGTTTGGCGGACAGCAGGCCTTCGTCACCGCCCGGTTCGAGGAACGAGGACTGTTTGCGGTGGCGCCGACCCAGCTGTACGGATTTTCGACCCGGTATTCGTTCGGCGATCGGGGCGGCATATCGGCCATCGGGATCTACCAGGCGGAACAGAGCGCGTACAACCGGCCCGAACTGGGTTTCGAGGCCACCTCGAACCTGGTGGGCGGCCTCACCAGCGACCTGCACTTCAAGCCCCTCGGCATCACCCGGTTCATGAGCACGCTCACCTCCGCCCCGGCCACTGCTCCGTCGTCGATCGATCTCAACGGGGAAATCGCCTTTACCAAGCCCAACGAGAACCGGGCCGGCCAGGCCTACGTCGAGGATTTCGAGGGCGACAACGGCCAGCAGCTTTCGCTCCGGGAAACGGCCTGGCAGTTTGGCAGCGTGCCCCAGAGTGCGGCCGGGGTCAACGACATTGTGGGGGCGGCCTTCGATTCGGCCGACGCGGTGCAGCTCACCTGGCAGAGCCTGGTGAGCAACGCGGTGGGAGGGGTAACCCAGCTCAAGGCGTCCGACATCGATCCACAGCTCCAGACCGCCGGCGGCGACAATCTGTACGAGAACGTGCTCAACCTGACCCTGCAGGGCGATACCACCGGTGGCCTGCCCCGCGACAACCTGGCCCGGTCGGCCCGCTGGACCCAGCCCGCTCGTCCCAACCGGCCCCGCTGGCGTTCGATGGTGACCCCGCTGAGCACCACCGGACTCGACCTCAGCCGCGATGAATTCCTGGAGTTCTGGGTGTTTCAGGGCAGCAACCGCTCCGCCGACTCGGCCGGGGCTCAGCTGGTCATCGATGTCGGCACCGTCAGCGAGGATGCCCTGGCGCTGGCGCCGCTGAGTTACGCCGTGGCCGGCGCCGATACCACCTTCAGCGGCCGCCAGTATGTCGGGGTCGGTCACCTCGACACCGAGCGCGACAGCCTGACCCAGGTCTGGAACGCCATCGACAATGACAACGGCATCCTGTCGGACCGACCCGATTCGCTGATCGGCCCGGGCGGAGTGGTGGTCCGGGGGCCGCAGCTCTGCCGGACCCAGTTGACCGCCAATATCCTGGTCTATCGCCAGGGGGACATGGGCAGTCGCTGCTCCAACGGCAACGGCTACGCCGACAATGAAGATCTGAACGGCGACGGCGTGCTCAATGCCACCGGCAACACTGAAAATGTCTTTCGCTGGGTCATCGACCCGACCTCACTCAAGTATTTCGTCCGCAACGGTGTGCCGCGGTCCGATGGGCTGGGCGGCTGGAAGCTGTACCGGATTCCGATCCGGACGCCCGACCAGACGGTGGGCTCACCCGATATCCGGCTGGTGCGGGCGCTGCGGCTCAGTATCGTGACCCCGGTCAACGGCCGGGAAGCGACCCAGGCCCAGTTGTCACTGGCCCGGATGCGGCTGCTCGGCGCGCCGTGGGTGCGCCGGGCCCAGACCCCGATTGCGTCGCTGGCCGGCTCGCTGGGCGAACCGCACGGTGATGTCGAGGTCTCGCTGGCGTCGACGCAAGACGTCCAGCTCGGCTACGTGTCGCCGCCAGGAGTGGTCGGCGGAGTGGACAAGAAGAGCGGCAACCAGGGCGACCTGGGCCTGCAGATCAACGAACAGTCGCTGCGGGTGGTGGCCACCGACCTGCGGCTGCGCGAGCGGGCCGAGGCGTATTTCCGGGTGCTGGGCGGCGCCCAGAACCTGCTCAAGTACTCCCGGATGCGGGTCTGGTTCCGGGGCCGTGGAGCGGGGTGGGACGAGGGAGACTTCCAAGCCTACATCCGGGTCGGCACCGACGACGCCAATTTCTATCAATACACGGCGCCGGCCCGGACCTCGACCTGGAATCCCGAGGCCATCATCGACCTGAGTCAGTGGGTCGGATTGCGGACCGCGCTCGAAGTCCGGTTCCTGTCGGGACTGACCGCTGACAGCGCCCGGCGCGTCGCCTGCGGCGGTGACACGGTATCCACCGCCTATGTGGCCTGTAACGACGGCTATCTGGTCTACCTCGGCGATCCGGCGGTCCGGCCACCCAATCTCTCGGCGGTGCAGGAGTTTGCCGGTGGCATCCTCCGGAGCGCGGCCCTCACCGGCGCCACCGACCCGGAACTGTGGATCGACGACATCCGGCTCGACCAGCCGATCTCAAGAACCGGTCAGGCGCTGGCGCTCGATGCCAGGATCGTGGCCTCCGATGTCGCCGACCTGAGCCTGAGCTTCGTGTCGCAAAACGGCTATTTCCAGCAAATCAACCAGACCCCGTCCTACCAGACCACCCGAACCTTCCAGGCGGGAGGCGGAATCCGGCTCGACCGGTTCCTGCCAGTATCGCTGGGCCTGTCGATTCCGTTCACCGCTTCCTACGGCCGCTCCGACATCGATCCGATCCTGTTCACCGGCAGCGATATCGAGGCCGGGTCGATCACCGGACTGCGGAAACCCCGGTCCTCGAGCAGCAGCTTTTCGCTGGGCGTGCGGCGCAGTCTGCCGGGCCGCAGCTGGGCCACCCGGATCTTTCTCGACCCACTGTCGTTTACCGGGAATTACAGCAGCGGCAGGAGCCAGTCCGAATTCTCCGAAGCCAACGCCACCGGCTACACTGCGGTGCTGGCGTATGCCGGCGGATTCGTGGTGCGCGGCAGGCACCTGGGCCTGGGCGGCGTCAGCCGCCGGCTGCCCCGATTCATGCGGGAGGGGGAGTTTGGCACACGGCTCCGGGATGCGACCTACAATCTGTATCCCAATTCGGTCCGGCTGAGCAGCGGGTTGAGCCGGGCCGACGGCCAGCAGTCGAACTTCCAGTCTCCCATCGTTCTCAGCGCCGATACCACAGTGATTCCGACCACCTCGCTCAGCTACCTCTGGCGCAATGCGGCGGGACTGTCGTGGCAGCCCCTGGGTATGCTGCGCCTCTCGGCCGACCTGACCAGCACCCGCGACCTCCGGCACTATTCGGATTCGACCACCCTGGGCCGGGTAGCCGCGGCGGGGCGCAAGGAGTTTCTCGGGCTCGACGTCGGGGTCGAGCAGAACCGCAACCTGACCACCGTAATCAACCTGACGCCGCATGTCTCCAGCTGGCTGGCGCCCCGGCTCAGCGAGAGCAGCAACTTCTTCCTGACTCGCAGTCTCACCACCATCCAGCCGATCCGGACCGATCCGGACAGCGTGTACATCCTGCCCCAGACGCTCAACAACCAGCGCACCCGGGAACTGGGATTTGCCATCGATCCGTCCAAGCTCATGGCGGTGGCGTGGGGCGAGAAGAGTGGTGTGGCCCTGTTCCTCAAGGGCGTCCGGCCGCTGGATTACTCCGATCGGCTGACCCGGACCAGCTCGTATGACCTGGCCGCGTTCAACCCGGATATCTCCTACATGCTGGCACTGGGCGATCTCGACAATTTTCTGACCCACCAGGGCGGTCGCGCCCTCTCGGTCACCGAGACCCGCAACGGAACCCTGGCCACCGGCGCGAGTCTGGGCTTCGGGTTGTCATTCCAGATCAGCTACTCGCGGATCCGGATTACCCGGCTGCAACTCCAGGGCGACGACTACCAGACCACGGAGTCGCTGCAGCGGGAGTGGCCGAGCGGCAGTCTCCGGCTGACCCGCAACCTGAGCCATGGACCGATCGCGGTGGCCAGTGCGGGCGTCAGTTACCGCCAGCGGAACGGCATCGCGACCCAGGCTGGGGTGGGAGCCACCCAGACCTCGACCCTGTCCACCTCGTTCAATCCGGACCTGCAACTGGTCTTCCGCAACGGCATGTCCGTGGCCCTGCGGTACCTTGAGACCCGCCAGGAGAACAACGCGTTCTCCAACCTCACCCAGTCGACTCAGCAGAACGTCAACGGGACGTTCAGCTACGCCATCCGGCTGCCCGAATCGATCAGCAAGGCCCGAAAGGCGGTGCGCACCTCACTGTCGGCCGGCTATACCGCGGGGCTCAACTGCCTGGCGTCACAGGGCACCGGCGACTGCCGGACCCTGTCGGATGTACGGCGACAGGAGGCCCAGGCCTCGATGGATACCGAACTGTTCAAGATGCTGACCGGCGGACTGCAGCTGGGCTACGTGCTGGACGACGCCCGGTCGCTGGACCGCAAGGTCCAGCAACTCTATCTCTCGCTTAACTTCAGCCTGTCACTGTTTGCCGGCGACTATCGCTGACCCGTCAGAAAGAATTCGATGACCTCTCGGTTGTTGCCCACCATCGCGCTGGCGCTGGCCCCCGCACTCGTGCTCTGGTCCGGCTGCTCGAGCGGGCCGCCCCCCCAGGAGTTCGATGGCACCGCCGCCTTCAGGTACATCGAAACCCAGATGGCGTTCGGGCCCCGCATTCCCGGGCAGCCGGGGCATCAGCGGATGATCGCCTGGCTGGATTCAATCCTGCCCGGCAGATCCGACAGCCTGATCGTGCAGCGCTGGACGCATGTCACCGCCGCCCACGACACCCTTGACCTTCACAACTATCTGCTGCGGTTCAATCCCGGCGCTCCCGAGCGGATCCTGTTCATGGCCCACTGGGATACCCGGCCCCACAGCGACAACCCGTACGTGAAGCCCGAGCAGTTGCTGGCCGACCGGAACAAGCCGGTGCCCGGCGCCAACGACGGCGCGTCGGGCGTCGCTGTCCTGCTCGGCGTGGCCGATATCCTCAAGAAAAAGGCGCCGACCCGCGGCATTGACCTGCTGCTGATCGATGGCGAGGACTACGGTGATTTCGAGAAGCAGCCCGACGATGTCCTGATCGGCTCGAAGTACTATGCGGCGCATCTGCCGCCGGGGCCGACCCCGCTGTATGCGGTGCTGTGGGACATGGTGGCCGGCAAGAATCTCAAGATCTTCCAGGAGGGGAACTCGCTGCTGGGTGCTCCGGAGGTCGTGAATGTAGTGTGGCAGGCGGCCAAGGAAGTCGGCCACGGCGACGTCTTCGAGCCGACCCCCAAGTTCACCCTGATCGATGACCATGTCTCGCTGCAGAAGGTCGGGATCCGGGCCATCGACGTGGTCCAGTTCTACCCGGACTACCCGTACTGGCACACCCCCGATGACACCATCGACAAGCTGTCGGCGGCCAGCCTGCAGGTGGTAGGAGACGTGGCGGTTCATCTCGCGCGTCAATAGGGCACCGATCGCGTTGCCGGGGTAACGCTGCACCAGGCCGGGCGCGCTACCATGGCGGATGCCTCCCGCCGAACGCCGCGCCCTGCTGCTGCTGCTCGCCCTGGCCGTGGTTGGCCATGCCGTGCTGGCCTGGCTGCATCGCCCCACTCCGGGGGTCGCTCCCGGCGATGTCCGGATCTCCGGCCCCTCAAGCTCCGAAAATCTCGCCGCCCACCGTGACAGCGCCGCCGCCGCCGACCGGCCGCTGGCGGACGGGGAGAAAATCGACCTCGACAAGGCCCCGGCCGCCCTGCTGGCCCGGCTGCCCAAGGTTGGCCCGGGAATGGCCAGGAAGATTGCCGAATACCGGGCCAGCCACGGCGCCTTCGGCTCACTTGAGCGCCTCAATGAGGTGCCGGGGATCGGGGATGGGCTGATCGACGCCATCCGGGGTCATGCGGAGTTCTCGACTGCGGGAACGAAGAGCCAACTGACCAGTCCGGCCCCGCCCTTCGACCTCCCTCCCCAGGTCAGGAGTCTGGAGTCGCGGCGTTCCGTCGTCGACCTGAATCGAGCCGACCAGGCCGAACTCGAGCGATTGCCTGGCGTAGGACCCTCCACGGCCCGGCGGATCGTGGAGTACCGCACGAAGCATGGGGAATTCGCCGCGGTGGATTCGCTGGTGCGGGTAGGTGGGATAGGGCCGGCGACGGTAGCTCGCTTGCGAGGGTTGGTGGAGGTGCGGTGACCAAACGTCGGACCGTCCGCCTTGACACCCCCCGCTACCCATCTAGCTTAGGTCTACCTACCTAAATCGTTGTCCCTGTTGATTCTCCGGTCCTTGGGAGGCTGATGGCAAGCGGAGGAAACGGCGCCGAACGCCTGGGCGATTTATTGATCGCTGAGGGCCTGATCAACCGGGAGCAGCTGACCGCGGGCCTGGCGGAGCAGAAGGCCACGGGCCATCGGCTTGGCTACGTCTTGGTCAAACTCGGCCTGGTCCAGGAAATCGAGATCACCAAGTTCCTCGGCCGGCAGTATCGGATGCCGGCGGTGGACCTGGCCCGGTTCGATGTCGATCCCAAGATCCTCAAGATGGTGCCGGCGGAATTCGCCCAGAAAAACGTGGTGCTGCCGCTCAAACGTGAAGGCCGGACCTTGACCATCGCGATGGCCGATCCGACCAATAGCGGGGTGCTGGAAGACCTCAAGTTCATCACCCGGTACGATCTCTTTCCGGTCATCGCAGGTGAGTTCACCCTGCGCGCGCTCCTCGAGAAATACTACGAATCGTCGGACCAGCAGCTCGAATCCCTGCTCAAGGACATGGAGGGGATCGAGGACGACGTCGAGGTCGTCAAGGAAGCCGAAGACGAAACCGCCACCCAGGCCCAGATCGACGACGCCCCGGTGGTCAAGCTGATCAACGGCCTGCTGACCGAAGCGGTGCGGCGAGGCGCCAGTGACATTCACATCGAGCCGTTCGAGCACGAGATCCGGGTCCGCTACCGGGTGGATGGTGCCCTGCTCGAGGTGATGAAGCCGCCGGTCCGGATGAAGGCCGCGCTGACCTCCCGGGTCAAGATTCTGTCGCAGCTCAACATCGCCGAGCGCCGAGTGCCCCAGGACGGGCGGCTCAAGCTCAAGATGGGCAACCGGGTCATCGACTTCCGGGTCTCGACCCTGCCGGTCCTGTTCGGCGAGAAGATCGTGCTGCGGATCCTGGACAAGGGCAACCTGACCCTGGATCTGGCAAAATTCGGGTTTGAGCCCAAATCCGAGGCCGACCTGCTCAAGGCCATCCTCAACCCCTACGGCATGGTGCTGGTGACCGGGCCGACCGGGTCGGGCAAGACGACGACCCTGTATTCCGCCCTGTCGCGGATCAACACAATCGAAACCAACATCATGACGGCCGAGGACCCGGTCGAGTACAACCTGGGCGGAATCAACCAGGTTCTGATCCGGAACGAGATCGGCCTCACTTTTGCAGCAGCCCTGAAGGCGTTTCTGCGGCAGGACCCCAATATCATCATGATCGGGGAGATCCGGGACCTGGAAACGGGCGGCATTGCCATCAAGGCGGCGCTCACGGGGCACCTGGTGCTCTCGACCCTGCACACCAATGACGCGCCCAGCACGATCACCCGCATGATCGACATGGGGATCGAGGCGTTCAACGTGGCCAGCGCGGTCAACCTGGTGGTGGCCCAGCGGCTGATCCGGCGGATCTGCAAGGACTGCAAGGAAGTGGTGACCTACCCCGACGAGGTGCTGGTCTCGCTGAGCGAGGACCTCGATTCGGTGCGCAGCCTGGTGTTCCACCGTGGCAGGGGCTGCGATACCTGCAACGGCACCGGCTACAAGGGCCGGGCCGGGTTGTACGAAGTGATGTCGCTGACCCCCGAATTGCGGCGGCTCATCCTGCGGGGCGGCTCGGTGGCCGAGCTTCGGGACCAGGCCGTGATGGACGGGATGCTGACGCTGCGGATGGACGGGATGAAAAAAATTGAGAAGGGTGTCACCACGGTGGAAGAGGTCATCAAGGAGACCGCCGCATGACCATCAACCTCAGAGCACTGCTCGAGGAAATGATCGAGAAGGAGGCGTCGGACCTCCACATTACCGCCGGGGAGCGCCCCAAGCTCCGGGTCGACGGTGATATCGTCAATGCCACCCCGTCCGAGGTGCTGCTGCCCAAGGACACCCTGCAGCTGGCCTACTCGGTGCTGACCGAGAACCAGAAGAAGCGGTTCGAGACCGAGGACGAGCTGGACTTCTCGTTCGGGATCCAGAACCTGGCCCGGTTCCGCGGCAACGTGTTCAAGCAGCGGGGCTGCGTGGCGGTGGTCATCCGGATGATCCCGTTCAACGTCCGGACCTTCAACGACCTCGGCCTGCCTCCGATCGTGGCCAAGCTGGCCGACAAGCCCCGCGGACTGGTGCTGGTCACCGGGCCGACCGGCTCCGGCAAGTCGACCACGCTGGCGGCGATGATCGACAAGATCAACAAGGAACGCAAAAGCCATATCATCACGGTGGAAGATCCGATCGAGTTCATCCACCGCCACCAGTCGTGCATCATCAACCAGCGCGAAGTCGGGACCGACACCAAGAGCTTCTCCAACGCGCTCAAGTACGCCCTGCGGGAAGACCCCGACGTGATCCTGGTCGGCGAAATGCGCGACCTCGAAACCATCTCCGCCACCCTGACCATTGCCGAAACCGGCCACCTGGCCTTTGCCACGCTGCACACCAACAGCGCGGCCGAATCGATCAACCGGATCATCGACGTGTTCCCGCCCAACCAGCAGACCCAGGTCCGGACCCAGCTGGCCTTCGTGCTTGAAGGCGTGGTCACCCAGACGCTGCTGCAGAAGGCCAAGGGCCGGGGCCGCGCCATGGCGGCCGAGATCATGGTGGCCACCCCGGCCATCCGGGCCCTGATCCGGGACGAAAAGGTGCACCAGATCTACTCCGCCATGCAGTCGGGCAAGAAGCACGGCATGCAGACCATGAACGACGCCCTGTACCAGCTGTACATGAGCCGGGAAGTGGCGATGGAGGAATGCGTCCGGGTCTCCAGCGATCCGAACGAATTCCTGCGGATGATCGGCCAGACCCCGCTGGACGAGGAAATGGGTTCCGTGGACGCCAAGAAGCCTGAACGCCCCGCGGCCAAGCGCTAAGCTCAGGAGACGATTTCGATGCCGACACTCGAGTATACCGCACGCAACATGTCCACCGGCCAGATCCTCAAGGGCACCTTCGAGGGGGTCGGCAAGGATGAACTGCTGGCCCATCTCAGGAAGAGCAAGCTCTCCCTGGTCAGCTACCGGGAAGCCGCCAAGGGGATCAGCTTCGCGCGGAAGCCCGGGATCAAGACCCGCGACCTGGTGATCTTCACCCGGCAGTTTGCCACCATGATCAACGCCGGCCTGCCGCTGGTCCAGTCGCTCGACATCCTGGCCAAGCAGACCGAGAACAAGGCGCTGGCCGACGTCACCCGCCAGGTGGTGTTCGACGTCGAGAGCGGCCACACCCTGGCCGACGCCTTTTCCAAGCACCCCAAGGCCTTTCCCGACCTGTACGTGAACATGGTGGCGGCCGGCGAAGCTGGCGGTATTCTCGACACCATTCTGCTCCGGCTGGCCACCTTCCTCGAAAAGAGCGATGCCCTGATCCGCAAGGTGAAGGGTGCCATGGTCTATCCGGCGGTCATCTTCTCGGTGGCCGGCATCGCGGTGGCGGTGCTGCTGATCTTCGTCATCCCGACCTTCCAGAACATGTTCGCCTCGGTCAACCTCGAGCTGCCGCTGCCGACCCGGATCGTGATCGGGGCGTCCAACCTGCTGCTCCACTACTGGTGGGTGCTGATCGCGGTGGCGGTGGGCTCGTTCTTCGGGATCAAGTCGTACTACGCCACATCGGATGGCCGCAAGCGGATTGATACCCTGATGCTCAACTTTCCGGTGCTGGGAGACCTGCTCCGGAAGTCCGCCGTGTCCCGGTTTACCCGGACCCTCGGCACCCTGATCAGCTCGGGCGTGTCGATTCTCGACGGCCTCGAAATCACGGCCAAGACCGCCGGCAACCGGGTCATCCATGACGCGGTCATGGAATCCCGCCAGTCGATCGCCGGCGGTGAAACCATCGCCGCGCCGCTCGAGAAGTCGAAGGTGTTCCCGCCGATGGTGATCTCGATGATCTCGGTCGGCGAGTCCACCGGTGGCCTGGACGAGATGTTGTCCAAGATCGCCGACTTCTACGACGAAGAGGTCGACGTGGCGGTGAGTGCGCTGCTCTCCCTCATGGAACCGATCATGATCGTGGTCCTCGGCGTCGTCGTCGGCGGCATGGTCGTGGCCATGTACCTCCCGATCTTCGACATGGTGAACGCGGTGCAGTAGGGGCGGGTCGGCGGCCGGCGCAGCCGGCCTGGACCCACCCCTACGGACCGCATGGGACGCGATTCGCAGGCATGATGGCATTTCGAACCCCGGACGGCCTTGGCCGTCCGGGGTTTTCGCTTTTTCCGGGGATCGGTCTATCCTTGGCGGCGCGATGTACGGGCGGGTGGTACGGGCGGGTTTCAGCCCGGCGGAGCCGGGCTTCAACCCGCCCCTCCGCCCGCCCCTCCGATTCCATCCATGTCTTGCAACTGGAAAATACGATGCCCGATCGAATCATCCTCAGGACCGGTGAAGCCCTCGTCGAGGCCGAGCCGTCGTGGTCGGCGGCGGAGCCGGAAGTCATCATCGGCGAACTGGACGGCCCGGTGGGCACCGCGCTGGCCACCCTGCTTGGTGATCAGACCAAGGGCCACTCCAAGGTCTTTGCCATTCTCAACAGCGATGTCCAGGTCCGCCCCGCCACCCTGATGGTCAGCAAGGTGACGGTCAACGACTCACGCTACACCAACATCCTGATGGGCACGGTGCAGGCCGCAGTGGCCAACGGGGTGCTCGATGTGGTGCGGAGCGGCGAGATTCCGCGGGGCAAGGTCAACGACCTCGGCATCATCGTCGCGATCTGGCTCGACCCCGCCGTCGTGGATGCACCCGACCTCGATCACAAAATCCTGTTCGAGACTCACCGTGCCGCCACCGCCAAGGCGATTCGGAAAGCCCTCGCCAATGAGCCCTCGGTCGACTGGCTGCTGGCCCATCAGGACGAGGTGGTGCACTACTACCACCAGCTCGGGCTCGACGGCCAATTGTAGCGGCCGCATATATGCGGCCGCTGCAATTGGCCGCTGCCGCGCCCGTGCTTGCCCTGATTCGGCCACCCTCCTTCCGCTCAACCTCCAGCCCGCCGCTTTCCGGACACTCCGCCGATTGGCGTATTGTTGAACGGCCGGTCAATTACTATATTCGCCGCCCCATGCCGTCCGTTACCGAACCTTCCGACCTGCCGCGCTGGCAGCGCCGCCCAGGCGAGCGCCGCCGTGAAATACTCAATGCGGCGGTGGCCGTGTTCGGCGAAATGGGCTTTGCCAGCGCGACCCTCGCCGAAGTGGCGCTGCGGTCGGGGGTGAGCGCGGGAACGGTGGCCCACTACTTCGGTTCCAAGGCCGAACTGTTCGAGGCCGCGCTGTCGGATCACTTCCTCGAACCGATGCTCGAGTCGGAGCGGCTGCTGGCGGAGCACCGCGGCAGCTTTCGCGAGCTGCTGCAGACCCTGCTCCGCCATCAGTGGGCCCGCCTGACCTCGCCGGGAACACCGGACCTGGTCATGGTGGGGCTGGCCAAGACCCAGGACGTGCCGGATGCCGGCCGGACGGTCTGCCGGGCCATCGGCGAGCGGTCCCGCCAGCTGCTCCGGGCAGTCCTCGATGGCGGGGTGAAGAGCGGTGAGTTCCGGCCCATGAATACCGAACTCACCGCCCGGGTCCTGTCGGCTGGCCTGGCCGGCCTGATGATGGCGTGTCACCGCAACGCGGCCTTTGATCGGGCTGCGCCGACCGGCGACGCCATTCTTGAGCAGCATCTCGAACTGATCGATCACGCCGTCCGCACCAGCTAGTCGAACGATGGTCCGCCCGGCGTCACCGACGCCGCGTTCTACCCGATCTGGAGATCAACCCGCTGTGATCCGAGTATCCCTGAAGCCGTCGCTGCTCTCCGTCCTCCTCGTGGCCACCGCCCTGGGCTGCACCAAGCCCGCGCCGCAAGCTCCGCCACCGACCGAAGTGTCCGTCATCACGGTCTCGCCCAGGACCGTGGACCAGAGCTACGACTTCGCCGGTGAAGTCCAGGCGGCCCACCGGGTCGAGGTCAGGTCGAATGTGACCGGTCTGATTCTCTCGCGCCCCTACCAGGAAGGCGGACAGGTCAACGCCGGTGATCTGCTGTTCAAGATCGAGCCGACGATCTACGATGCCGCCTGGCGGAGCGCCAAGGCCACCCTGGCCCAGGCCGAAGCACGGGCGGTGAATGCCAAGCGCAGCGCTGACCGCCTCACGCCGCTGCTGGCAGATCACGCGGTCGCCAAGCAGGACGTCGACAATGCCGACAACGAACTGGCCCAGGCCAACGCCGGGGTGGAGGCGGCCAGGGCTGAAGTCGACCGGACCCACAAGGATCTCAGTGATACCGACGTGCGGGCCCAGATCAGCGGGCGGGCCGGCCGGGCCAATCTGCTGGTGGGCGCCCGGGTCACGGGCCCCAGCGATCTGCTCACCACCATCGACGGGCTCAATCCGATCTACGTCTATTTCGATCCGTCGGCTCAGCAGCTGCTGAGCTGGAAGAAGGATCCGCGGGCCAACCGCCAGCTCCAGCCCGGTGGCACTGTCAAGATCGAGGCGGTGCTGCCGGATGGCTCGACGCTGCCGCGCACCGGCCGGATCAATTTCATCGACCCGGTAGTCGACGCCTCGACCGGGACCCAGCACTTCAGGGCCGAGTTCACCAACCCGGACCGGCTGCTGGTGCCGGGCCAGTTTATCCGGGTGCGGTTGCAGGGATTGTCACGTGACAGCGCCATCGTGGTGCCCCAGCGTGCGGTGCTGCAGTCGATGGGTCGCCAGATCGTCTACACCGTTGGCGCCGGCGACACGGTGGCGGCCCACGAGGTCCAGGCCACCAGCTGGACCGGCGGCGACCAATGGCTGATCGAGAGCGGGCTCACGCCCGGTGATGTGGTGATCGTCGATGGGATTCAGAAGGTCGGTCCGGGCCGGGTGGTGAAGCCGGTGCCGCTCTCCGACGCGCCGGCTCCGGGTGCTCCGCTGCCGTCGGCCGCGCCGAAGCCTGCGGGGGTCAAGCCGTGAGCGAGTCCGCCGCCTCCCGGGGAGAGGTCAAGTACTTCTTCATCCGCCGCCCGGTGTTCGCCGGCGTGATTTCGATCGTGATCACTCTGCTCGGCTTGTTTGCGCTCAAGTCGCTGCCGATCAACCGCTACCCCCAGATCACCCCGCCGTCGGTGCAGGTGAGTACTGTCTACCCTGGCGCCACGGCCGAAGTCGTGGCCCAGGCGGTGGCGTCTCCGATTGAGCAGCAGCTCTCCAGCCTGGACAAGCTGCTGTACTACAAGTCGTCCAATTCCTCCGACGGGACGATGAACCTGTCGGTCTACTTCGATATTTCGCGCAACCAGGACCTGGCCGCCGTCGAAGTCCAGAACGCGGTCAAGCTGGCCGAGCCCCAGCTGCCGGACGCGGTGCGCACCAACGGGATCACCATCCTCAAGGCCAACAGCGACATCCTGCTGGTCGCGGCGCTGACCTCCGATGACCCGCGCTACGACGCTTCGTACCTGGCCAACTACTCCAAGCTGTACCTCGAGGACGAACTCAAGCGGATTCCCGGGGTCGGCAACGCGCTGGTGTACGGTGGCCTCGAGTTCTCGATGCTGATCAGCCTCGACCCCGAGAAGATGGCCCAGCTCGGCATTACCGTGAGCGATGTTTCGGCGGCGGTGCAGGAACAGAATGCCACCAACCCGGCAGGACGGCTGGGGCGGGAACCCTCACCCGTAGGGACCCAGCTCACCCTGCCGGTGACGACCCTTGGCCGGCTGCAGACCCCCGATGAGTTCGGCAACATCATCGTTCGGGCCCTGCCAAATGGTTCGCTGGTCCGGGTCCGGGACATTGCCAAGGTGCGGCTGGGCTCACGGAGTTACGACGCCAGCGGCCGGCTCAATGGCCGCCCCACGGTCCCGATCATCGTCTACGGCCGGCCGGGCGCCAACTCGCTGGCCATCAAGAAGGCCTTCCTGGTCCGGATGGGAGAACTGGCCAAGGCGTTCCCCCAAGGGGTGAAGTGGAACGTCCCGTTCGACACCACCCCGTTCATCACCGAGTCGATTTCGGAAGTGGTCAAGACGCTGGTCGAGGCTATGCTGCTGGTCACGCTCGTCGTCTTTGTCTTTCTGCAGAGCTGGCGGGCCACCCTGATTCCGGTCCTGGCGGTGCCGGTCAGTATCATCGGCACCTTCCTGGGGCTCGCCGCCCTCGGCTTCACCATCAACACCCTGACCCTGTTCGGCCTGGTGCTGTCGATCGGCATCGTGGTGGATGACGCCATCGTGGTGATCGAGAACGTCGAACGGATCATGGAGCAGGAGGGGCTCAGTCCCCGGCAGGCTGCGGACAAGGCCATGGGCCAGGTGGCGGGCGCCTTGATCGCGATCGTACTGGTGCTCTGCTCGGTCTTCATCCCGGTGGCGTTCCTGGGCGGGATCACCGGAGCGATGTACCAGCAGTTTGCCGCCACCATCGTGATTGCGGTGGTGCTGTCCGGTATCGTCGCGCTGACGCTGACCCCCGCGCTCTGCGCCCTGCTGCTGATCCACTCGACGGCCGAGACCGACAACCGGTTCTTCAAGGGGTTCAACCGGATCTTCGGACGGGTGACCAACGGGTATACCAGCAATGCCGACCGGGTCATCGGGCGGCCCAAGACCTGGGTCGGGGTGTTCGTGGTGCTGCTGGTCCTGCTCGGATTCCTCTACTACCGGGTGCCGGGCGGCTTCCTGCCGACGGAGGACAAGGGCTACTTCGCCATCGGCGTACAGCTCCCCGACGCCGCCTCCAAGCAGCGCACCGAAGCCGTGGTGCAGCAGATCGAGGGCGTCCTCAAGAAGGAGCCCTCGGTCTTGAATGTCGTGGCCCTCGTCGGGCTCGACATCCTCACCGGATCGAATCAGACCAACGCGGCCACCATCTTCCTCAATCTCAAGCCGTGGGGTGAGCGGACCGAGAAATCCCAGAGCCTGGATGCGATCCTCGGCCGGGTGAATGGAGCATTGTTCGGACTCAAGCAGACCATGGCCTTCGGGTTCAACCTTCCCGAAATCATCGGGCTCGGCACCACCAGCGGGCTCGAGGTGAACCTCCAGGCCAAGGGCGGGCAGGATATCCGCACCTTCGCGGCACAGGCCGGCGCCTTTGCCGCCGATGCCAACAAGCTGCCCGAGCTGCAAGGGGTGGCCCCTTTCATCCGGACCGATGTGCCGCAGGTGTACATCAAGGTCGACCAGGACGCGGCCCAGGCGCGCGGGGTAGGAAACAAGCAGTTGTTCTCGACGCTCCAGTCGATGCTCTCGACGCTGTACGTCAACGATTTCAACCTGTATGGCCGGACCTACCGGGTCCAGCTCGAGGCCCAGGCGCCGTTCCGGCAGAAGCCGGAGGACATCGGCCGTTACTACGTTCGGAACAACAAGGGCGAAATGCTGCCGCTCTCGGCCCTGGTCACCCCCGAGATGCGCAGCGGCCCGAGCCTGGTGACCCGGTTCAACGGGTTCACGTCGGCGCTGGTCACGGGGCAGCCCAGGCCGGGCAAGAGCTCGGGGGAAATGCTCAACGCGGTCGAGAAACTGCTCAACAGCAAGTATGCCGCCCAGGGCGTCGGCTACAGCTACAGCGGCCAGTCGTATCAGGAGCGGGTATCAGGCGGACAGTCGGGGCTGACGGTGGCCCTCGGCATCATCATGGTGTTTCTGGTGCTGGCGGCGCAGTACGAGAGCTGGGCCATTCCGTTCGCCGTCATCTTCGGCGTGCCGTTCGGTGTCCTGGGCGCCTTTCTCGGTGTCTTCCTCCGCGGCCTGCCCAGTGATGTCTATTTCCAGGTCGGGCTGCTGGCAGTGATCGGACTCGCGGCCAAGAATGCCATCCTGATCGTGGAGTTCGCCTCCGATCTCCGGCGGCAGGGCATGTCGATCAGGGAAGCCGCCATCCACGCGGCGCGGGATCGGTTCCGGCCGATTCTCATGACCTCGTTCGCCTTCATTCTTGGCGTGGCGCCAATGGTCTTCGCCAGCGGAGCCGGTGCGGCCAGCCGTCACTCGCTCGGCACCGGGGTGTTCGCCGGGATGCTGACGGCCACCCTGGTCGGCATCTTCTTCATCCCGCTGTTCTTTTCGGTGATCCAGACCTTGAGCGAGAAGACTCGCAGGCGGAGCGGGTTCACGGGAGAACATCCAACTGTCACTACCGCGCCGGAGGGGAAGTGACCATGCGTCCTTCTCACCTGGCCGGACTCATCATGCTGCTGGCTGCCTGTGCCGTCGGCCCGACGACCAATGTCAAACCGGCGACGCCGGCGCCTCTGGCCACTCGAGACCAGCAGGCTGACAGCGGAGCCCGGAGCTTCATCGATTCATTGGCGGTGGCACGGCTGGCCGAGCAGAAGGACTCCGGGCTGGCCACCCTGTGGCAGGCCCAGCCGCTGGCGGTCGATTCAATGGGAGACCTGGCCTGGATCAGGATCCTCAGGGATTCCACGCTGCTGACGCTGGTGAATACCGCCGTGACCAACAACCGCGAACTCCGGGTGGCCATCGGGCGGGTGCAGGAATACCGGGCGCTGAACGGGGTAGGGAAGGCTGATCTCTTCCCCCAACTGACGGCCAATGCCACCGCCAGCACCAACCAGGTGGTGTTCGGCAGCCTCGGCACCCAGTCATATGACGCGGTGACGATCACCGGCAACCTGTCCTGGGAACTCGATTTCTGGGGCCGGCTCCGGCGCCAGGCCGAGGCGTCGAAGTTCGATTATCTGGCGTCGCAGGAGGATCGCCGGGCCACGACGATCACCCTGATCAGCGATGTGGCCATCGCCTATCTCGAGCTCAAGGAACTGGACGAGGACCTGCGGATTTCCGAGGAGACCCTGGCCTCCCGCAAGTCGACGCTCGGTCTGGCCCAGAAGCGGTTCAACCAGGGGGTGATCTCGGAGCTCGACGTCCGGCAGTTCGAGGCCCAGGCCGCCGATCCGGCGGCCCGGGTGGCGGACTTCCAGCGCCAGCGCCGTCAGAAGGAGAATGCCCTCAGCGTGCTGCTGGGCCAGGAGCCCGGCACCATCGGTCGCGGTGCGCCGCTGGCCGAGACGATTCAGTCGGTCGAAATACCAGACTCGCTGCCGTCGGCGCTGCTGATGCGGCGTCCCGATGTGCTGAGTGCCCAGCGCCAGTGGTCCGCCGCCAGCGCCCGGGTTGGCATTGCGCTCGGCAACCGGCTGCCCAAGGTGATGATCACCGGTCTGTACGGGACCCAGCGGCCGGATTTCTCGGGGCTGTTCGGCAAGTCGGGTGAGATCTACACCCTGCAGGGTGGCATCTCGCTGCCGCTGTTCACCGGCGGCCGGCTGCTCAACCAGCAGCGGGCGGCGCAGGCCAGGGTCGAGCAGGCCAGGAACCGCTACGAGCAGACCGTACTGGCAGCGCTGCAGGAAACCAGCGATGCACTGGTATCGGCACGCACCAACCGCGATCAGCTAGTGGCCCAGGAAACCCAGGCCCGGGCGCTCAAGCGGGCGCTGGACCTGGCCCAGTCACGCTACAGCAGCGGCGTGTCGAGCTATCTCGAGGTACTGGATGCCCAGCGGACCTTGTTTACCGCGCAGCTGACCCTGGTCCAGGTCCAGCGTCAGTACCTGTCGTCGACGGTGCAGCTGTACAAGGCGCTCGGCGGGAGCTGGGATCCGGCAAACTGAATCCACCGATTTCAGCCATTGGGATGGATGGTCCTGTCAGATAATTGAAGCACGGATTGCCGAGCGGGCTCGGTGGTCTGGTGATCCGCAGATTACGCAGATTTCAGTGATTGAATTTCTTAATCGTTGAAATCCACGGAGTCTGCGGATTTTCTGCCCCACGCCTCGTTCAAATTGAGAGCCATGGTGTGCAACAGGTCGAGGATGAGCTTCGGTGTGGTGGTCATTGCTAGCGCTATTGCGTCGGGACTTCTGGCCGGCGTCGCCCAATCGTGGTCGTATTGGGCGAGGGGTGCTGAGCTTCGGGACACGGAGGAACACGGAGGAACTGGGGGCCGGGTCGGGATAGTATCCGTACTTGCGGTTGGGTCTGCTCAATACGCCATCAGAACGATCGTTGTTAATCCCTGACGGCGGGGGCCCGGAGTTTGACCAGGCGGACGACTCATCCATAGTTCCAGGGTTTAAATCGATCGGCCCAGTCGTCGGCCGGTCGAACTTCGGCACCCAGATACGAGGCGAATCATGGCCGACCCAACTACGCAGTCCGCAGTCCTGGCCTGCCCGTCGTGTGGAACGGTGAATCGGGTGAACCTGGCTCGGCTGGCGGACGGGCCGAGGTGCGGTGGCTGCCGGAAACCACTGGATCTGGCCCGGCCCCTCAAGGCGACGGCGGCGGACTTCGACCAGAGCATCCGGGGCAGCACGGTGCCGGTCCTTGTCGATTTTTACGCCGATTGGTGCGGGCCCTGCCGGATGGTGGCGCCGATGATGGAGGATCTGGCTCGCCGGATGGCTGGCGACATCCTGGTCCTCAAGGTCGACACCGATGCTTGGCCGGCGGTGAATCAGCGGTTCGGAATCCGGGGTATTCCCACTCTGATTGCCTTCCGCAACGGCGCCGAGTCGGGAAGGATTGTCGGGGTGCCCCAGCCGCAGGCGCTGGCCGCGCTGGTTCAGAAGGCCTGACTGCTTCGAGGCATCCATGGACGAACACCATCTGACCGTGCAACGCACCGCGCGCTATGCCACCCTCGGTCCCCGGGGTCCGGCCGCGCACGAGGTCTGGTTCCTCTGTCACGGGTATGGCCAGCGCGCCGCCTCATTTCTGGAAGGCTTCTCCGCGCTCGATGATGGCCACCGGCTCCTGGTCGCTCCCGAAGCGCTGTCCCGCTTCTACCTCGAGAGCGGCCCGTCCGGCCGCCACGGCGAGCAGGTCGGCGCTTCCTGGATGACCCGCGAAGAGCGCGATGAGGAAATCGACGACTACGTCCGCTATCTCGAGGCGCTCCGGGGCCATGTCCTGGCCCCGATCGGACGGACCGATGTCCCGGTCCGGGTCTTCGGCTTCTCGCAGGGTGTTGCGACCGCGGCCCGGTGGATTGCCCGGACTAACTGGCGGCCGGCCGAGCTGGTGCTGTGGGGCGGTCTGGTGCCGGGAGAGCTGCTCGGGGCCGATCAGGACTTGCTGCGGCCGGAGATACCGGTGGTGCTGGTCGCGGGGGACCGGGACGACACCCTCGATCCACTCAAGCTCAAGGCCCAGGCGGCCGAGCTCCGCACCCGGGGGATCCGCTGCCAGGAGATCGGCTTCGCGGGCGGCCACCGGCTGCATTCGGACACCCTGCTGCGTCTGGCCAACCGGCCGCCGGCCGGTCCGGCTTGACGCGGTGAAGTACCGGACTTATAGTTCGACATCCAATGATCGGATATCAAATGACTTCTCCGCGCCGTTCCATCCCCGCCGCCCAGCGCGCCGCCCTCTCGGCCTTCGTCAAGCTCAACCGGGCCACCAACGCGCTGCGGGCCCGGCTGGTGCCCCCGCTGGGCCGGGACCACGACCTGACCGAAAGCCAGCTCGGCGTACTGGAGGCGCTGCTGCATCTCGGCGCCATGCCCCAGCGGCAGCTGTCGGACAAACTCCTGGTCAGCGGCAGCAACCTGACCACGGTCATCGACAACTTGGAGCGGCGTGGCGCGGTGCGGCGCGGGGCCGACCCGGCCGATCGCCGGATCAACCGGATTGCCCTGACAGACAAGGGCAGGGGGCTGATCGAACGGGCTTTTCCGGAGCACGCCGCCAGGATCACCAGCCTCATGGGCGCGCTCACTCGCGATGAACTGACCAGCCTCGGCCGGCTCTGCCGAAAACTCGGCCTGGCCACCACCAGTGGAGCCGCGGAACAACGCGGACCAGCGCGCCGCACACCGTGAACCACGAACCATGAACTCTATCGGGTGTCCCGCGTCCGGTCGCGGAATGTTGCTGATCGCTGAAATCGAACGTATTGAATCCGCAGAAATCTGCGGACTGGAGGCAGTATGAACAGGCAGGCACTCGGTATCCATCACATCACCGCCATCGCGGCCGATCCGCAGCGGAATCTCGACTTCTACGCCGGCCTTTTGGGTCTGCGTTTCGTCAAGCGCACCGTGAACTTCGACGATCCGTCGACCTATCACTTCTATTTCGGAGATGAGCAGGGAGCGCCGGGCACTATCCTGACCTTCTTCCCGTGGCCCGGTGCCCGGCGCGGCAGGGTCGGGCCAGGGCAGGTCGGGGCCACGGCTTTTGCCGTCCCGGCCGGTAGCCTCGACTTCTGGCGGGACCGCCTGCGGGGTCAGGGTGTCCGCCCGGCTGATGAAGGCAGCCGGTTCGGCGAAGCGGTCATCAGCTTCGAGGACCCTGACGGTCTCAGACTGGAGCTGATCGCGGCGGCCTGGGCCGGCGGCGTCGCTGGCTGGCAGGACGGACCGGTTCCCGCAGCCATGGCGGTCCGCGGATTTCACAGCGTGACGCTGTGGGTCCGGGACGACGGGCCGACCGCCAGCGTGCTGACCGGGCCATTGGGATTCGAGCCGGCCGGCAGTGAAGCAATGCGGCATCGGTTCACCGCAGTGGCGCCCGGTGTCGGCGGAACGGTTGACCTGCTGGTCGTGCCGACCGAGCTGGCTGGCAGTTCCGGAGCGGGAACTGTGCATCATGTGGCATGGCGCGCGGCGGACGATGCCGGCCAGCTCGAACTGCGTACTGCCGTGCTGCGGCATGGGTTGGATCCGACTCCCGTGATCGACCGGACCTATTTCCACTCGATCTACTTCCGTGAACCTGGCGGTGTGCTGTTCGAGATTGCCACCGACAACCCGGGCTTTGCGATCGATGAGCCGGCCGCCCATCTGGGTGAGAAATTGATGCTGCCGGAGCAGTTTGAAGGGGATCGTGCCGCGCTCGAGGCCCTCCTGCCACCGTTGGTCGTGCCCGGGGCACTCAGCCGGGCGGAGGTGCTGTCATGACCCAACCAATCGAGGGATTCGTCCATCGCTGCATCCCAGCGGAATCGGCCGGACTGCCGACGCTATTGCTGCTGCACGGCACCGGCGGCACTGAGGACGACCTGTTGTCGTTGGGACGTACCCTGCTGCCGGGTGCGGGGATGCTGTCACCGAGGGGGCAGGTGCTGGAACGGGGAATGCCCAGGTTTTTCCGGAGGTTGTCGGAAGGAGTGTTCGACCTCGAGGACCTGGTGGTGCGGACCGATCAACTCGTCCGGTTCATACCGGCCGCCGCTGCGGTCCATGGTTTCGATGCCGGGAATGTCGTGGCGGTGGGCTTCTCTAACGGTGCCAATATCGCGGCCAGTATACTGCTGACCCATCCGGGCGCGCTGGCGGGTGCAGTCCTGTATCGCGCCATGGTCCCGTTCGAGCCGACGAAGCTGCTACCGCTTCCCGGTACGCCGGTCTGGCTCGGCGTCGGTCGCTTCGATCCGATCATTCCGGTCGCCAACGCCGAGCGGCTGGCCGAGATGCTCAGCGCCGCGGGCGCGAAGGTGAAGGTCGATTGGCGCGAGGTGGGTCACAGCCTGACGGAGGAGGAGATTGGTGCTAGTGGGGAGTGGCTGAGAAAGTCGAGAGACGAGAGTCGAGAGACGAGAGTCTAGAAGAAAGCATCGACGGTCTGGCGCTGCGTTCCGACCCAGGCGCCAGGCCCGTGACCGGTGAACCGTGAACCGTGAACCGTGAACCGTGAAC
>JBDTTF010000199.1:0-5187 GCA_039930765.1 Gemmatimonadota bacterium | reverse complement strand
GAAATCCACTCCCCCCTGAGCGCATGCCCCGGCACACCGCACAGCATCCAGTACCAGCCCGCCTGATCCGCCACGAACGTCGTTTCATCCTTCTGCCCCGGCTTGAGTCCCTGGGTCACACTCCGCGACATGGCATTGTCCAGCGCCGGCCGGCCGCCTTCGAGAGGCAGCTTCTCGCGTTCCGCCATGACCACGAGACTATGAGACTGACTGGAATCGGCATTTTTCCAGGACCAACGGACGGTCCACCCAAGGGGTACCACCACTTGAACATTGCCACTGTGGTAGCCATTGATGAGGCCGGTGCCGGCTTCGGTTGCCGCGGTAGCCGCGAGGGACAGACTGACGGTGTGTGCCGCGGAGTCGACCGCAATCCAGTCAGGCAGCGACTGGGCGGCAAGCGGTGCGGCATTCGAAATGATGACGGCCATATAAATCGCCATGATCGGTAATTTCGATTGACCCATCGGCGGAACCTCTGAATTGATAAGGGGTTGCCCTGCCTAGCAGCCACACCGTAAAATGTAGCCTCAACAGCGCCCCCTCCATCAGCCGGCAGTTCCTGACCCCGACCGGACACGACTATTTGACCAGCCTTTTCCCGCAGCTTCGAAGGGGTTCGTGATGCCAGGCCTACTGGACCGCCAACGCACCGTGGCAGGGCCCGGATTCAATCGCTGGCTGGTACCACCGGCCGCATTGGCCATTCATCTGTGCATCGGGCAGGCCTACGCCTTCAGCGTCTTCAAGCTGCCGCTGACCAAGGTCCTTGGTATCACCGGATCGCTGCCGACGGACTGGACCCAGAAGGAGCTGGCCTGGGTCTTTACCCTTGCCATCGTTTTCCTGGGACTGAGTGCTGCGATCTTCGGCAAGTGGCTCGAACGGGTTGGTCCCCGCAAGAGCGGCGTGGTCGCCGCACTCTGCTGGGGCACCGGCTTCCTGGTCTCGGCACTCGGGGTCAGCCTGCACAATATCTGGCTGCTGTATCTCGGCTACGGCGTGATCGGCGGCTGCGGACTGGGACTCGGCTACATCACCCCGGTGTCGACCCTGATCAAGTGGTTCCCTGACCGGCGCGGCCTGGCCACCGGCATGGCCATCATGGGCTTTGGCGGCGGCGCGATGATCGCGAGCCCGCTGTCCCAGGCACTGATGGATCATTTCACGTCCGGCAGCTCGGTCGGGCTGATTCCGACCTTCATCGTGATGGGTGCGCTGTACGCCGTTGCGATGCTGGCCGGGGCGTTCGGTTTCCGGGTGCCACCCGACGGCTGGAAGCCGGCAGGGTGGACGGCCCCCGCGTCGAGTGCGGCCCTGGTTACCCACGGGCAGGTCCATGTCAACACGGCGGTGAAGACCCCCCAGTTCTACCTGGTGTGGGCGGTGCTGTTCCTCAACGTCACGGCCGGCATCGGGATCCTCGAGCAGGCCGCGCCGATGATCCAGGAGATGTTCGACGGCAAGGTGGCCGCCGCTGCCGCCGCGGGTTTCGTCGGGCTGCTCAGCCTGTTCAACATGGGGGGCCGGTTCTTCTGGGCCTCGCTGTCGGACCGGATCGGCCGCAAGGCCACCTACGCAATCTTCTTCACGCTCGGACCGGTGCTCTACTTCCTGATTCCGGTGACCGGCCGGATGGGAAATGTGCCGCTGTTCGTGGGCGCCGCCGCCCTCGTGATCACGATGTACGGCGGCAGCTTTGCCACCGTCCCGGCCTACCTGGCCGACCTGTTCGGGTCCCAGTTTGTCGGCGCCATTCACGGCCGGCTGCTGACGGCCTGGTCCGCTGCCGGTGTGGCGGGTCCGGTCCTGGTCAACTACATCCGGCAGGCCCGGATCGATGCGGGAGTACCGAAGGCCGAGGCGTATGAAACCACGATGCACCTGATGGCGGGGCTGCTGCTGGTCGGGCTGGTCTGCAACCTGATGGTGCGGCCGGTGGCTGACCGATATTTCATGTCGGAAGAAGAACTGGCCAGGGTCCGGGCATCCATCCGCGGCGCGGCCGCTCACTAGCGAGGCGAAATGACCCCGAATCCAGGTTCCGACCCGAAGCCGGGCAATTGGGTGGCCGTTGGCCTGGCATGGGCCGCGGTAGGAATTCCCCTGGCCTGGGGGGTGTTTCAGACCGGGGTGAAGGCTGCGGTGCTGTTTCGGTAACTGGCCCGAAAGGACCCCACGAACTGGCCATCTTGACGGTGGGGCTGGAATGCGCTAATTGTAAGTGTCACGACGCTTTACCCCTTGGCAGTTAATCCGGGGCGTAAGCTCCCGAACAGTCGTTCTAGCGGAGTGCTCGCGGCACCTGTTCGACTTCAGATTCTGGAACCCATTTGGGCACCTACTTTTCGCCGACTCTGGCCGGAGCGGCGCGTGCGTGGCGGACCATCCCAGTGGTCCCTCGCGGCAGGTCGAGTCACACCAACCAGAGGAACTGCAGATGAATCTGAATCATCGGATGTGGGCGGGCGCCTTGGCGCTCACCCTGGTCGCGGGGACCGCACAGGCCCAGGCCAACTGGACGACGTACGGCGGCAATGACTGGAACCAGCGCTACTCCACCCTGACTTCGATCAATACGGCGAATGCGTCGAAGCTGATCCCCCGCATGGTCTACCAGACCGGCATCAGCAAGCTGGGGTCGTTCGAGAATACCCCGATCGTGGTCGACAACATGATGTATGTCACCACCCCGTACAACACCGCCATCGCGTACGATCTCAATACCCACAAGCAGGTCTGGCGCTACGAGCACAAGCTGGGCACCACCATCTGGTGCTGTGGCCCGAATAATCGCGGCGTCGCGGTCCATGGCCCCCACGTCTACATGGGCACGCTGGACGCCCGCCTGGTGGCCCTCGACCGGATGACCGGCGATGTGGTCTGGGACATTGAAGTCGCCGATCCCGCCTTCGGGTACAGCATCACCCACGCGCCCCTCGTCATCGACAACATGGTCATCGTCGGCGTCTCCGGCGGTGAATATGGCATCCGCGGCCATGTGACCGCGTATGACGCCATGACCGGCCAGCAGCTGTGGCGCTGGTACTCGATCCCGGAGGCCGGTGATGACCCGGTGGCCACTAACGGTTGGTGGGGCACCTGGACCCCGTCCACCCCCGATGGCGCCGACCTGCACCGCGACATCGCCAAGGAAAAGGCCGACAGCGGCAAGTACGCCGACGCCTGGAAGACCGGTGGCGGTGGCGTCTGGATGACCCCGGCCTACGACAAGGCCCTCGGCCTGATCTACGTGGCCGTCGGCAACCCCAGCCCCGACCTCGACGGCGGTATCCGGCCCGGTGACAACCTGTTCACCGACTGCGTGGTGGCCATCGATGCCAAGACCGGCAAGACCAAGTGGTATTACCAGACCGTGCCGCACGACGTGTGGGACCTCGACGCGGTCTCCCCGCCGGTGATCACCACCCTCGGTGGCAAGAAGGTCGTGGTCCACGCCGGCAAGACCGCCTGGGCCTACGTGCTGGATGCCGCGACCGGCAAGCTGATCCGCCGGACCGACAACTTCACCCCCCAGGAAAACATGTTTGCCCTGCCCACGGCTTCCGGCGCGCGGATGCTGCCGGGCGCCAACGGTGGCTCGGAATGGTCGCCGATCGCGGTCGATCCGAAGCTGGGCTACGCCTTCGTGGCCGGCCTGCACCAGCCGATGAACTACATCACCCATACCGCTCCCTGGGAAAAGGGTCGGCTCTGGCTGGGCTCGGCGTTCGTCGCCATCCCCGGCGAGACCCAGTATGGCCTGTTCTCGGCCATCAATCTGGCCACCGGCAAGATTGCGTGGCAGAAGCATGTCGATCAGCCGATGATGGGCGGCAGCCTGTCGACCGCCGGCGGCCTGACCTTCACGGGTGAAGGCAACGGAAACTTCAACGCCTACAACTCCCGTACAGGCGCATTGGTCTGGACCTTCAACGGCGGGGCCGGCTGCAACAGCGCCCCGATGAGCTTTACCCACGGTGGCGAGCAGTTCGTGGCCGTGGCCTGCGGCGGCAATTTCCAGTTGAGCTATCCGCTCGGCAGCGCGGTGTTCGTCTTCGGCCTGCCCAAGGGCGGGGCCATGATGGCCAAGCCGGCGATGGCCAAGCCGGCCGCAAAAAAGTAGCCATGGGCGGCCCGGCCGGTTCCGCAGCCGCGGAGTCGGCCGGGCACCAGCCCTCTCAGCAAGCCAAGGAGTCCGTCGTGGCCGGATCGGTCAGCAAGGGATTGGTGGTGGCAGGGGCGGCAGTGGCACTGGCCGCGGGCCGGGGAATGGCCCAGGACAGCCCGGTAGTCGATCAGAAATGGTTGGCCGCCAACACCGCCACCAAGACTGCCACCTTTCAGTTGACGGCCGGACTGACCCCGTTCAACGGGGCGCTGAATTTCAATGGATTCAGGGATGGCGGCCTGACGCTGGTGGTGCCGGTGGACTGGACCGTGGTGGTGAATTTCACCAATCACGACGGCATGCTGCCCCACAGCGCCCAAGTCATTGCGGATCAGAAGCCGGTGCCCAATGGCGCCCTGGACAAGGCCGGCATCGACCGGGCCTATACCAACCAGGTCGCCGAAGGATTGCCGCCGCAGGCCAAGGACAACATGCGGTTCACCGCCCGCCCCGCGGGCGAGTACCTGTTTTTCTGCGGGGTGCCAGGCCATGGCCTGGCAGGGATGTGGATCCGGCTCCGAGTCAGTGCCGATGCCACCGCCCCGTCATTGCTGGCGACCCCGAAGTCCTGAACCCAAGGAGGTGTCCGACGGTCTCACGACAGCATGGACGCAGGTTCGAGATCAACACGAGACCTGGTTTGAATGATGGATGGGAAGTATGAACGGCAGGAACAGTGTTACGCAGGTCACTTTCATCTCTAGAGAGGGAGATGCACAGATGAGACGTTCTTCGCTCCTGGTAGGCGCTCTGATGCTGGCGGGGGTGGGCAGCTTGAATGCCCAGGCCCTGACCATGCAGATGAGCAACGGATGGGTGTTCAGTTTCTCCGGTAACGTCAACGTGTTTGCCCAGTACCAGTCGCAGGGCAAGGATGGCTCAGTAGGAGATTACGCGGCGGGCAGTCCCCTTGAAGGGACTGCCTTGACCGGGTCCGGTAACAAGGGCTTCTACATCGGCACCGGCCTGCTCCCGGCGTTCGCGACCTTTGCGGCCACCGGCAAGGAAGGCAACAC
>JBDTTF010000198.1:0-22079 GCA_039930765.1 Gemmatimonadota bacterium | reverse complement strand
GTCTCTAGTCTCTAGTCTCTAGTCTCTAGTCTCTAGTCTCTAGTCTCTAGTCTCTAGTCTCTCGTCTCTCGTCTCTCGCCTACTGTCAACTTTCTCGACTGTCGAATTCCTCCCGGCTTGTAGCCTTTGGCACCCTCCCCGACATTGAAGGCATGCTTTGCGGCCCTCCAGCCGACTGAATTCTGGCAGGTGACCGTAGTCTGCCGATGCATTGAACTGGCACACAATCCGAGGGACTGATGAGCGGAATGAAGCGGGGAATCGGGTGGCTGGTCCTGGCGGCGGCGGTGGCACTGGGCTGCGGTGGCGGTTCGACGGCAGTCACCACACCTGCAGGCAGGATCGAGTTCGAAGTATCCGGACTGCCGGTGGGCGCGGTGCCCCGCCTGGCCGTGGTGGGCCCCGACCATGGGGTCCATACCGTCGGCGCGGCGACCGAGCTCAATGGGCTGGCGCCCGGGCAGTATACGGTGAGCGCGCTCCACGTCTCGTACGGAACCGATGACTATACCGGAACTGTCCTGCCTTCGGTGGTCACGGTGAGCAATGATCTGGCCGCCACGACGGCAGTGACCTATGCCGGCCAGACGCGCCCGACCGTCGATTTCACGATCCCGTCGATCCGATTGTTCCAGAGCGTCCAGAATGCCGGTGACAATGTGCCGATGGTGGCCAACCGTGCCGTCTTTGTCCAGATCTACGGCGTGGCCAACCAGGGCAACTCCACCCTGGTCAAGGTCCGGGTTCACCTGTACCACAATGGCATCCTGACCGACAGCCTGACCCTTGCCGGGCCGTCCGCCGTACCGACGTCGGCCGATCCTGGTTCCCTGACTGCCAGCTGGAACTTCATCATCCCGGCCATCAAGGTGACCGCGGGGCTGAGTCTCGACGCCGTCATCGACCCCGATGACCAGTTCGGTGAAGCCAGTGAAATCAACAACCGCTTCACCGTCTCGGCCCAACCGTTTGCCCCGACCATCGTCACGGTACCCACAGTCAAGGTGACGCTGGTGCCGGTTCACCAGTCGTCCGGGTCCGGCACGGTGACTACCGGCACCGCAGGCAACTACACCGACCTGGCCCGCGACCTTTACCCGATTTCCACCTTGACCACCTCGGTGCGGGCGGCGTTCACGACCCAGGCACCGGTGCTGCAAAGCAATGATGACAATGGTGCGTGGGGGCAGATCCTGTCGGAGATCAACGCGCTCCGGGTCTCCGATCACAGCCCGGCCACGTACTATGGTGTTGTGCACCCCGGCTACAACAGCGGGATCGCCGGACTGGGCTATGTCGGACTGCCGGCTGCTATCGGCTGGGACAAGGGGAGCGGCGTTGGCGGGGTGGCGGCCCACGAGCTGGGCCACACCTTTGGCCGGCAGCATGCACCGTGCGGCGGTCCGTCGGGTGTCGATGGCAGCTACCCCTACGCCAATGCGTCGATCGGTGTCTGGGGTTACGACCAGAGCGCCAACCAGCTCAAGGACCCATCCACCACCGTGGACCTGATGAGCTATTGCTCACCGGACTGGATCAGCGATTACACCTACCTCGGCGTCCTCAGCCATCTGATGGCCAGCTCCTCGGTCCACAGCGACGAATCGGTGCCGGCACTGCTGGTGTGGGGGCGGATCGTCGGGGATTCGCTGATTCTGGAACCGGCCTTTCAGGTCGACGCACCGGCCCGCCTGCCGGCGGCAACCGGACCCTACCGGGTAACCGGCACTGCGGTGGATGGCTCGACCACATTCGATCTCAGCTTTGCCGGTGACCTGGTCCCCGATCTGCCCAGGGTCCAGCGTCATTTTGCCTTCGTGATTCCGCTGAGCCAGGCCCGCTCCGCCGCCCTGGCCTCGATCCGGCTGGCTGGCCCCTCGCGCCGGGCGGTACAGGCCACATCGCTGGTCACGACCATCGAGGCAGAGGTCAGCCGGGTGAGCAGTGATCAGGTTCAGGTCAGGTGGGATGCCCGTTACCCCATGGCTGTGGTGCGCGACCGGTCGACCGGACAAATCATCGCGTTTGGCCGAGGCGGCTCGACCAATGTCACCACGACCACTGATGTGCGAGTGGACCTGTCCCGTGGCACCCACAGTGAGCCCGCGCTGATCCGGAAGCGGAAGTAGGGTCATGGCCGCGCGGCGTTCGCTGGCGGAGCATCCGATTACCCGGGGTACCACGCGGGCTTTTCGGCTGACCGCCGGTGTGCTGTCGGCCGGCGCGGCGGCGATTTCCATCGTCAGCTTTGCCCGCTCGCACGGCTGGCTCGATGAGCCGGCCCCGGCTGCCGCCGCGACCCCGGTGGTTCCGTCCGCCGTCTGGCTCGGCGTCTGGCCTGAATCCGATACCGCCCGCTCGATCGGGGACACCATCCAGCTCACCGCCGCCATCAAGGATGCTCACGGTGCGCTGATTCCCGGGGCCACGGTGGCGTGGAACAGTGACGATCCATCGATCGCCTCGGTCGATGAGGCCGGTGCTGTCATCACCAGGCGGGAGGGAGCGGTGGGCATCGTGGCCGCCGCCGGCGGCAGGATTGCCCGCTCCCGCATCGTGGTCGCCCCCAGGGTGGCCGCGGTCGAAATTGTCTTCGACAGCACTTTTCGTCTGGCCGAGGGCCAGTCGAAGCTGGCCACACTCCTGGCGTTGGACGCCAGGGGGCACAGACTGGCGGCCAGTCCGCGTGCCACCTGGTTCACCGGTGACAGCAGCGTGGCCGCCGTCGATAGTAGCGGCCAGGTGTCCGGCCACACTCCTGGCCGGAGTACACTGGAAGTCCGGATCGAGTCAATCGCGTCCCGGATCGAACTCGAAGTGGTTCCGGTGCCCGGGGCGGCGGCACTGGCCAGCGGGGCGGGGCAGCGGGCCGACGCCGGATCGGCCCTGCCGCTGCCGGTCGTGATCCAGGTGCTGTCACGCGGCGGCAAGCCACTGGGCGGAGTGCCGGTTCGCTTTGCCACTGAAACTGGTGGCGGCACCACCGGTGCCCAGACCGACCTTACCGACCCGCAGGGCCGGGCCTGTACCAGCTGGAGCCTCGGTAATGTGCCCGGCTGGCAGCGACTCACTGCCTCGGTGCCGGGACTCGACAGTGTCGTGGTTGTCCGGGCGGAGGCCGATCCGATTCCGCAGAATACCCGGGTCACCCTGGCTTCCGAGCCAGTGAGTGGTGTGGCGGGAGACTCTCTCACGAGTCCGGTCACCATCAGGGTCACCGACTCGCTGGGCACCGCCCTGGGCGATCTGCCGGTGAGCTGGACCGCACTCGATGGCGGCCGGATCAGCGGACTGGCCGCGCGCACCGATTCGATGGGGGAGGCGCGCGGAGTCTGGACCCTGGGGCCCAAGGCGGGCAAGCAGCGGGCGCGGGCCCAGGTCGGCAATCCGCGTCGGCTGCCAGTATTCACCGTGACCACGACCGCGGTGCATGGCGGCGCGGCCCTGGCCGAGGTCATCGGCGGTGACGGTCAGAAGGGATCGGTCGCCGGCGCCCTGGCTCACTCGATCCTGGTCCGGGTCACCGACCGCAACGGCAACCGGGTGTCCGGCGCCGAAATGACGATCCGTCCGGACGCTGGCAGCGTGGCGGACAGTTCCATCGAGGCGGATGAGAATGGGGTGGCCCAGTTCCACTGGACGCTGGGGCGGTCCGCCGGTGCGCAGCGACTCAAGGTCCATACCGCCGGTATCGATGTTCCGGTGATCCTGACCGCCTCGGCGCTGCCACTCAAGGCGGCACGGATTTCGTTTGCGCCACTCGCCGCGGTGACCTCCGCCAATCGCGCGCTGGCTCGTCCAGTACGGGTCAATGTCACCGATCAATACGGCAACCCACTCAAGTCGCAGGATGTCTGGTTCAGTACCCGCGATGGCAGGATCAATCCGATGCATGCGAGCACCGACCCTCACGGCATTGCCACGGCGCAGTGGACCCTGGGCTCCAGGAGCGCCAGCCAGGCGCTGTCCGTCTCGCTCAAGGGGGGCAAGCTTCGCGATTCGCTGTTCATCAAGGTGGCGGCTTCCAAGCCGGTTCCGACGACGGCGTCGGCGGCACCGACGGTACTTCACTAGCCGTCAAGCCGTAAGCCATAAGCCATAAGCCATAAGCTCTAAGCAGTCACCGGAACGATCCTTCTTCCCTCCTCCTTCCTCCGTTCTACAGCTCCCCTCTCCCCTCGCCCGCTGTCGAGTTGACTTGTTCCCGGCCAGGGGCAGCTTCCTGTCATGCACGACCACAGGCTGGTGCTCGCCCGCGACGAGGGGGTATCGCTCACCTTCGCATTCGGATTCGACCTCGTTCTGTTCATCGGGATGTGGAGTTACGTCCATGTCACCGGCGCAACGGCTGGAAGGGCGGAGAGGGAAGAGGGGATGTCCCGTTTCCGACAACCCATCGATTTCCAGTTCGCGGTACCGATTTCTCAATTTGCGACTTCTGACTCTCGACTGTCGACTCCCTATGCCTGACGCCAAGCTGATCGTTCCCGAACTATCCACCACGCCTGCGGAGCTGCGCACGTCGCCCGGCGGACGGCGGGCCATTCCGGTCGACATCCTGCGCAGCGCCTCCAACCGGCTGGCGATCATCTCGCTACTGGGCGGGGCGCTCTGGCTGTCAGGGGCAACCCTCTATCACCTCTCGCTCTGGTCGATCAATCACCACGACCCCCAATTCCTGGCCCTCGGCGTTCCGGACGGGATCGCGGCGGCCAGCGTGGTGTTCTCACTCGCCATGTTCTGGTATGCCCGAGGCCACGACCGGTCGCCGCAGAAGGTGCTCGACGTCGGGCTGGGGTACATGGTGCTCACCTCGCTGGCCATCGGGCTGAGCTGGCACTGGTCAGTGAGTTCCGACAGCATGTCGGTGGTTCCGGCCTTTACCTGGGTAGGCCCGGTCCTCCTGATCTTTGCCGCCATCGTGCCCAATACCCCGGGGAAGGTCCTGGTCGCCAGCCTGGTGGCAGCCTCGATGAATCCGGTCGGTATGTTGATCGAGCGAGCCCGCGGAGTCTGGGAATTCGGTCCGACGATCAACGTGCTGATCATGCACTATCCCGACTACCTGCTGGCGCTGGTGGCGGTGGTCATCGCGCACGTGATGACCGAACTCGGCGGCGAGGTGGCCAAGGCACGGGAACTGGGCAGCTACCGTCTGGGGGAGCTGCTGGGCCGGGGTGGGATGGGAGAGGTGTATCGGGCCAGTCACCGGATGCTGGCTCGTCCGGCCGCCATCAAGTTGATCCGGGCCGAGCTGGCGGGCTCGGGGAACTCGGTGGCCGGTCGCTCGGCGCTGCAGCGGTTCCGGCAGGAGGCCGAGGTCGTGGCCAGTCTGCGCTCACCGCACACCGTGCAGCTGTACGATTTCGGGGTCAGTGATGACCAGACCCTCTACCTGGTGATGGAGTTGCTTGACGGGATGGATCTCGAGACGCTGGTGCGACAGAAGGGTCCGGTACCCGCTGCCCGCGTGATTCACATCCTGATCCAGGTGTGCGATTCACTGGAAGAGGCCCATGCGTCCGGGCTGGTGCACCGCGACGTGAAGCCCGCCAACCTCCATATCGGCCGGTCGGGACTCAAGTACGATTTTGTGAAGCTGCTCGACTTCGGGCTGGTGAAGTCAAGCGCTGGAGGTGCGGACGGTCACTCCCTGGCAACGGCCGCGGGGATGACGCCGGGCACCCCGGCCTACATGGCCCCCGAGCTCGCAATGGAAGAGCCGGTCGATGGCCGGACCGATCTGTATGCGCTGGGCTGTGTCGCCTGCTACCTGCTCACCGGGCAGCTCCTGTTCGAGGCCGGCAATGGCATTCAGATGATCACCAAGCATCTACAGGAAGTACCGCCGCCACTGTCCGGTCGCACCGAATTGCCGATCCCGCCCGCGCTCGAACAGGTCGTGATGGCCTGCCTGGCCAAGCAGCCGTCCGGCCGTCCGGATAGCGCTGGAGAGCTGGCGCGAATGCTGGCAGCGATTGAGGTGGAGCCGTGGGGTCAGGAGCAGGCCAGGCAGTGGTGGCGGGTGAATGGCAGACCAGCGGTTTGATCGTCAGATTCCTGGATGGCTGATTGATGGCCTCGAGAGGGGACCGATGCGCACCACCAGCCCCCCAATCATCAATCCCGCACTCCTGCAATCCGCTTCCCGGATCCAGGGGCCGCCGCCACCCGGCTGCGGAACCAATCCCACCACCATTAGACTTATGGCCTCAGACCGAACCCCATGACAGATCCAGCTCCAGCCCGACGCCACGTCCGCCGCAGGCAGACGACGCCCATTCCCGGAACCACTGGCACCAGCCAGGGTTCCGGGGCGGGCCACAGCATGCCGAAAGACGTCATGCTCCAGACCTGCCGCCGGGTCGGGGCAGTCGCCCTGGTGTTTGCCGGCCTCTGGACCATCGCGCTGCTGTTCAATTCGCTGGCGGCGCGGCTGATGGGCCATCTCGCGATCATCGAGGCGGTCTGGCCCTATCCGGGGGTGCCGATCGCGCTCGTCGGACTCGCCGCTTCGCTGATCATGACGGTGCTGGCCTGGAAGCTGAGTGACCGGCCCCATCTCCTGCTCGACATCAGCGCCGGCTTCCTGGTCTTCGTCTGCTTCCTCGCCGCGCTGCTGACCCAGTGGCTTCCTTCGCCGGTGACGCCGAGGATTTCGTGGCTCTGCGTGATGATTCTGTCGTATCCGGCGATCGTGCCGTCGAGTCCGGCCCGGACCCGGTGGGTCACGCTGCTGGCGGCCTCGATGGATCCGCTGGCCCTGTACATCACCCACCTGCGCGGCGTACCCATCGAGCCGGGGGTGCCGTACCTGCTCTGGGCCTTCCTGCCGACCTACGCCTGCGCCCTGATCTCGGTCGTGCCCTCCAGGATCATCCGGAGTCTGGGGCAGCAGGTTCGGCACGCCCGCGAGCTTGGCAGTTATCGCCTCGAAGAGGTGCTCGGCAAGGGGGGCATGGGAGAAGTCTACCGGGCGACGCACCAGATGCTCGCCCGGCCGGCGGCGGTCAAGCTGATCCGGCCCGAGATTCTGGGAAAGAGTTCCGCCGATGGCGCGCTGGTCATCATCGAGCGGTTCCGCCGCGAGGCGGAGGCCACGGCTTCGCTGCGGTCACCCCACACCATCAGCCTGTACGACTTCGGCGCCACCGAGGACGGGACTTTCTTCCTGGTCATGGAGCTGCTGGATGGGCTTGACCTGCAGTCGATGGTGGAACGATTCGGGCCGCTGCCGCCCGACCGGGTGGCCTACCTGATGCGCCAGGCCTGTGACTCACTGGCCGAAGCCCATTCGCGAGGGTTGATCCACCGGGACGTGAAGCCGTCCAACATCTTTGCCTGCCGGATGGGACTGCAGACCGACTTCGTGAAGGTGCTGGACTTCGGCCTGGTCAAGGCGCAGGACCAGAGCAGCGACGACTTGCTGATCACCGCTCCCGAAGCCACGGCCGGCACCCCGGCCTATATCGCCCCTGAAGTGGTCCGGGGTGACGTGGCCATCGACCACCGGGTCGATATCTATGCGCTGGGCTGCGTGGCGTACTGGCTGTTGACCGGCAAGCTGGTGTTCGAGGCGCCCAACGCCGTGCAATTGATGATTCAGCACTCGCAGGCCGTGCCGGTGCCTCCTTCCCAGCGGATCGAAACTCCCATTCCCGCCGCCTTTGACGCCGTGGTATTGGCCTGCCTGGCCAAGCGTCCCGATGACCGACCCGCCGACGCCACTGACCTCTCGCGTCGATTTGGGGCCGCCGTCGAAGGCGAAGGCTGGACCGAGGAAAAGGCCCAGCGCTGGTGGCACCGCCACCACCCCGACGGGGCGCGCAAGGCAGCGACCGCCTGCGCCTTGACCCTGACCAAGACGATGGGTCCGGGCTGGACTCCGGCCACCGAGGAAGCGCCGGTCACGGCCGGTCAGGCATGATCGGGCGCCAGGGCCAACTCCGCTTTGCCACGGGGAATATCGAATGACCGCACCCGACACCAGTGCGGAGCAGCCCCAACCGCTCGACCGCTTCCTCCGGCTGTTCACCGAAATCCACGCCGGTGAGAGCCAGACCGCGCTGCTGCTGGCGCTGAATGTGTTTCTGCTGCTGGCCGCCTACTACGTCATCAAGCCGGTTCGCGAGGCACTGATTCTCTCCGCCCCCCACGGGGCGGAGCTCAAGTCATATGCGGCGGCGGGCCAGGCGGTGCTGCTGCTGGCGCTGGTACCGCTGTACGGCGCCCTGGCCGATCACCTGCCTCGGCGCAAGCTGCTCAACGTGGTGACCGGCTTCTTCGTGGTCTGCCTGATCGGATTCTTTGCCGCGACCCACGACGATCTTCCAGTCGGCGTGATCTTTTTTCTCTGGGTCGGGATCTTCAACCTGATGATTGTGGCCCAGTTCTGGTCATTCGCCAACGACCTGTACACCAAGGACCAGGGTGAGCGGCTGTTCCCGATCATCGGGTTCGGGGCCTCGCTGGGCGCGGTGCTGGGCAGCTACTTCACCGGCCGGCTGATTCCGATCATCGGAGTGCCGCAGCTGCTGCTGGTGGCGGCTGGCATCCTGGCCCTGGCCACCTTGCTCAGCAACATCGTCGACCGGCGGGAACGCCATAAGCACGAGGCCGGCATCCCGGCCCGGTTTACCACCGAGAAGATGCCGGCCGCCACGGGCGAGTATCAGGTGGCGGGGCCGCCGGGCAAGGAAAAGCTGACCCTCTCGATGTCCGGGACCAGCCGCAAGAAGGGGACGTTCCGGCTGGTGTTCACCAATCGGTACCTGCTGCTGTTCGCGCTGATGATCCTGGTGCTCAACTGGGTCAATACCACCGGTGAATACATCCTGGGCAAGACCGTCGCCACCCACGCGGCCAGCATGGTCAGCGCCGGCACCGCGGGCGGGCAGTCAGTGGCGGACTACGTCGGCGAGTTCTATTCCAACTTCTTCTTCGTGGTCAACCTGGTCGGCCTGGTGTTCCAGCTCTTCTTCGTGAGCCGGCTGATCAAGCTGATCCAGGTGCGCTGGGCCGTGCTGGTCCTGCCGCTGATCGCGGTGAGCGGCTACGCGGTGCTGGCGATTGCCCCGGTTCTGGCCATCGTCCGCTGGGTCAAGACCGCGGAAAACGCCACCGACTATTCACTGCAGAACACGGTGCGCAACCTGCTCTACCTGCCCACCACCCGCGAAGAGAAGTACAAGGCCAAGCAGGTGATCGATTCCTTCTTCGTCCGTTCCGGCGACGTGCTCTCGGCGGTGCTGGTCTACTTCGGTACCACCCAGTTCGGACTCGGGATCAAGGGATTTGCCCGGATCAACCTGGTGCTGGCCCTGGTGTGGGTGGTCCTGGCGCTGATGGTCGGCCGGGGATACGCGGCCAAAACGAGGACGACATGAAGGCGCTGCTGCCTCTGCTCGTCCTCGCCGCGCCGCTCGCGGCGCAGACGCCGCAGGATTCCGCCAGCCATCCCTCGAGTCACCCGGGTACGGTGGTCATCGCGCCCGGGGCGCACTACAAGGCTGGCGCCCTGCACCGGCTGATCCTCGGCGCCGACTACCGCGACCTCTGGACGACGCCGGTCGAGCTCAACCTGCTCGACATGGAGCACTATGCCGGCGGGGTCAAGGCGCTGGGCCTCACTGGCGGGCAGGAGTCGAAGACCCTCAAGCTCGTCACCGCCGACGGCCAGCAGTTCTTCTTTCGGTCGATCGACAAGGATCCCTCGCTCACCCTGCCACCCGAATTGCGCGGCACCGTGGCCGCCTGGGTGGTGCAGGACCAGATCAAGGCGGCCAATCCGCTGGGACCGCTGGTGGTCTCGCGGCTGATGACCGGCACCGGGATTCTGCACAACACGTACGAAGTCTTCGTGCTGCCCGATGATCCACGTCTGGGCGAGTGGCGATCCGAGTTTGCCGGACTGCTCGGCACCCTCGAAGAGCGGGTGGGCGGTCCCGGCCCCGCAGCCCACTGGCACGGAGTCAGCCAGGTCATCGACACCGATACGCTGTTCGCGCTGGTCGATCGCGGCACCGACGACCGGGTCGATGCCCGGGCGTTCCTTGCCGCCCGGCTGTTCGATGTCTTCATCGGCGACTGGGACCGCCACCGCGATCAGTGGCGCTGGGGCCGGCAGGGCGATGCGGTACCACGGCAGTGGCTGCCGATTCCGCTGGACCGCGACCAGGCTTTTGTGCGGTTCGACGGCATTGCCCTGAGCGTGGCCCGGCAGTCGATTCCCAACCTGGTCAAGTTCGGCGATGAGTACGCCAAGGTGGTCGGCCAGACCTGGAACGGGCGCGACCTCGATCGCCGCTTCCTGGTGGAGTTGCCGCGGCCAGTCTGGGATTCGGTGGCCAGGGCGCTGCAGTCCGTCCTCACCGATAGCGTAATGGCCAATGCGGTGCGCGCCCTCCCTGCCGTGCAATACGAGTTGGCCGGTGCCCGGCTGGAGCAGCGGCTCAGGCACCGGAGGGACGCACTGGTCGAAGAGGCCGGCAAATACTACCGGCTGCTGGCCCAGCAGGTCGACGTCCACGGTACCAACCTGGCGGATATTGCCTCGGCCACTCGTGAATCCAACGGCGATGTGACGCTGACCCTGACCAGTGCCGACGCCACCGATCGGCCCTTCTTCCAGCGCCGGTTCGTCGCCGGGGAAACCCGGGACCTCCGGATCTATCTGGACGGCGGACCGGATACCGCCATCGTCCAGGGCACCGGCGGGCCGATCACCATTCGGGTCATCGGCGCTTCCGGGCAGGACCGCCTGGTCGATTCGTCAGGCAGCAGCCACAATCGGTACTACGACGCCGACGCCGTGGCCAGCAGGACGGCGGGGACCGGGCAGACGATCGACCGGACGCCGTATGTCACCCACGAAAAACCGGGACAGCTGCCCCCCCGCGACTGGGGACTCAAATGGCAGCCCGGTACCTGGCTCAGCGCCGGGCCGGACATCGGCCTGTTCGTGGGCGGAATCCGGACCCTGACGTACTACGGGTTCCGTAAATTTCCCTACTCGAGCCAGCACCGGTTCCGGGCCGGGATCGCATCGGGGCCGCCGTGGACCTACCGGGTCGATTACCTCGGCGATTTCCGGCGGCAGAATTCCCGGACCAGCTTCCAGATCTTCGTGGCGGCTAGCGGCATTGAAGTGCTGCGGTTCCACGGCTTCGGCAACCAGTCCTCGGCCACCGGTGATGAGAGCTTTTATCGAGTCAGGCAGCAGCAGTACCGCTTTGCGCCATCGATCCAGGTGGCGCTCGGTTCCAGGGGAACGCTCCGGCTGGGCCCGGCGCTCAAATTTGTGACCACTGACCGCGACGACAGCCGGTTCCTGGCCACGATAAATCCGTACGGCACCGGAGATTTCGGCGAAGTCGGCGCCAGGGGTCTGATCCGGTTCGACGGCCGGAACCGTTCCAACGCCGCCACCAGCGGAGGCAGCATTGAAGTCGGTGGCGCGATCTATCCGGGAATCTGGGATGTGAAGTCGACCTATGGCGAGACTCACGTCGAGGCCACGCTGTTCATCAGCCCGAAGGCGCCGCTGGACCCGACCTTTGCCTTCCGGGCCGGCGGCAAAAAGGTCTGGGGCGACTATCCGTTCTTCGACGCCGCGTTCATCGGCGGGGTCTCGACGGTCCGGCTGGGGCGGATCGACCGCTACGCCGGCGATGCGTCGGCGTACGGCTCGGCCGAGCTGCGGCTGGCCCTCGGCCATGCCCGCCTCATACTTCCGGCCGATTTCGGCATCTTCGGTCTGGCCGACGCGGGCCGGGTGTTCCTCAAGGGTGAAGACTCCGACGCTTGGCACACCGCCTTCGGTGGCGGGATCTGGCTGGCCTATCTCAGTCGAGCCAACACCTTCTCGGCCTACGTGGCCGGCAGTGACGAACGGACCAGGTTGTATCTGTCGGCGGGATTCGGCTTCTGAGGCGTGGCGGCAGCCAACTCTGATCGCACCGCTGCCATAGCTGCCACCGCCGCCAGCGCGGCGATGGTCGCGTTCCAGCTGGCCGGCAAGGCCACCCGGGACGCACTCTTCCTCTCCACCTTCGGGGTCAGGGCCCTGCCCAGGATGGTCATCCTGGCTGCGGTGTGTTCCGCCGTGGTGGCCATCCTCCTTTCCAAAGTCCTCATTCGGGTCGGGCCGGGCCGGCTGGTGCCCAGGCTGTTCGGACTCAGTGCCCTCCTGTTGCTGGTGGAGTGGGGCCTGGCCGGCAGCGCCCGCACCGTGGTGGCTGCGGTCTTCTACATCCATTTCAGCTGCCTTGGCGCGCTGCTGGTCTCCGGCTTCTGGGGGATGATCACTGAGCGATTCGATCCCCGAACCGCCCGCGCGACCATCGGTCGGATCGCGGCCGGTGGCTCGGTCGGCGGCCTCCTGGGCGGGCTGCTGCCCGCCAAGGTCGGCGGATCGCTGCCAGTGACGGCCATGCTGCCGCTGCTGGCCGGGTTGCACCTGCTCTCGGCTGTGCTGGTGTTTCAGGTCCGCCCGCAGTCGTCGTCGCGGAGCAGCATTCCGCTCACCGACAAATCCACCCCGAAGTCGCAGTCGGCCGTCCAGATCTTCCGGTCCTCGCCGTATTTGCGCGGGCTGGTACTGCTGGTGGCGTTGAGCGCCACAGCGGAAGGACTGCTCGACTACATCTTCAAGGCCCGGGCGACGGCGTCGGAGCCGTCGGCCGGCCAGCTGCTGCAGTTGTTCGCCGCATTTTACACTGGCACCGCCCTGCTCACGATCCTGGTGCAGACCACGGTGCTCAAGCGGGTGCTGGCCCGGCTCGGGATCGCCCGCAGTGCGGCGTTGCTGCCGGCCGGAGTATCAGTCGGCGCACTGGGCGGCATCTTCTTCCTCGGCGTCCCTGCCATGATCCTGGCCCGCGGCACCGAGATCGTGCTGCGCAATTCTATCTTCCGCGCCGCGTACGAATTGCTGTTTGGTCCAGTACCACCCCGGGAAAAACGGGCTACCAAGCTGCTGGTCGACGTCGGTGCCGCCCGTCTGGGAGATGTACTTGCCGGCGGGCTGATCCAGGTCACCCTGCTGTTGTCGCTGGGCACGACCGGGCCGGTCCTGCTCGGTGCCACGATCCTGGTCGCGGTCGGTGCCCTGGCCGTGGCCCGGCAACTCCACATGGGGTATGTCGGAGCCCTGGAGCGGAGCCTCACGTTGCGAGCTGGCCATCTGCCACCATCCGGGGCTGAGGATATGGGCGCACTGCTGCAATCGGTCGGCGGCTTTGACCTGAGCCAGCTGCAATCGAGTGCGCCCTCGCGTCCGTCGCTCGAAATTCCCCGGCCGCCAGTCGAGACCGTCACCCTCGGTCCGGCCTCGGAAAACCAGCGGGCCCGTGACCTGGAGAGTGACAACCCTTCGACGGTCCGCGCGGCACTGGAAGAGGAATCGCTGAAACCCGAGCTGGTGGAACTGGCCATTCCGTTACTGGCGTGGGATGCCGTGGCACCCGATGCCATCAGGGCGCTTGGTGCTGTCTCTCAGCGGGTGACGGGCCAGTTGATCCGTCACCTGCTCGACCCTGAAGAAGATTTTGCCATTCGGCGTCGGCTGGTACCGGTGCTGGCCGAGTGCCCGACGCCCGAGGCCTTCGAAGGGCTGCTCGGCGCCCTGAATGACCAGCGGTTCGAGGTGCGGTACCGGGCCGGCCGGGCCCTGCACAAGCTGCGGCGCGAGATCCCGGCCCTGGTGCCGGACCGCGATCGGATCCTGCAGGCCGTGATCAATGAAGTGGCGGTGGGGCGTGGGGTGTGGGAGAGCCGGGAGCTGCTCGACTCGACCGACGATGTCTGGGGCCCGATGGAGGTCGACTTCGTCCGGCACCGGGCCAATCGGAGCCTGGAGCATGTCTTTACCCTGCTGGCCCTGGTACTGCCGGCGGAGCCGCTGCGGCTGGCCTATCACGGACTTCACACCGACGATCGCAACCTCCGGGGTACCGCGCTCGAGTATCTCGAAAGCGTGCTGCCCGATCAGGTCCGGGAAAAGCTCTGGCCCTTTCTCGAGCCCCAGGGCCGGCGGGATGGTGTCCGCGGCCGGACCCCGGATCAGGTGCTCGAAAACCTGCTGGCCAGCCGGGAGTCGATTGTGCTGGCGCTGGCCGAGATCCGGAAGCGGAGCAGCACACCGGAGCCGCGGCCCAAGCTTGGGGAGGGCGGGTAGGCGTGGTCCAGGCTGTGCCGTGGCCGCCTGCCCTACCACTGATGGTAGTGGCCCTTTGTGCAAGCCGGCTTCAGATTTCTGGCACACCTGCAGGCCAATCATCAATCGAGGATCGTTCAATGAAGCATAGACGCAGCCCACTCCGCTTGACCCAATGTCTACTTGGGCTGGCCGTCCTGGCCGTCAGTGGCTGCGGTGGCGACAGTGGTGGCACCGGCGGGCCGGATTCGGCCACCGTGGCCTACAGCATCACCGCCAGTCCCGATCTGGGGCTCGATTCGGTCAAGTACGACAATGGGTCCGGGACGCTCGTAAAGGAGAACAGTCCTGGTAATGGCTGGATCAAGAGTCAGTCGTTTCGCCTTCCGGGCTCGGTGGAGGGGATCCTGTTCATTCATGCGACGAGCCCGGGGAGTGTAACCTTCCGGGTGCTGTGGACCATTGATGGGGCCACCTCCGGGGATAGTGCCACGGTGCAACTGAACGGTGCCGGGTTTACCACCCTGCCATTGCCGCATCACTCACTCTGATCTAGCTCGAGGGCCCCTGCGGCCGTTGAACGCGACGGGCTAGCTCACATTGGGCGGCCCGTCGTTGCCGGAACGGGCCAGGATGGCTGCGGCTTCATACAGCGCCGCGACCATCCAGGGCGGGACCCGGCAGAGCAGTCCCTCCACAGCCGTCACCCGCAGTTTGTCCGGCAGTGGCAGCCGATCCCACCAGTCTGTCATGGCTCCAAGATGATTGGGGACCATCAACGGAGCCTCAAATCCTCGCCGCAGGTCGTCCTTCGAGGCCCTCGCCCGCCACTGGCACTGGCTCGATTTCAGCGTACCTTCTCGCCAGCCTGCTTACGCCGAACTGGAGAGTCTGCCGTGACTTACCGTACTCACCCATGGGCCGCTCACGCGGCGGGGGTAGCGCTGGTCTCCACGGCGCGGCGACCGGCCTGACGGGTCGATGACACGGGCCGAGCTGCTTGGATTCATGCGAGGCCACGAGCACGCGGTCGAAGCCTCGGTATCGGCATCGGGTGCTCCGCAGGCGGCCGTGGTGGGCGTCGTGGTCACCGACCGATTCGAACTCGTTTTCGACACCCTGGCCGAAACTCGCAAGGCCGCCAATCTCCGGCGCGATGGGCGTATGGCCTTTGTCATCGGTGGTTCGGGACTCGGTGATCTCCGGACGGTGCAGTACGAGGGGGTGGCCGACGAACCAGCCGGTGAGGAGCTGGCGGCGCTGACCACACAGTACCTGGCGCGCTTTCCAGATGGCGTAACCCGGCAGAGCTGGCCCGGACTGATCTACGTCCGAGTCCGGCCGACCTGGATCCGATACAGCGATTTCAGTGTGGTGCCGCCGGTGATCATTGAATGGACCGAGAAAGAACTGGCTTCACTTGCATAGACTCGCGGGTCGCGGCATTTCCTCTCACGCACTGACTACCCCTCTGAACTCGCTGAATCGCCGATGAAGTGGCCGGCATCGATTGGTGCCGCCATTCTCACGGCATTGGCAGCCGCCCTTACGGCCGGAGTGGTGGCGTCCCTTGTGGTCGACTGGTACCACATTCCCAGCCGAGAAGGGGGATCGGGCTACTTCGTCATCTTCATGGCGCTGCTCGGCCTCCTCGGGGGGTTCCTCATCGGGATCATCGCTTGCCGGGTGGTTGCGGCCGGGGCGCATCCAGGATTTGGTCGCGGGCTGGGGGTTTCGCTGGCGATTTCATTGGGATTGATCGGGATCATCGGGGGCGTGGCCCGATTCCTGGCTGATGTGCCGCCCGAGATCGACGGCGAAACGCTGCTGCTGGCGGTCGAGGTGCGGTTTCCGGCCTCGCGCACTGAATCGCCAGCATCCGACACCGCGGAGGGTTCTGTCACCCTTCGTTCGGTTCCCCACCTGTCCCACACTGTCCGGGTCTCCCAGACTGGGCCACTCTGGAAACAGGATGCCAGGCTGGTCGACGGACATTGGGTGGTGCCGGGAGCGGTCAACATCTTCACCGGGCGCGGCAAGCGACTGCTCACGCTTGACCTCGGCGATACCACCCGGTTCGGCATCCTGATGCCGCTCGGTGGTCGTCCGGGTCATGGTGATCTCGAGTGGAGCCAGTGGATGCCGAGGGCCAGGCCAGGTGCGCCGGCGCTGCCGGATCAGATGACCATGAGGTACCGGGTCCAGAAACAGAGCCAGGTCATCCGGACCCAGACCGTCGGAGCATTCGAGATCGGGACCGTCTCGGGACCTTACTACCATGGTGAGGTCGACGGTCACCCCACCAGCCTGTCCGATGCCCGGTTCGTCATCGGCGCTCACGGGAAGACCGTGGTCGTCAGTGATTCGGCTACCCTCACTGGCGTTGCGGTGGTGGCAGGCGCCGGACCTTCACTCATCGTGCTGGACCGGTCGCAGGGTTCGGACGCTGGCTGCTATTTGATTGCCAGTGACAGCGGCGGGGCACGGACCGAATCGATCGGGGATTGCGGTGGCTACTCGATCGAGGCCACCGAACTGACCAATGACACGACCCGGTTCCGCAGTCAGCGCAGCCAGGGCCGGGTCCAGGGACGGATTGACTCCAGGATGTTTGACCGCCCCGGACTGTATCTGATGGGCAAGAGTGTGTTCGACAGCCGGAACCGGACGGTCAAGCGTTTCGATTCCGACACGATTTACACGGTCGTCCCCAGCGTTCCGCCGCTCGGCGTCTCGAAGGATGAGCGGAGTTTCGTTCGGTACGGCTACAAGCAGTACACCAACGATACGCTGGTATTGGCGGTCACCGACTTCGTGGCCAACCAGTCATACCTGCTTCCAGTCGACCCGCTTCGGATGCGGTTTCCCAGCCTCGACGGGCTCGATCCAGCGTGGCTCCAGCATCATTTCATCTGGAACCGGGGACCGGACGGATTCGATCGGCTGGTCGAGCGCCCGCATTTTGCTCCGATCCCTTACTACGGCGAGTTCTCGGAGCAGGATGGCGAGCCGAAGTACCGGATCGAGAAGGCCGGGCGCGAGTTGCGGGCCTCGCTGCTTGATTTCCTGGTCACGGACTTCAAGGCGGAACGGATGCCGGCGGACTCCGACGCCTACGAGATGCCGGTCCAGATCGGCGGCAAGCTGGTCAACGTGGCCGCCACTTCCGACTTCAGCTATGTGCTGGTCTCGATGCCCGGTGAGTCGAAGGACTCGGCGCTGATCGCGGCGATCGGCCGGCGATTCAACGGCAAACTTGCGAGCGGCAAGTTCGATTCGATGTTTGGCCCATGAAGTGGTGGGCCATCGTCCTGCTGCTGTTTGGCCGGGTGGCTGTGGCTCAGACCTCGGCCCAGCCGGGCTATCGCGATTCGACCCTGGCCGTCGAGGCCAGGGTGCAGGACCTGCTGCAGCGGATGACGCTGGCCGAGAAATTCTGGCAGCTGTTCATGATTCCCGGCGATCTCGACGACTCGACCCACGATTACTCCCACGGCATCTTCGGCCTGCAGGTCACTCCCGCGGGCCCTGCCCGCGGGCCCAGTGCTGCTCGCGCGCACGCCGAGCGGATCAACGCCATTCAGCGGTACTTCGTCGAACGGACCAGGCTCGGCATCCCGATCATCGCCTTTGATGAGGGGCTGCATGGCGTAGTCCGCGAGGGCGGGACTGTCTTCCCGCAGGCCATCGGGTTGGCGGCGACATTCGACACTGCGCTCATGGGGCAGGTGGCGGCCGCCATCGCGCGGGAGGCGCGGAGCCGGGGGATCCGGCAGCTGCTGTCGCCGGTGGTGAATCTGGCCAGCGATGTGCGCTGGGGCCGGACCGAGGAGACCTATGGCGAGGATCCCTGGCTGGCCTCAGCCATGGGCGTGGCATTCGTCGGCGCGGTTGAGCGGAGCGGAGTCATCGCGACCCCGAAGCATTTCGTGGCCAATGTCGGCGAAGGCGGGCGGGACAGCTACCCGATCGAGGTCAGTCCTCGGCGGCTGGAGGAGTATTTCTTCCCGCCGTTCAAGGCGGCCATCGAGATTGGCGGGGCCCAATCGGTCATGACCGCGTACAACTCGGTGGATGGCACCCCGGCCAGCCAGAATCGTGACTTGCTGGCCGGAACCCTCAAGCATGACTGGGGATTTCGGGGTTTCGTGATCTCGGATGCGGCGGCCACCGGCGGCGCCACCGTGCTGCACAACACCGAGGCCAGCACTGCTACCGCGGCCCAGCACGCATTGACGTCCGGGCTCGACGTCATCTTCCAGTCGTCCTATCCACAGTTCCAGCCCTACTGGGCCGCTTTCAATGCCGGACTGATACCCGATTCAGTCATCGATGCCGCGGTGAGCCGAGTGCTGCGGGCCAAGTTTGAACTCGGGTTATTCGAGCACCCGTTCGTTGATCCTGACAGCGCGGCGTCCGTGAATGGGGATGCTGACCACCACGCCTTGGCACTCAAGGCCGCGCGTGAGAGCATTGTCCTGCTGCAGAATCGCGGACACCGGTTGCCGTTGAAGCCGTTGATTGCATCGGTTGCTGTGATCGGAACTGATGCGGTCGAAGGTCGGCTGGGCGGGTACAGCGGTCCCGGCAGTCGGACTGTGTCTATCCTGGACGGAATTCGCGCCCGGCTGGGCACGGCGCGAGTCCGGTACGCTCCGGGCTCCGGACGGGTGAGCCGAGAGTGGGTTGTCGTGCCGGCGATAGCATTGTCCCATCTGGAGCATGGACACCCGCGGCCGGGGCTTCAGGGCGAATATTTCGATACGCCGGAGCTGTCGGGCCGTCCCGCCGTGACTCGGGTCGACTCGCTGGTTGATTTCAGCTGGACTCTGTCCGCTCCCGGCGACGGGATTCCGCTCGACTGGTACTCGGCCCGGTGGACCGGCACCCTGACGGTGCCTGCGGGCGGTGTCACCCGGCTAGGAGTCGAAGGCAGTGACGGCTACCGGCTGTATCTCGATGGCCGGTTGCTGATCGACAACTGGCAGAAGAATTCCGCGGGGAGCAGGCTGGTGGCTGTCACGTTGCAACCGCGGAGTGCGCACACAATTCGACTGGAGTTCTTCGAGACCATCGGCAACGGCCGAGTGCGGCTGGTCTGGAATGCCGGCGTGCCTGACGATTGGCGAAGACGAGTGGCGGAGGCTGCGGCGCTGGCCAGGCGGAGCTCGGTCGCCGTAGTGGTCGCCGGTATCGAGGAGGGCGAATTCAGGGACCGGGCGCTGCTGGGGCTTCCTGGACACCAGGAAGAGTTGATCCGGGCTGTCAGCACGACCGGCACACCTGTCGTGGTGGTGCTGGTCGGAGGCAGCGCCATCACGATGGGGGGTTGGCGTGAGCGGGTGGATGGCATCGTGGACGCCTGGTATCCCGGCGAGCAGGGCGGCACCGCCGTGGCACAGATCCTTTTTGGCGATGCGGATCCGGCCGGGCGGCTGCCGATCACCTTTCCGGTGGCCGAGGGCCAGCTGCCGCTGGTCTACGACCACAAGCCGACCGGCCGGGGCGATGATTATCTCGATCTCACCGGGTTGCCACTGTTCCCGTTCGGGTTTGGGCTGAGTTACACCTCGTTTGAATACTCGTCACTCGAGGTCTCACCGGCCCAGATTGCCCCCGGCGATTCGGCAGTGGTCCGCTGCCGAGTGAAGAATACCGGGAGCAGGGAAGGGGACGAGGTGGTGCAGTTGTATGTCCGAGACCTGCTTGCTTCTGTGGCACAGCCCGTGGAGGCACTGAAGGATGTGCGGCGGATCCATCTTGAGCCCGGCGAAGAGCGCGAGCTGTCGTTCTCCGTGGGTCCGCGCCAACTGCAGTTGCTCGATGGGCAGATGCACTGGATCGTGGAGCCGGGCGAGTTCCGGATCATGGTGGGGGCGTCGTCGCGAGATATCCGGCTGCGGGGGTCGTTGTGGGTGCGCTGAGCGGGGGGTCGAGATGGTGAGGGCGGTGCCGCATGTCACGGCATAGGCCGCCATCTAACCGCGCTCGGTGCTCGGCTCGAAATCCCAACCGGAGTAAGAGTTGGAGCCGTGCACGGCTTGCCGAGTGGGCGGAGGGCGGCCTGAACGATTCAGGATTGGGGCGCAGGGTCACGGGGGGCCCCCCCATATAAAGAATATCGGACCACAATGCCCGCGGGGCATAACCGAAATAGTGCGGAACGGGTCAATTCAGTGCAGTTTGGTGGCTGGTGGGTAGCTCGAGCGAACGGCGCTTTAGGAAGGGGCGCAGTGGAGTCGGCCAGCCAGGTAGCTGCGGCCACATCTGTGCTATTGTCTTCAATCCGATGACACCGGATTGGAATTGGCGTTAGGCGTCACCAGTAGATCGGAATCAATGCGGTGATCACACTGGACGAAACCCTAGACCCAGAAGTTAAGGCGCTCGCAGCCCGAGCTGCGAGTTTCCTCACCTCTCAGACATGGTGCACGCGAATCCTGGGTGGGAGACTGGGATGGGCCACCGCCGGTGTCCTGGGCGTTTTCCAATTCGACGTAGAATCTTCGCGTGCTGGGGTCGATACCTCACTATGGGTTATTGTCGGAGACCTGCCGCCGGCGTATCTCGTTCTTGATGAAGCGCCCACATGGCATGAGGCGCTCGAAGGATATGTCGAGGAAATGCAGGGCTGGGTCGATGCCATTAGGGCTGGCACGAGTCTGGATGATGTGATTCCAGTCGACGTGCCGGGGACGCGAGCTAATGCGGACCTGCTTGCGACCAGGCTAGCATTCATTCGCGACGAGATTCTCGCGGCTGACTCCAGCAACCTGGAGAGTGACGCCTAACCCGCGCACGAAGCTAGAGGGGCTCATCGATTAGGTGTTCCGGTCTACGATTGGTATACACAACAGCGCCCGCAGCTTCTGCGCGATGCGTTAGTCTGAATTCAGGCATTCGACAGCAACTCAGTAACCCATTTTCAATACTATGAGCTCAGGGCTAACTATTGAGCCAGCAGGCTCCAAAGAATTGGAACAGTGCAATTGCTGTGGTGGCACCACCCGCCGGATATGGGGCTACGCCCATCGAGGCGGTACAACCCAGGCCTCATATTGTGTCGAGTGGACCCCAGGTAAAGTCCTCGAACATGGCGCTAGTTTCGACCTCATCCTTGGCCGCTGGGGGGAGGGAGCCGGTCGGGAAGACCGAGTCGCGGTGTCTCTTGCCTTTCGTCAGATGCCCGAGGGGTCGCAATTCATGGTAGTGGACGCGGCGGGACGGCCTACGGCCCAGAGCGACCTGGCCGGTCGCGTACTCGCTCGCGCTCAGGTGCTTGACACTCCCACTGCCCAAACCGCCTTCGATGTGGTGGACGCCATCTGGCTCCAGGACGCACGCATAGCGGAGCTGGTAGCTCGTGCGGGCTAACCAGCGCATCAAGTCAGCGGGAATCATTGGTTGGGAGCTGCGGCCTGCGATTTCGATACGAAAAGCGCCCGCAGCGTATGCGCGATGCGTTAGGCGCACCCTGGCCAGGGTCGCGGTACTGCAGCCTTTGCCACTACTTCAAAAGGCCGAATGCCCGAGCGCGAAAAGCTCCTATTCATTTGTAGTCAGAATCGCATTCGTAGTCTTACGGCGGAGAAGCTACTGGAGGACGATCCGCGGTTCGATGTCCGCTCGGCGGGAACCGAACAGGATGCGCGGATCAAAGTCACGGCCGGCCATATTGGATGGGCTGATCGCATTTTCGTCATGGAGAAGCGGCATCGGGATCGTCTCCGGAAGAAATTTCGCGGAGAGATTGAGGGGAAGCCGTTGATCGTGCTCTATATCCCCGATGAGTACGAGCCCCTGGGCGAAGACCTGTTCGAGATTCTCAGCGCGCGCTTGTCCCCGTACCTCGACCATCCGGAGTCAGGTGGTGCCTAACAAGCGCATGAAGCCGCGGGGCGCGCCCTTTTTCAATCGAACGGTG
>JBDTTF010000197.1:0-16574 GCA_039930765.1 Gemmatimonadota bacterium | reverse complement strand
GAGCAGTTGCTGTTTTTGTAACCAACCAGTCCGATGTCCGCCAGGCGATCCGAGTCTCCATCGGGAGTCTGAACCATCCGCGGGGTCGAGAAATAGGCGGGCTGGCATATGGAACTTGGGGTCCCAGGTGCCGAGGAAGGCCGCGGACCTTGAACAGCCGCGGATGAACCCGGACCGCTCCAGGCCATTTCTCGACCTCGAATTGTCGCATCGAGCAGTTGCTGTTTTTGTAACCAACCAGTCCGATGTCCGCCAGGCGATCCGAGTGTCCAAATGGAGTCTGAGCGATCCGCGCTCGTCCGTGGCCATCGAACAGCCACGGATGAACACGGACCGCTCCAGGCCATGGCTCGACCTCGAATCGTTGCACTGAGCAGTTCGGTTTTTTTGTAACCAGCAACTCCGATGTCGGCCCGGGGATCCGGGTCGCCAGCGTGCATCGGAACCATCCGCGCTCGTCCGTGGCCAGAGCTTTTCTGCCGCCCGCTCACCTCTTACCTCTCACTTCTTACCTGAATTACCCGCCCGTATCATTAGATTGCCTCTCCTGCTATCTTATGTCACATCTTGAACCCTTGGAAATAGTACCTAGTGCCACGTCCCCGTACCCGTCGTCGTTCGAAATCAGGCAGCCCCGCCGCCACGCCCCAGTTCCGCAATCTCGGTCGTCGCTCCATGGACAATCACCGCGAATGGTTACTCGCGGAATACGGTCCGGTGTGCGCCTACTGCGGTATCGTCATCTCGCCAGTCTCGGCCGTGACGCTGGACCATGTCTATCCCCGGAAAGGCCAGACGGCCTACGACCGGGCGGACAACCTGGTCGTCGCCTGCCGAGACTGTAACAGCCGCAAGGCCGACACCCCGTTTCTTTCCTTCATTACCCAGCGCCGCTCCCGCGGTGTCTTCCTGCTCCACTACGGCGAGCATATCTCCGAGTCGGTCAAGGAAATCATCCGCAACGCCATCGAGCGTCCATTCCTCAAGCCCTCGGCCAATGGCCAGGCGCCGAGCGGACTCGGACACCGAAGAGGCAGGCCGGGACAAAAGCGGCGCTAGCTGAATTGTCGGATGGTGCGATTGTCGGATGGAACAGACGTCGGATGGTCGGACGCTCGGATGGAATGAAAAAGGCAGGGGTGCGATGTGTGGTCTGCCCCCCTGCCCCCCGCGGTTACCCCAGCGCCTCCCCCACAATCCGCTTCTGCTCCAGGCTGTGCGCCGCCGGATAGCCTTCGGCTGGGCTGGCCCGTTCCGGCCGTCCGACGTAACTGAGCTTGGCGCCGGCGGGTACCAGGCGCAGCAGGCGCGGCTCGAGGAAAGTCCACGCTCCCATGTTCTGCGGCTCTTCCTGGACCCAGACGATTTCCCGGGCGTTGCTGTAGCGGGCCAGGATCTGGCGCAGCTCAGCCTCGGGGAATGAATACAGCTGCTCCAGTCTGATGATGGCCGGCCGGTTGGTGCGCTTGGCCGCTTCAGCCAGCAGGTCGTAGTAGACCTTGCCCGAGCAGAGCAGCAGCCGGCGGGTATTTCTGGCGTCCTCGATCGAGGCATCGTCGATCACCGGCTGCCACTGGCCGCCGGACAGGTCGGCTATTCTGGAGCCGGCCTGCGGCAGGCGGAGCAGGCTCTTCGGCGTCATCACCACCAGTGGACGCTGGCGGGTGCGCCTGGCCTGGCGCCGCAGCAGGTGGAAGTACTGGGCCGACGTGGTCGGGTTGGCCACCCGGATATTGCCTTCGGCCGCCAGCTGCAGGAACCGTTCGAGCCGAGCGCTGGAATGTTCCGGACCGCCTCCCTCATAGCCGTGCGGCAGCAGCAGTGTGAGCCTGGTGGTGAGGCCCCACTTGGACAATCCCGACACCAGGAACTGATCGATGATGACCTGGGCGCCATTGACGAAGTCGCCGTACTGCGCTTCCCACAGCACCAGCGCCTCGGGCGCAGCGGCGCTGTAACCGTATTCGAAGCCGATGGTGGCCAGCTCGGACAGCGGACTGTTGTGCAATTCGAGCGGCGCCAGCGCACCGGGCAGGTGCTGGATGGGGCACCACTCCGCCCCGGTGACTGCATCGTGCTGCACCATGTGCCGCTGGCTGAAAGTGCCCCGCTCGGTGTCCTGCCCGGTGAACCGGATCGGCACTCCCTCCGTCAGCAGTGAGCCCAGCGCCAGCGCCTCGGCGTGGGCCCAGTCGATCACACCGGCCGGACCGAGCGCCGGGCGGCGGCGCTCCAGCTGTTTACGCAGCTTGGGATTGACCAGGAAGCCATCGGGCCAGGTCAGCAGCTGCTCGTTGAGCGCGGTGAGCTGATCGGCAGGCACGGCGGTGTCCACTTCCGGCCCGGCGCCGCGATGATCCGGCTTGGGCTGTTCGGCGGGCGCCGTCCGGGTCGCGGGATTCTTGAAGCCGGCCTGCACGTCGATCAGCTTCTGGTAGGCCGCTTCCGCCGCCTTGTCGGAATCGGCGATCGATTGCACCCCTTCACTGGCGAGCTGCGCGGCATACAGCGTCCGCACGGTGGGATGCAGCCTGATCCGCTCGTACATCAGTGGCTGGGTGTAGCTCGGTTCGTCACCCTCATTGTGTCCATGGCGCCGGTAGCCGACCTGGTCGATCAGCACATCCTGGGAAAATTTCTCCCGGTAGGCCATGGCCAGCCGGATGGCGGAGAGACAGCCCTCCGGGTCGTCGGCATTGACGTGGATGATCGGCACGTCCCACCCCTTGGCCGCGTCGCTGGCGTGACGGGTGGAGCGCGCGTCCCGCATATCGGTGGTGAAACCGATCTGGTTGTTGGTGATGATGTGAATGGTGCCGCCGGTGCTGTACCCTCGCAGCGCGCCGAGGTTGAGGGTTTCGGCGACCACACCCTGGCCGGCAAAGGCTGCGTCGCCGTGAATGATCACCGGCACCGCGGCGGTCTGATCGTGAATGGCTTCGCGACCCGTGCGCTGGGTCTGGCGGGCCCGGGCCCGGCCATCGACCACCGCGCCGACGAACTCCAGATGGCTCGGATTGGGGCAGAGCGCGACGGCCACGGCCCGTCCGTCGGAGGTCTTGTAGGCGCCTTCGGCGCCGTGATGGTACTTCACGTCGCCGGTGCCGCCCTCCGGGGTCAACGCATCGAGGTCGATGGCCTTGCCGCCCTCGAACTCGGCGAAGATCGACTCGTAGGGCAGCCGTACGGTGTGGGCCAGCACATTGAGCCGGCCGCGGTGCGCCATGCCGACCACCACTTCACGGGCTCCCGCCCGGGCCGCCTGGTCGATGACCAGGTCGAGCATCGGGACCAGGGTGTCGACCCCTTCAATCGAGAATCGCTTCTGGCCCAGGTAGGCCTTGTGCAGGAAAGTCTCCAGCGTCTCGACCTGGGTCAGCCGCGCCAGCAGCGTGCGCTTTTCATCGGCCGAGAGCGGCACCCGGTGGGCGCCGGACTCGATCATCTGGCGCAGCCAGACCCGCTCCTGGTGATCGCTGATGTGCTCGAGTTCGTAGGCAATGGTGCCGCAGTAGGCGGCCTGCAGATTGGGGAGCGCCTCCGCCAGGGTCCGGCCCGGACACGCGATCCGCAGTACACCGGTCGGAATCTCGGCCATGGCCTCGGGGGTGAGGCCGAGCGGACTGGGGTCGAGTGCCGGATCGCCGACCGGTTCGCTGCCCAGCGGATCGAGGCGGGCCGCGAGGTGGCCGTGCGTCCGGTGGGCTTTGACCAGTGCCATGGCCGCGGCCACATGGAACAGCTGGGCTTCAGCGATCGGGGCGCCAGCGCGAGCGCCAGGCAGCGGCCGGGCCGGGGGTCCGCCATTCAGGGCCGGTGCCGCCGGCGGCTTGAGGCCGAGGCTGTCAAATACCTGCTCGAAGAAACGGTCCTCGCCCTGCAGCAGCCCATCGAGCGTCCGGAGGAATTCCCCCGACTCAGCGCCCTGGATGATCCGGTGATCGTAGGTCGAGGTAACGGTCATGACCCGGGCGACACCCATCTCGCGCACCCGGTCCTCGGCCACGCTCGCAAAGGCCGCGGGATATCCGATGGCCCCAACGGCAATGATGCTGCCCTGACCGGACATCAGGCGGGGGACCGACGCCGAAGTGCCGAGTCCGCCAGGATTGGTCAGCGACATGGTGGCGCCGGCAAAGGCGTCGGGCAGCAGCTTGCCGGCCCGGGCCTTTTCAACCAGCCCCTCGTACACCGAGTGGAACTCCAGGAATGTCAGCGAATCGGCGCGGTTGATCACCGGTACCACCAGACCGCGACTGCCGTCTTTTCGCTCGACGTCAACGGCCAGGCCGAGGTTGAGCTGGCCCGGCTCGACCCGGTACCCGGTGCCCGCCGATTCGGCGTAGCTGTGACTCAATACCGGGTGGCGCTGGGCCGCGCGGGCCAGGGCGTACCCGATCAGGTGGGTGAAGGAAACCTTCTCGGCGCGGCCCGCGGCGCGCAGTGCGCTGTTCAGCTCCTTGCGGCGGCCCTCGAGCACCCCGACCGGCATCTCGCGAAAGGTCGTCGCGGTCGGCACCGTAAGGCTCTCGGCCATGTTGGCCGCCAGCCTTGCGGCCGGCCCCTTGAGGGGCGTTCCGCCCGCAGGCGGGGTGGAGGTGCCGACAGTCCTGGCGGGCAGGGGAGGTGGGCTGGGCTGGGAAGGGGCAGGCTCGCCGGTGGCGCTGGCATCGCGCGCGCCGTTCGATCCATTGCTGCCATAGGCGGGGGCCTCACCGACCACCCCGCTCTCAAACAGCTGGCGCCACTCCGGGGAGACGGCGTTGGGGTCGCGCAGAAATTCTTCGTACAACGCCTGGGCAAAACCGGCGTTGGCCGTTTCAAAGGGATTAGTATCCATAGGAGCTTGAATGATAATCGGGAGGACCGAGGCGGCTAGGATGTGCGGTTTACTGACCGGCAGGCGTCCCGTAACTTACCGTGCAGCCAGTGCGTCACCGCTCCGTAACTCAGTGGAGGTCAGTCATGAAATCAATCGCCCTACCGGTCGGGCTCCTGGTGCTCGCTGCCGGCCTCGGTGGGTGTGGCAGCGGAACCGGTGGCACGACCGGTCCGGTCGCCGCCCAACTGGTGATCACGGCCCAGCCCGATACCGCCTTCCTCGGCACTCCGTTCAGCCCGATTTTCACAGTCCATGTCCAGGACGCCAGCGGCCACCTGGTCACCAGCTCGAACGCCAACGTCCGGGTGTACATCCGGGCGGTCGGTCCCGGGCCGCTGGGTGGCAGTGCGGCGCACCTGGCGGTGGGTGGTCAGGTGACCTTTCCCGACCTCAAGATCGATTCGCTTGGCGGCTACCGGATCATCGCCAAGTCGGGATCTCTCGACAGTGCGGTCAGCGCCACCATTACCGTGGTGCCCGTACCACCTCCGCCAGCGGCCCTCGAGGTCACCCTCAACACGCTGGTCAGCGGGCCGCAGTACCGCAGCACCCGGAACGGTTCGGTCAACCCCGCCTTCGATACGCTGGCCGTACACGGCACCGTAACCTGGAGCTGGACCACCGGGCTGCATGGGGTCCACTCGACCGGATCCCCGACCTTTACGGACAGTGACACCTCGTCGGTGGTGGGTCACGAGTATGCCATGACCTTCGACGCCGCCGGATCCTATTTCTACAATTGCACGATTCACGGTGCCGCCATGTCCGGCAAGATTGTGGTCAAGTAGCCGGGTTCCGATCACAGCCGCCAACAACCGGAGAAGATCGTGTATATAGTGAGGGAGCCGGTGGGGAAGTCCCCGCCGGCTCCTTGTGGCACTCTCTATTCAAGGCCCAGCCGGCCGGGCATTCCGGAGGTAGATCGTGAGCAAACCGCACCCTGGTTCCCGTTTCACCCTGCCGCTGGGCATCGTCCTGCTGGCGGCGGCCTGGGTCGGATGCAACTCCCCGACCATCAACGACAACGAGCCGGGTGGCGGGGGTGGCGGCGCAGGAGTGGCCAGCCGAGTCCACATCACCGGCCAGCCCTCGGCGGTGCTCGCGGGCCACGCCATCGTACCGGCAATCAGGGTCGTGATCGCGGATTCGAGCCTGGTGGCCATCACCTCCTCCAGCGCACCGGTCACCCTCTCGCTGGTGCCAAACAATGGCGCCGCCCTCCACGGCACCGTGACCCAGAACGCATCCAGTGGTACCGCGATCCTGAGTGGCGTGTCGGTCGACAGCGTGGGGCTGTTCCAGATCATCGCCAGCTCACCGGGTCTGGCCAGTGACACCAGCACCCCGTTCGTCGTCGGTGTCCCGGTGACCGACACGATCACCATCGACCTCGGCAGCACCACGGTGGACACCGTCGGCCAGATCGTCTTCGTCAGCGAACGGAATCATTCGGTCAACCCGGCCGTCGATACCCTGCCGGTCGGCGGAGTGATTCACTGGCACTGGCGGGGCAGCCGGACTCACGGGGTGGTGCTGGCCTCGGGCATCGACCCGCTGTTCTACGTCAGCGGTGATTTTGTGGCGGCCAAGGAGCTGTTCCTCACCATGGGCACCGCCGGCAGCTACAGCTACACCTGCTCGGTCCACGGCACCGCCATGACCGGCTCGGTCGTGGTGCAGTGACCAGGTTGGATGTATCGTTGGGCAGGATTCTTCGAGGGGGATGCATGGGGCTTCGGCCGGCGGGCATGACGGTTACGGCACTGGTACTGGTAGCGGCCTGCGGGGGGGGTGGAACCACCAACCCACCCAATCCGCCGCCATCAGCGGTAACCATCAATCTCGATGGCAGTGCGGCCGGGGCCTTCAGTCCGGTGGTCGATACCCTGGCGGTCGGTGGCACAGTGACGTGGCAGTGGGATCAGTTCACCCACGATGTCACGTCCTTCGGCGATCCTGGATTCATTGATATTCCGAGTCACACCGGGGTCCAGGCGCCGCAGACGATTTTTCCCAACCCCGGCACCTACAAGTTCGTCTGCCTGAGCCACGGCACCAATCCAACGCCTGCGACCTGCAGCGGGATGTGCGGCACCCTGGTCGTGAAATAGCCGGGCCCGGTTACTGGCTGTCGAATTCGGGGAGCGCCGCGGCCGGCCCTCCCCGTTTTTCATGGCGGAACTCCGGAGCGATGTCGAGCAGCTCGAAGTAGCGCGCCACCTCGGTGGCTTGTTGTTCGGTACTCCAGCCCAGTTCCCGCGCCAGCAGCGCTGCCGTCCGTGTAGTAGCGGCCCTGCCATGATCAATCGTCTCGTAGAACAGGTGGAGCCGCCGGATCATGACATCCTCGATCCGGACCGGCAGCTCGCGGCGGGCGATGTGGATGACTTCGGCTTCAATGGCTGGATGGGCCGGGTCGAGTGGAGTCATCAGCCCGCGCTCTTCGCGCACCAGATTGAAGATGGCCGCCATCTCGGTGCCGTAATGGCGCCAGAGGTGAACGACGGTCGACATCGAGAGGCCGAGATCGAGGCCGGCCTGGCGGAACGAGGTATGATCGGGGACCTCCCCGCCCGGCAGCGCCTCACGGTCGGTACCCGGGGACGGCAATCGCGGAAAGCCGCGCTCCTTGCGGAGTGCTTCGGCCACCAGGTCCACCAGCTCCGCCGCCATTGAGCGGAAAGTGGTGAGCTTGCCGCCGGCAATGGTGTACATCCCGCCGCTGCCCCGCACGATCCGGTGCTCGCGTGAGCGCTGCGAGGGCCCGAGTTTCGGGTCGGCCAGCAGCAGCGGGCGGAGACCGGCCCAGGCGGACAGCACATCGTCGTCGTTCAGGTGGGCGTTCGGGAAGTAGGCGTTGGCGGAGCGGAGCAGGTAGGTGACATCCTCGGCCAGCGGTCCGACTTCATCGGCCGACTCGGTCGTGGTGGTGTCGGTGGTGCCGATATAGCTGAACGGCCCCCAGGGCAGTGCGAACATGATCCGGCCATCGATCGGGCTGGTCATGGTGATGGCTTCCTGGTGCCCGAGGCGCGAGCGACGGACCAGGACGTGGGCGCCCTTGGTCATGCCGAGCATCGGGGTGGCGGCCGGATCCTCGATCCGGCGCAGCCGGTCAGACCAGGGACCGGTGGCATTGACCACGGCCGCGGCCCGAATCACGCCGGTCTGACCGGTGAGCTGGTCCTCGATGGTGGCCCCGCTGATCCGGCCACTCTCCCGGTTCAGCCCCTTGACCGACATATAATTCGCCACCATGGCGCCGTGACTGATGGCGGACCGGATCACGGCCAGCGTCAGGCGGGCGTCATCGCACTGGGCGTCGTAGTAGCGGGCCCCGCCGGTGAGGCCCCGGCTCTTGAGGGCCGGTTCCATCCGGAGCAGGGTACGCTTGCCGAGGATGCGCGGTCGCCGCACATTGCGGAACAGCGACAGCGCTTCATACAGCCAGACGCCTGCCGCTACTTTCCAGAGCGGCACCCGGTCGCCACGATGGACCGGAAAGATGAAGGGGAGCGGCCGGACCAGGTGCGGGGCAATGCGGAGCAGGGTATGGCGCTCCCGGCTGGCTTCGAACACCAGGTGCAGGGCGCCCTCCTCGAGGTAGCGCAGCCCGCCGTGGATCAGGCGGCTGGAGCGGGAACTGGTGCCGGCCGCAAAGTCGCGCTGGTCCACCAGGGCAGTCGACAGGCCGCGCATGGCGGCGTCACGCGCGATTCCGGCGCCGGTGATTCCGCCGCCGATGACCAGCAGATCTACCGGCTCGCGGGTCAGCCGGTCCAATGAGGCTCGATGCCACAGACTTCCGTGGGAACCCCGGCGCCCGTGCTCTACATTTCCCGGCCCAGCCCCTGGCTGTTCTGGCACGATCATCGAATCCAATCCGGAGCCCGGGTGCTCGACCTGGCCTGCGGCGAGGGGCGCCATGGTCTGCTGGCCGCCCAGCGGGGCGGCGTCGTGACGGCCATCGATCGGGATGCCGCCAAGCTCGACATCGGCAAGGAAGCCGCCTCGCGCCTCGGGCTCACCATCGACTGGCGCTGTACCGACCTCGAGGGCGACTGGCCCCAGCTGGGCCAGTTCGACGTGGTCCTGGTCTTCAATTACCTGGACCGCCGCCGGATGCCGGCCATCCGCGAGCTGGTGGCACCCAATGGGCTGCTGATAATGGAAACCTTTCTGGACTGGCAGCGGGACCTGGGCTGGGGACCGACATCGCCCGACCACCTGCTGCAGCCTGGGGAGCTGGCCGAGCTGGCCAAGCCGCTCGAAATGATTCATGGACGGGAAGTCTACGAGCCGCTCGATGCCGGCCGGCAGCGCGCCGTGGCCAGCATCGTCGCCCAGAGACGGTAGCGGGAATATATCATGGGACTTCCGTCCCGACGGGTGGCGCTGGTCGCTGGAGTCCGCACCCCGTTTGCCCGCAGCGGCACCGTCTTCCGCGATCTCACCGCCGCCCAGCTGGCCCGCCGCGCCGCCCAGGAACTGCTGATCCGCACCGGAATCGATGGCCGCCAGATCGACGAGGTGGTCTTCGGCCAGGTCATCCCGTCGGTCCTGGCGCCGAATCTCGCCCGCGAAGTCAGCCTGCTGCCGCAGCTTCCCAGGGACATTCCGGCGTTTTCCGTTAACCGGGCCTGCGCCTCCGGCGGCCAGGCCATCAGCTACGCCTACGACCAGATCACCCTGGGCCACGCCGATATCGTGCTGGCCGGCGGCGCCGAATCGCTGTCCGACATCCCGATCCTGCACAGCAAGCGGATGAGCCGGCTGCTGGTCGATGCCAGCAAGGCCAAGTCGGTCGGCCAGCGGCTGGGCATCTTTGCCAAGGCCCGGTTCAAGGACCTGGTGCCGGTGTCCCCGGCCATTGCCGAACCGTCCACCGGCGAATCGATGGGCCAGTCGGCCGAGAAGATGGCCAAGGAAAACGGGATCGGCCGCGAGGCCCAGGACCGGCTGGCGCTGCTGTCGCACCAGCGGGCTGCGGCGGCCCAGACCGATGGCCGGCTCGGCCTCGAGATCGCGCCGATGCCAGCCGGCCCGAAGAGCGACGAGATGGTGGTCACCGACAACCTGATCCGGCCCGATACCACCTTCGAGGTGCTGTCGGCGCTGAAGCCGGTGTTCGATCGCAAGTACGGCTCGGTCACCGCCGGCAACAGCTCGCCCCTGACCGACGGCGCATCGGCGGTGCTGCTGATGGCGGAGGACAACGCCCGCGCCCTGGGCTACGAACCGCTGGCCTATATCCGCAGTTACGCCGTGGCCGCGGTCGATCCCGGGTGGCAGCTCCTGATGGGGCCGGTGTTCGCGGTGCCGCTGGCACTCGACCGGGCTGGCATCACCTGGAAGGACCTGGGACTGGTCGAAATTCACGAAGCCTTTGCCGCCCAGGTGTTATCGAATGCCCAGGCCTGGGGTTCGAAGGAATGGGCCGAGCGGCTGGGCCGGCCGGAGCCGGTGGGAGAGGTGGACTGGACCAAGACGAATGTCATGGGTGGCTCGATTGCCATCGGCCATCCGTTCGGCGCCACCGGCGCCCGGATCGCGACGTCGCTGGCCAACGAGATGAAGCGGCGGGATGTGCAGTTCGGGCTGATCTCGATCTGCGCGCAGGGCGGGATGGGGTTTGCGATGGTATTGGAGCGACGGTGAGCACGCTTCGCGTGATGGTTCACGGTTCACGGTTCACGGCCTTCATTGAGCGTGCATCGGAATCGTTGAACCGTGTACCGTGTACCGTGTACCTGGTACCATGACCGCCTTCACCACGGAAAACGAATCCGGCATCGCCGTCGTCACTTTCGATCTCGAGGGTGAGCCGGTCAACAAGCTCACCACGGCGGTGCGGGACGAGTTCACCGCGCTGCTGGCCCGGCTGCGGGCCGACGCCTCCGTTCGCGCCATCATCTTCCAGTCGGGCAAGCCGGACAATTTCATCGCCGGCGCCGACATCGAAGAGTTCACCCAGCTCACCACCCAGGCTGAACTCGAGTCGCTGAGCCGGGCCGGCCAGGAAATGCTGTTCGCGGTGGCCGACTCCCCCAAGCCGATCGTGGCCGCCATCCACGGCGCCTGCCTCGGCGGCGGACTGGAACTGGCGCTGGCCTGCCAGTACCGGATCTGCACCGACCACCCCAAGACCTCCCTCGGCCTGCCCGAAGTGCAGCTGGGCCTGATTCCCGGCGCCGGCGGCTGCCAGCGGCTGCCGAAACTGATCGGCGCCAGCGCGGCACTCGACATCATCCTGGCCGGCAAGAGTGTGCCCGGCGTCAAGGCATACAAGCTCGGCATCGTGGACGAATGCGTGCCGCCGAGCATCCTGGCCCGGACGGCCATTGCCGCGGCGGAGCGGCTGGTGGCCAAGGGCGTGCCACAGCGACCGGCCCGCCCCCTTGGGCTCAAGGGCGCGCTGCTCGATCGCAATCCGCTGGGCCGCCGGCTGATCTACCGGACCGCTCGCGCCACGGTGCTCAAGAAGACCGGCGGTCACTACCCCGCGCCGCTGGCCGCGCTGGAAGCGGTGGAGGCCGGACTGGAGCGCGGCGGCCGGGAGGGCTACGCCGTCGAGCACCGCAAGTTTGGTGAGCTGGCTGTCGGCGATGTCTCCCGCAAGCTGGTGCAGCTCTTCTTTGCCACCAATGCACTCAAGAAGGACGACGGCGTTCCGCCCGGTACCGCATCCGCCCACCCGGTGCGGCGGCTGGGCGTGATCGGCTCCGGGTTCATGGGAGCCGGAATCGCGGGCACCGCGGTCAGCGCGGCCGAGGTCGAAGTCCGGCTGCGAGACACCGAATGGCCGCGGATCGGGAAGGGACTGCGGGCCGCGATGAGCATTCTCGAAGGCCAGCTGGTCCGCCGGAAGATCACCCGCTACCAGCTGGAGCGGTTGTCCGCGCTGCTGTCGGGCACCACCGACTACTCCGGCTTCGAGCGGATCGACCTGGTCATCGAGGCGGTGTTCGAGGATCTGGCCATCAAGCGGGCGGTGCTGCGCGAGGTCGAAGGGGCCACCAGCCCCGAGACGATCTTTGCCACCAACACCTCGACCATCCCGATCAGCCAGATCGCCGAGCCGGCGATGCGACCGGAGAAGGTCATCGGGATGCATTTCTTCTCGCCGGTCGAGAAGATGCCGCTGCTCGAGATCATTCCCACCGCCCGGACCAGCGCCGAGACGATCGTGACGGCGGTGCACTTCGGCCGCAAGATGGGCAAGACCGTCATCGTGGTCCGCGATTTTCCGGGCTTCTGGGTCAACCGGATCCTGACGCCGTATCTCAATGAAGCGGGGCGGCTGTTTGCCGAGGGAACGCCGATTGAGGTCATCGACCGGGTGATGACCAGGTTCGGATTTCCGGTCGGGCCGATTGCCCTGATCGATGAGGTCGGGCTCGACGTGGCCTCCAAGGCCGGCAAGGTGATGCACGAGGCGTTCGGCGAACGGCTGCTGCCTTCGGATGTGATCGCCAAGATGCTGGCCGATGGCCGCACCGGCCGGAAAAGCGGCAAGGGCTTCTACCACTACCTCGACGGCCACAAGACCGGCGTCGACGAGCGGGTCTACGATCTGCTCGGCATCCGGCCTCAGGACACCCACAGCCCGGAGACCATCGAGCAGCGGCTGGTCTACTCGATGCTCAACGAGGCGGCCATGGCCGCAATGGAGGGCGTCATCCGCACCCCGCGTGATGGCGATATCGGCGCCATCTTCGGGATCGGCTTCCCGCCGTTCCGGGGTGGACCGCTCCGGATGATCGATGATGTGGGCGCCACCAAGGTGGTCAGCCTCCTGCGGGAACTGGCCACCCAGTTCGGCGACCGGTTTGCGCCGGCACCGCGGCTGGTCGAAAAGGCCGAGCGCAATGAGCGGTTCTATCCGCGCTGATCGATGCTGAGCCAGGCTGCGCTCAAACACCAGCCTGGCGGCGAGAAGTACTTTCGCTGGCGCGGCGGCGAGATCCGGCGGATCGAGGGCTTTGCCGACGCGGTGTTCGCCTTTGCCGTCACCCTGCTGGTCGTATCCCTCGAAGTGCCCCGGACATACCACGAACTGCTCGGCGCCATGGCGGGGTTCCTGCCGTTTGCGATTTCGTTCGCCATGCTGTTCTGGCTCTGGTACCAGCACTATCTCTTCTACCGCCGGTATGCCCTTGAGGACCTGACCAGCACCCTGCTGACGGCGGTGCTGCTGTTCGTGGTGCTGTTCTACGTCTACCCGCTCAAGTTTCTCTGGACCGCGATGACCCGGATCGTGCTGCGGACCGGTCTCACGGTTGCCCTGCCGGGCGGCGGATCCGAGGCGATGATCGAGGCGGCCCAGATCAAGGGACTGATGGGGATCTTCTCGGCGGGGTACATCGCCGTGTTCCTGGTGTTTGCCACGATGTACCACCATGCCTGGCGGCGGCGCGAATTTCTGCAGCTGTCGCCGCTCGAGCAGCTGATGACCCGGGCGCATCGGACCGAGAGCCTGCTGATGGTGCTGGTGGGCGTCGCGTCGGTGGTAGGTGCACTGGTGGGCGGCGGGCTGACCTGGCTGTCCTACTTGAGTTACTGGGCCATCGGTCCGCTGCAGTGGTGGTACTGGAGCCGGGTGGACAAGGTCCGCCGGCCTCTCCTGGCCACGGAATGACACGGATCGATCGGGAACGCTTTCAGTTTTTCACGTGATGCAGCTGTTTCGCGAACAGTACTCTGGCTGACCGAGGACCTATCCGTGTTCATCCGTGGCGACAGTGCCGGCCTGATGCAGCTGCGATTCCTGGGGCTGATGGTGGTGACGGCCTGCAGCTCCGGCGCTGGCCCGGCACCCGCGCCGGTGCGCGAGGCGGATGTGCGGGCCGAGCTGTCGGCGCTGGCCGATGATTCGATGGAAGGACGGATGACCGCGAGCCCCGGTTCGTATCGGGCCGCCCGCTTCATTGCCGCGCGGTTCACCGAGTTCGGTCTGACCCCAGCTGGTGACAGCGGATACTTCCAGCGGGTGCCGATCGGCGGGTCGAAGCGCGAACCCACCTTGCTCGATTCACTTCCCGGGGCACCCCGGATCGGCTACAACCTGATCGGGATTGTTGGCGGATCCGATTCCACGCTCAGGGACCAGGTTGTGCTGGTCGATGCCCACTACGATCACCTCGGCATCGGGACGCCGGTGGCCGGCGATTCGATCTACAACGGCGCCGATGACGATGGGTCCGGCACCGTGGCAGTGCTGGAGATTGCCCGGGCGCTGGGGCGCGGACCTCCACCCAGGCGGACGGTGGTGTTCGCGACCACCACTGGAGAAGAGGAAGGATTGCTCGGCACCCGCTGGTACCTGGCCCATCCGGCGCGACCACTCGAGAAGATGGTGGCCAATCTCGAGATCGAGATGATCGGGCGGCCCGACTCGCTGGCGGGAGGCCGGGGCAAGGGATGGCTCACCGGATTCGAGCGCTCAACCATGGGTCCGTCGTTCAAGGCGGCCGGGCTTCCCATCGTGGCTGATCCGCATCCTGACCAGCACTTCTTCCAGCGCAGCGACAACATCGCGTATGCCGAGCGGGGAATCCCGGCGCACACCCTTTCGTCGTTCAACCTCCACTCCGACTATCACCAACCCAGCGACGAGGTGAGCCGAGTGGATTTTGGGCACATGACTGCGGTGGTGCAGGCGGGAGTCGATGCGGTGAGGTTGCTGGCGGATGGGCCGGTGCCGACCTGGAATCCTGGCGGGCAGCCGAAGCCATAGCACTGCAACTCTGACCGCAGAGACACAGAGAACGCAGAGGTCCGCGAAGAACTGATTGGTAGTGGTCTCTCCCTTCAACAAATCAAAGCATTTCTTTGCGAATCTCCACGTGGTCGGCGCCTCCGCGGTCGAAGTTGCTTTTGCTTACATCCCTGCGGTGGTGCAGTCTCATCAATGCGAGACTCAACTCTGACCACTTTGACCGCAGAGACACGAAGAGCGCAGAGGAACGCAAAGCACTGATGTAAATTCTTCGAAGCCAATTGGCAGATCGAATCGTCGCAGCTTCGCGCCTATGCTATCACGGTAGCAACTCCCAGTCTCCTGCTCCGGGCATCAACACGAGAGTCAACTCCGACCACTTTGACCGCAACGACGTCACAGTGCGCGAGGAAACGCAGAGCGGCGTTTTGAGTGTCCGGTGAATTCCTCAAGCGGGAAATTGCTGTCTGATTGGTCGAAACAAGCGACCACTCCTCGTCACTGCTTTGCGATCCTCCGCGTGCGCTGCGACTCTGCGGTCAAAGTTGTATTTTCGCCACGAATTCCCTGAAAATCGTTTCACGAAACCGAACTCCCTGTCTAACTGGTTCTGGATAAAAGACTTACATCGTCGTTTATTTGAAACGTCGCAGTCTGAAACCGTGACGCCCCTCACCCCGTAGGACGCCCATCCCCAGCGGAGGCCATCCCCGTGAAGCCCATGTTCGCTATCGCCACCACCGGTATTGTCGCGTTCCTCGCCTGGAAACTGGTCATGACCTTCCTGCTGCCGCTGCTCGGCGTGGCGGTGGTGGCGGTGCTGGTGGTGCTCAAGATTGCGTTCTGGATCGGGATGGTCTGCTTCTTCATGTGGCTGTACAAGCGGCTGAATCGCTCCGAGACAGTGGTGAGCTGAGCAGGCCTGGCCTTGATGAATCAGGGCCGTACAGGCAGTTGAATTGGCCTTGGCAAACCATGGCCGTACGGGTGGAGTGGCGGGGGCCGGTGTTTCTCTCGAGTAGCAGGAGGTTGTCATGAACGCGCTATGGACCAAGATCGGGCTGGGGGCGTTGGGGATATTCACGATCGGAATGGTGGGCGTCGAGGCGGTGCACCATGCGGCCGACTCCGTCAGCCGAAAGATGGCGTCATTCATGCCGGCGGCGCATCACACCACGGCTGACGGGGTGCTGCCCACCTCGGTCGAACAGGTCGCCGAGCCGATGGCCCGGCTGGCGGGGCTCAAGTACCTGGTGCCTGGGTCCCAGGGATCCGAGCCCCGGGAAATGACGTTCCGCCTCGACGGACGGAAGGTGGGCATCATCCGCCGGATGGTCATTCAGCGTAACACCGCCGGCGAGATCCCGGCGATGAACATGACGGTCGACCTGTCCGATGACCTCGCTGGTAGCGCACTGGCCAACTGCGACCTGCTGCTCGCGGTCGACCATGGCGACGGAATAGACCAGGGGTTCCGCTGCGCCCATGCTGACGCGCCCGGCACGGTGGCGGTAGGCTGGGCCCGGTTCGAGCCGGACGGCAAAACCCGTCCGATCGCGGTGTCGGCCCGCTCCAGTCAGGACCTGAGCACCGGCGGCCCGTTCAAGGCCACGATCGAGGATGGCAAGGTCGAGTTCATGGCCAATGGCAAGGACGGCGCCGGCGTCCAGATCCATGCTGATGAAGGCACCGCCAGGATCCAGATCAACGACGGCCTGGGCAAGGCCATCTTCGGCCTGCTGGCCGACTCCACCGGCGCTCAGCTCCATGTCCGGGGCAAGAACGGCAAGGACATCGTACGGATGGAAGCGAGCGAGGGGGGATTCTCGCTGGTGGTAGATACCAGCGCGGCGCATTGAGGAGAAAGTCTAGAGTCTAGAGACGAGAGACGAGAGACAAGGGTCGAGGGTCGAGGGTCGAGAGCTCCGCCGGTATGGGGGGCTCTTCCTCTTTAGGCGAACGGCGAACAGCGAA
>JBDTTF010000196.1:0-2081 GCA_039930765.1 Gemmatimonadota bacterium | reverse complement strand
CCGAGGACCGCCACCGGGCCCTCCGCTCCCACCGAGCCGCCGGCCGCGATCGCAAAGGCGGAAGCCACGGTCTTGATGATGACAGGCCAGACCTTGAGCACCCCACTCCGCCGTGCCACCGCATGAATGACGTCGGGAATATTCTCGGCCGCCGAATCGCGGGTGCCGTAATGGACCAGCAGCCGCGCAACGCCGAGCCCGGCCAGCAGGACCAGGGCGCGGAGGGCAAAGGCGTTGAGGGTTGGAGTTTCGGCTACTGCACCCAGGCCCGCTTCGGCCAGGTCCAGCACCCGGTAGAAGCCGACGATAGCCAGCCCTGCCAGCATCCCCACCAGTGCGCCCATGAGCAGCAACAGCCCCTGTTCGCCGACCCCCAGGGCCTGGAGCCGGGCCGGCAGGAATGGACCGATTGCCGCCCAGAGTCGCAACAAGGCGCGAAATCGTTCGCGCAGCGAAGTCCGGATCATGGCACCGATTATAGCATGGGAACGGCGCAACGGAGGATGCGGCCGGCAAGCAAAACCGGCGCCCGGCCCGAGGGGCCGGACGCCGACGTTACACGATAGTGGAACAAAATCAGGCGGTCGGGCGCCCCTTGATGGTGTCCCGCACCCGGTTAGCGGTATTGGGACTGATGAACCGCAGGATCACGTAGATCACGAAACCGACACAGGCCAGCCAGAGCAACGAGCCGAAAATACCGATGGCAAATCCGATCAGGCCGAAGACGAACTTGATGGCGAACATGGCCAACACGGCAAAGATCGCGAAGCCGAACAGGCTCCTGAACATTATCTTCCTCCTGAGAAGATGGGTCGCCCCCTGATACGCAGCCACGTTTCAATTAGTTTCGTCGAGGCCAAGTGACGAAAACTCAGGATGTAATCGTGATCGGCGGCGGAGCCGTCGGCAGCGCCTGCGCGCGGGAACTGGCGCTGGCGGGTCGATCCGTGGTGGTCATCGAGCGCGGCACTCCCTCCGGGGAAGCCTGGCGGGCGGCGGCCGGGATGCTGGCGCCCCAGGTCGAGGCGGTGGAGGAAGATCCGCTGTTCGAGCTCGGACTGGCCGGCCGGCAGCGGGTGGCCGAACTGGCACCTCAGCTCAAGGAAAGCACCGGAATCGATATCCAGTACTGGCAGAGTGGCATTGCCCGGATCGCGACCACCCCGGCCCGGGCCAACGAGCTCAAGGCCCGGGTGGCGTGGCAGCGTCAGCAGGGCCATCTCTGCGACTGGTTCGACGAGGACGAAATCAAGACCCGCTGGCCCTGGCTGGGCCCCAGCATGGGCGGGATGTGGGCCTCGCAGGAAGCCGCGGTCGATCCGATCCGGCTGGTGGAGGCCCTCCGGGCCGACGCCGTCCGACTCGGCGCCCGGTTCATCACCGACGCCGCTATCGGCATCGAGCGCCACGGTGATCAGGTCACTGGCGTCACCGCCTCCGAGCGGCTGTTTGCCAGCGATGTGATTGTCGCGGCCGGCGCCTGGTCCGGCCGGCTGACCGGACTGCCAAGGCCGCTGTCGGTGGAACCGATCCGGGGCCAGATGGCCGTCCTGCCGTGGCCTCCCGGGGTGCCTCCCGCCATCGTATTCGGCGACGGTGGTTATATCGTGGCTCGCGGCGCTGATGCCGTGGTGGGATCCACCATGGAGCCGGTCGGATTCGTTCCCGAGGTCACTCCTGCGGGAGTAGCCCAGATCCTGGCCGCCGTCGGCGCGCTGTGTCCCTCCTGGGTCCGGTTCGGGGTGACCCGGACCTGGGCCGGACTGCGGCCCGTTTCACCGGATGGATTGCCGATCATCGGTCGGGAGCCGCGCCTCAAGGGGCTCTGGTACGCCACCGGGCACGGCCGCAACGGAATTCTGCTCTCGGGTATCACTGGCCAGCTGATGGCCCGAATGCTGGCCGGCGAGAATGAACTCGAACATCTGCACCCGATGCGGCCGGAGCGGTTTTGGAACTGGTAGGACTGCAGTTGTAAGCCATTAGCCGTAAGCCATCAGCTTGCTCCTCACTCGAATACAGCAGGTCTTCCCAGTTCAAGCCCGGAAGTCTTTTGCTTAAGGCCTATGGCTGATGGC
>JBDTTF010000195.1:0-12344 GCA_039930765.1 Gemmatimonadota bacterium | reverse complement strand
AGCGAAAGGCGAAAAGCGAAAAGCGAAAGGCGAAAAGCGAAAGGCGAAAGGCGAAAGGCGAAAAGCGAAAAGCGAAAAGCGAAAAGCGAACAGCGAAAAGCGAACAGGAAAATCGGACAGCGATCAGAGAACCGTGAACCGTGAACCACCAAAGACCAACGACTAGCGGGCAAGCTTATGGCTTACGGCTCAAGGCTTATGGCTCTCATCACGTCGTCCCGAACAGCCGGTCCCCCGCATCACCCAGCCCCGGCAGGATATACCCCACCGAGTTGAGTTCCCGGTCCAGGGCGGCCGTGTAGATCGGCACATCGGGATGTCCTTCCAGCATCCGCCGCACCCCTTCCGGTGCCGCCACCAGGCAGAGAAACCGGATCCGTTTGGCCCCGGCCGCCTTGAGCGTCGTCACCGCGGCCAGGGCCGATCCGCCGGTCGCCAGCATCGGATCGAGCACGAAATAATCCCGGATCGCTTCGACATTCGGGAGCTTGGCGTAGTAACTCACCGGCTCGAGCGAGTCGTGGTCACGGTACAGCCCGAGATGCCCGACCTGGGCCGTCGGGAGTAACTCCGCGATCCCATCGACCATGCCGAGTCCGGCGCGGAGGATCGGAACCAGGGTCAGCCGATGAGCGGCGATCTGGCGTCCCGTCATCCGTTCAAGCGGCGTCTCGATCTCGACCGGCTCGGTCGGCAGGTCCTGAGTCACTTCGTACGCCAGCATTGTGGCAATCTCGCCCACCAGCTGCCGGAACTGCCGGGTGCCGGTCTCCCGGCTGCGGAGCAGCGTCATCTTGTGCACGATCAGCGGGTGATCGAGCACGGTGAGGTTGGGAAAGGTGGGGTCGGGCATCCGGGAACCTTAGGGGCCCGACCGGAACAGCGTAAGAGGGGACAGGTAAGCGGTAAGAGGGGCGGCAGTTCCCTCTCACCTCTCACCGCTCACGCAGTTGTAGTTCCCGTTAGTTTCCCCCCATGCCAGACCTCCGCCTTACCTTCCACGGCGCCGCCGGTGAAGTCACCGGATCGATGCATCTGCTCGAAGCCGCTGGCGCCCGAATTCTGCTTGACGCCGGGATGTTCCAGGGCCGCCGGGCCGAGTCCCGGGCCCGGAACGCCACCCTGCCGTTCGATCCCCGGGTCATCGATGCGGTGGTCCTGAGTCATGCCCATATCGACCATTCCGGCCGCCTGCCATTGCTGGTCAGCCATGGCTTTCACGGGTCGATCTTTGCGACGCCCGCCACCCGCGATCTCTGCGCGGTGATGCTGGCCGACTCGGCCTACATCCAGGAAAAGGATGCCCTCTTCCTGCAGAAGCGCGGCAAGGCGGGACCGGAGAGCGAGCCGCTCTACACCATCCGCGATGCGGTGGCGGTCCAGGGACTGATGATCGGGCTGCCCTATCGTCGCCCGCACCACATCCGGAAATTTCTCAGCTTCGAATTCACCGACGCCGGCCACATTCTCGGCTCAGCCTCGGTCGATCTCCGGATCACCGAGGGCGGCACCCACCGTCTGGTCTTCTCGGGTGACATCGGCCGTGATGGCCTGCCGATCATCCGCGATCCCGAACCGCCGGTCGGCCCGATCGACACCCTCATCGTCGAATCGACCTACGGCAACCGCCAGCACGAATCGGTGGCCGACGCCAAGCAGCGCCTCGGCGAGGCCATTCGCCGGGTCGCCGCCCGCGGGGGCAAGGTGTTCATCCCGTCCTTTGCACTGGGCCGCACCCAGGAGCTGATCTACGAGCTCCACGAGCTCTACCGGGCCGGCCAGATACCCGCCATTCCGATCTACGTCGACAGTCCGCTGGCCCTCGATGCCACCGACGTCTTCCGGATGCACCCGGAGATCTTCGACCGCCGCGAGCGGATGATCGAAGCCGGACTCAAGTTGTTCGAGTTCCCGCTGGTCCACTACATCCGGAGCGTGGCCGACTCCAAGGCGCTCAACTCGCAGCCGGGCCCGGCCGTGATCATTGCGGCGTCAGGCATGGCGGAGTTCGGCCGGATCCTGCACCACCTGGCCAATGGCATCGGCGATCACCGCAACCTGGTCCTGTTCGTCGGGTTCCAGGCCGAGCATACGCTGGGGCGGCGGCTGCAGGAGGAGCGCCCAGTGGTCAAGATCTTCGGCGAAGAGCTGCCCCGCCGGGCAGAAATTGCCACGATTGGCGGCTACTCGGCCCACGCCGATGCCGATGAGCTGCGGCGCTGGGTCCGCAAACTCGGCGGCCAGGTCAAGCGCGCCTTTGTGGTCCACGGTGAACCGACCGCCGCCCTGGCCATGGCCCAGATCCTCAAGGAAGAGGGGATTCGGAAGGTCGTCATCCCCAAGCTGGGCGAATCGTTTGAGCTCGGCTGATCGAGTCAGGCCCCGGAGACTGCTGGGCGCTGCTGGCTGGCTCCTGCTACTCACGCTGCTGGTGTACCTCGCGGTGGTCTGGACCCTCTATGCCGCCAGCCGGGCCGACCAGCGTCGTATCACCCAGGCCATCGTGGTGCTCGGCGCGGCCCAGTACAACGGCAAGCCCTCCCCGGTGCTACGCGCCCGCCTCGACCACGCCCTCACGCTGTATCACGCCGGACTGGCTCCCGAAATCCTGGTCCTCGGCGGCCAGGCCCAGGGGGATCACGAGAGCGAGGCCCAGGTCGGCGCGCACTACCTTGCCGAGCATGGGGTGGCGGGCGGCAGCGCGACCGCCATTCCGGAAGGGAAAAGCACCGCCAGTTCAATGGCGGCGCTGGCCCGCTGGGGAAGCAGTCACGGCGTCCACACCGTGCTGCTGGTGAGCGATCCATTCCACTCGCTGCGGCTGCGGATCGAGGCCCGTCGGGCCGGCCTGGAGGGCTACACCTCACCAACCCGCACCAGTCCCATTTCCGCCCGCTGGAATCGTGAGCTTGCCTACCTGCTCGGCGAGGGATTCAAGGTGCCCGCCGCCTGGCTGCGGGCCCTGATCTCCTGATTGTCGGGCGCGATGGCACGGCGGCCTGATCCCGCCACTCTTGCTGCCCCGCCCCCCTGGCCCCATGTTGCCAAATGGCGCTGCTCTCGGCTGACCGCCGTTATACCGGTCGGGTGATCAATCTGGATGTCGACCAGGTCCGCTTCCCCGATGGAGCGGTCGGCGCTCTCGAGATGATCCGTCACCCTGGCGCCTCGGCGGTGGTGCCATTCCTCGATCCGATCGGCGACCCCGACCCGCGGATCATCCTGATTCGGCAGTTCCGCCACGCCGCGGACGGGCCGATCTGGGAAATCCCAGCTGGCCGTCTCGAACCGGGAGAGCAGCCCGCGGATTGTGCCCGGCGCGAGTTGGGCGAGGAGACCGGGTACCAGGCCGGTGAACTCCAGCAACTCACGACCATCTATACCACGCCGGGCTTTACCGACGAGCGGATCCATCTGTTTACCGCCGGCGTACTCAGGCAAGGGGAGGCCCACCGGGAGTGGGACGAATTTCTCGAAGTCCACACCCTGGCCTGGTCGCGCATCATTGATATGGTAAGAACCGGAGAGATCGTCGATGCAAAGACGCTGGTGGCCCTGATGTTTGTTCAATGTATTGTCCGTAAACCTTGAACCGATAAGTCCTATGCTGTACCATAGGCTCTGGTGGCTGGGGCAAGATCCCCGTGCAATCAGATCGACCCGTAAAGACGGGCCGAGGAGGAGTGCCATGGTCGCATTTTCGAGTACTGCACGCTGGCAGCTGCCCCCCTCGATCGCGCCAGCCGATCCCAATGCCGAGGCCGCAGAGCTGATCCTGGCTCACCTGGCCGGCGATCCCACCGCTTTCCGGAGCCTGGTATCACGATTCCAGGGCCGTCTGCTCAATTTCATCTACCGCATGATCGGTGATCGCGAACGCGCCGAGGACCTGGTGCAGGAAGCCTTTGTCCGGGTGCACCGTCACCTGCACCGGTTCGACCCTGCCCGGAAATTCTCGACCTGGGTCTACACCATCGCGTCGAACCTGGCCAAGAACGAACTCCGGAACCGGAGCCGGAGTCCGCTCGTCCTGTTCTCGAGCCTGCGGGACAAATTCCGCGATGAACCGCTGGTGCCGGTGCAGTACGAGGACACGCACAGCCGGGCCGATGACATGTTCCACGATCGGGACCTGCGGGAACTGGTCGAGCTGACCGTGTCACGGCTGTCGCCGAGGCATCGCGAGGTGTTCGTGCTGCGGGAGCTCGAAGGCAAGAGTTACGAAGAAATCGCCGAGGTGATGAACTGCAACATCGGTACGGTCAAGAGCCGGCTCAACCGGGCGCGCCAGAGTTTTGCCTCACTGATCGGCCCGTCGCTCGACTGAGATCCACACCTTTCTTCAGGCCAGGCCGCCTGTTTCCGGGAACCGTGTGAAACACGACAATTCAATGCACTGCCAGGAATTTCTCAGGCACTACTCGGCATGGCGGGATGGCCTCGAGCCGGGGCGCGCCTTCGAGATGGAGCAGCACCTCGACAGGTGCCTCGAGTGCCAGGCCCACCATGAGGCCCTGCATCACGGGGTCACGGTCCTGTTCCAGAGTGAAGTCGAGCTCTCGCCAGACTTTGCCGACCGGCTCGAGCAGCGGCTGCGCCACGCCGCCGTCGAGCACCAGGCCCCGCACGTCTCACCGCTGGCCGTGACGGCCATGGCGGTGCTGGGCGCGCTGATCGTGGCGCTGGCAGTCCGCCGGCCGGCCGTGGCCATCGTCGCCGCCGAGGCGCAGCCGCCAGTGGTGGCGCACCCGGTCTCGTTTGCCGCGCCCCCCTTCGTGGTGTTCACCCCCAGGCTCTGATCCAGCTGCAGCCGCCGCCGGAAGCCGGCTTCCGGCGCGCCTTTGAGGACCCGTCCCGGGACGGTAGAATTCCCCCATGCCGGCCCCCAAGTACAAGGACCTCGTCCGCGCCCTGACCAAGGGCGAAATCCCTCCGGCACTCTATCTGTACGGCACGGAAGAAATCCTGAAGGACGAGGCGGTCCAGCTGGTGGTCAACCACAAGCTGGCTCCCGGCGACCGTGAACTGAATTACGAGCAGCGAACGGTGGCCGACCTCGACCCCGAATCGCTCAACACCCTGCTTGAAACGCTGCCGATGTTCGGCGGCAACCGTGTGGTGGTGCTCCGGGCCATCGAAGGGCTCAAGAAGAAGCCGAAACTGCGCGAGGTGCTGCTGGCCGCGCTGCGGCGCAAACACGAGGATACCTCCCTGGTCCTGATCCAGACCGGCCCCGGCGAAAATGCCACAGCCAAGGACAAGGAACCTGACGCCGAGCTGGTCAAGCTGACCCTGGCGATCGCGGCCGATCAGTTCAACCCCCAGGATACCGTCCGGTGGTTGCAGTATCGGGCCGAACCGGCCGGTATCCGATTTGCCGAAGGCGCGGCCGAGCACCTGGCCAAGGCCGTCGACTACGACCTGAGCACTCTGCGCTCCGAGCTGGAAAAGTTTTCGGCGCTCGGCGGCGAACAGGCCATCACGGTGCAGCAGGTCGGCGATATCGTCGGCATCCACCAGGGCCAGACCGTCCTCGACTGGCGCACTGCGGTCATGCGGGACGACACGGCGCTGGCGCTCACGCTGCTCGGTCCGATACTGCTCAAGAGCGGCAACTCCGGGGTCAAGCTGGTCTCGATGCTGGGAACGGGACTGGTCGGGCTGAGTGTAGCCCGGGCCCGGTTCGACAAGGGGGAGCGCGGCGGGGCGCTGGCGTCGGCACTCATGGGCGTCATACGCACCGCGCGACTGTACGGAGTCATTGGCAACTGGAACGAGGAAGCCCGGCTCTGGGCCGAACTCGCGCCCCGCTGGCCCCGGCCCCGGCTGAGGGCCGCACTCCGGGCCGCGCTGGCCGCCGACCAGGCGCTCAAGGAAACTCGCATCTCCGATGAACAGGGCGTGGTGACCGATCTGGTCCTGGCCCTTGCCGGCTACCTGGCCGAAAGTGCCCGCATCACCGCTGGAGTCTGACATGCCCCGTTTTTCGTCCGGACCACGATTGCTTGCCGCGGTACTCCTGTGCCTCGGCACCACGCCGCTTTACGGCCAGACCGACACCCAGCTGGTCCGCGTGGTCCAGATGGCTCAGGAGGGCCAGGGTGATTCGGCCCGGGCGCTGATGAGCCGGATTCTCTCGACCACCTCCCCGGCCGACTCGATCTATCCGGAAGTGCTGTACACCTCCGGACTGGTTTCGCCGAACGTGGCCGACATGCGCCGAGCCTACCAGCGGGTGTCGGTCGAATTTGCCAGCTCCGCCTGGGCCGACGATGCGCTGCTGCGCCTGGGGCTGCTCGACTACGCCGACGGCAACCCGGCCGGCACCGTCAAGGACGTCGAGCGGATCCGCTCCGATTATCCGGCCAGCGCCCTGATGTCGGTGGCAGCGTACTGGGGCGCCAAGGCCGCGTTCGATCTGCGCCGCCCCGCCGACGCCTGTCGCTGGGTGGATGAAGGCCTCGCCGGTGTGGGCGACAATATCGAGCTCAAGAATCAGCTCACCTTCCTGCAGAACCGCTGTGGACCCGGCATGCTGCCGCCGCCGGCCGACACTACCAGGACCGATACGGCCAGGACGCCACCCGCATCCGCTGTCAAAGGCGGCTACAGCGTCCAGCTCGGCGCGGTGAAAACCCAGGAGGCGGCGGATGCGCTGCTCAAGACCATCTCCGCGGCCGGACTCCGCGGCCGGGTCGTGAAGGAGGGTGGCTACCTCAAGGTCCGGGCCGGCCCCTATGCCACTCGCAGTGCGGCCGAGGCCGCGGCGGCCAAGCTGAAGGCTGCCACCGGTGGTGCGCCCTACGTCCTGCAGGACAAGTAGGACGCTGCCGTGGCCGAGTCCGTCGATACCCCGCTGATGCAGCAGTACAAGGAGATCAAGTCCCGGCACCGGGACTCGATTCTCTTTTTCCGGATGGGCGATTTCTACGAGATGTTCTTCGACGACGCCCATCTCGCGGCCAAACTGCTCGACATCACCCTCACCGCCCGGGGAGACGGCGTGCCGCTGGCCGGTGTGCCAGTCAAGGCGGCGGCCGACTATCTCCGACAGCTGGTCTCGGCCGGGCAGCGGGTGGCCATCTGCGAGCAGATCGAGGATCCCAGGTTTGCCAAGGGCATCGTCAAGCGTGAAGTGATCGAAACCATCACCCCCGGCGCCTTTCTCGATGAAGGAGTGCTGAGCGGCAGCCGGAATAATTTTCTGGCCGCCGTAAAGGGGGGGCAGGGGGGCAGCGGGGCCGTAGGACTGGCCGCCATCGACCTGAGTACCGGCGAGTTTCTGCTGGAGACGCTGGACGATGCTGCCCTCGGTGAAGCGCTGGGGCGTCTGGCGCCGGCCGAGGTAGTGGTGGCGTCGGGCAGTGCACTGCGGCTGGATGACGGAGTGATGGTCACCCAGCGCGAAGGGTGGGAGTTCGATCCCGAGCTTGCCCGCGAGGACCTGGCCCGCCGGTTCGGCGTTGCCTCGCTCGACGGATTTGGCCTGGGCCCCGAGGATGGGCCGGCCATCGGCGCCGCTGGCGCCCTGCTCCGCTACCTGCAGGATCTTCAGCCGTCCGGTCTGCCGCACCTGGCCCGCCCGACCCTCCGCCGCGGCGATGCCCATCTCTGGCTCGACGACATGACCCGGCGGAATCTCGAGCTGGTCGACCCGCTCCGGGCCGGCGCCAAGGGCACCACCGTCCTCGAAGTCATCGACCGCACCATGACACCGATGGGGGCCCGGCTGCTGCGCCGCTGGCTGCTCTCACCGCTGCGCGATCCGGTCGCGATCACGCACCGCCTCGATGCGGTCGAAACGCTGGTGAACGACGAACGGGGCCGCGGGCGCCTGCGCGAGGCACTTGACGGTGTCCGCGATCTCGAACGGCTGGCCGGACGGGCCGCGGCGGGCCGGGCCACCCCGCGCGAGATGGGGGTGCTGCGCGATTCGCTGCTCCGCCTCCCGGACACTCTCGAAGCCCTCGGTGCCCTGGCCGACCGGGATCGCAGCGCCCTGCTTGGCGAGACCGTCGATCAGTTCGACCTGCTGGCCGATCTCGGACAGTTGCTGGCCTCGGCGCTCACCGACCGGCCGCCGGCTGTCATGGCCGATGGCGACGTGATCCGGGCTGGCCATGATTCGGAGCTCGATGAGCTGCGGGGCCTGCGGGATGGTGGGCGGCAGTTCATCGCCAACCTGCAGCAGCGGGAACGGGAGCGGACCGGGATCTCGACACTCAAGGTCGGCTTCAACAAGGTGTTCGGCTATTACCTCGAGATCACCCACACCCACAAGGACCGGGTGCCGGCCGACTACGAACGGCGGCAGACCCTGGCCGGCGCCGAACGGTTCGTCACCCCGGAGCTCAAGGAGTACGAGGCCAAGGTGCTGGGCGCCGAGGAGCGGATGGGGGTGCGGGAGGCAACGCTGTTCACCGCCCTGCGCGACCGGATCGGGGCGGCAGCGGCTCGAGTGCAGCACACCGCCCGTCACCTGGCCCATCTCGACGTCTGGGCCGGCCTGGCCGAAGTGGCGGTGCGGCAGCGCTACGTCCGGCCCGATGTCCACGACGGCCCGACCCTGGTGCTCAAGGCCAGCCGCCATCCGGTGATCGAGCAGATGATGGCGCGGGAGGCGTTCATCCCGAATGACGTGCGGTTCGAGCCGTCCGCCCGGGTGCTGCTGGTCACCGGGCCCAACATGGCGGGCAAGTCGACCATCCTGCGCCAGATCGGACTCTGCGTGCTGCTGGCCCAGATGGGGAGTTACGTCCCCGCCAGCGCGGCCTCGATCGGGGTCGCCGACCGCCTGTTCACCCGGGTTGGGGCCAGCGACAACCTGGCACGGGGTCAGTCGACCTTCATGGTGGAAATGGCGGAGACCAGCGCCATCCTCCATAACGCCACTGCCCGGAGTCTGGTGCTGCTCGACGAAATCGGCCGCGGCACCTCGACCTACGACGGTGTGGCCATCGCGTGGGCCGTGACCGAGCACCTGCACGATGCGGTCGGCTGCCGCACCATGTTCGCCACTCACTATCATGAGCTGATGCAGCTCCCCGAGCAGCTGGCCCACGCCCGCAACCTGAATGTCGGGGTCCGTGAATCGGGTGACACGGTCATCTTCCTGCACCGGCTCGAGGCGGGTGGCACGGACCGGTCCTATGGCATTCACGTCGGCCAGCTGGCCGGACTCCCCGCCGAGGTGGTGCAGCGGGCCCGGCAGATTCTTCGCACCCTGGAGGGCGAGCACCGGATGGTTCCGGGTGCGCCACCCGCTCCGGTCGATCCTGGCCAGCTGGCGCTGTTTGGCGAGGGCGGTCGCGAACATCCCGTGATGGAAGAGCTGCGCGGCCTCGATCTCGACCGGCTGACTCCGCTGGATGCGCTCAACCGGCTGGCCGAGTTGAAGCGCCGCAGCGCTGAATGATGCCCGGGGTCGAATCGGTACTGGCGCGAATCGATCCGGTCACCGCCATCGCCGCGGTGGCGCTGGTGATCATGGTCTGGGTGGTGATCAAGCTCGGCAGGATCCTGCTGATGGCGGCCATCTTCGGGGTGGTCGCCGGCGGGGCCAGCCTGAGCCAGGGGCACAGCAGCCGGGACGCCGCGCTGCACGCCGGGATCGCGTTTGGCGCGGCCGCCATCCTGTTCTTCATCATCAAGCTGACCAGGAGCCTGCTGCTGTGGCTGACCCTGACGGCGGCGGGAGTGGCCTCGTTGATCTTCTTCGGCCTGCACCGGGCGACATGAACCGGTCCATCGTCCCGCTGCTGATCCTGATGGCAGCCTGCAGCAAGCCGAAGAGCTCGACCGTGTCCCTGCCGTCGAATCCATTGCCGAGCCGGGGGTTCGAGCCGCCGGTGATGATTTCACCCGATCCCGGTGTCGAGTATCCTCCGGCGCTGTTTGACCAGGGCATCGAGGGCAAGGTGGTGCTGCGGCTGTTCACCGACACCGCCGGCCAGATCCTGCCCGAGAGCACCCGGGTGGCCGAGTCGAGTGGCTTTCCGGCACTCGATTCCGCCGCGGTGAATGCGGCGCCGCGCTTTCTCTTCTCGCCGGGCCGCAGCAACGGGGCACCGACCGCCACTGCGTTCCTGCAACCGATCCACTTCCGTCACCCCCCTCGGGGAGGGACGACACCGTGACCGTACCGCATCCCGTACCGTACGACTCCGTCCTCGGCACCACCGGCAATACCCCGCTGATCCGGTTGTCCCGGATCGGCGCCGGCATCCGGACCCCGGTGTATGGCAAGGCCGAATACGCCAACCCCGGCGGCTCGGTCAAGGACCGGATCGGCGCCATCATCATCGAGGACGCCGAGCAACGCGGGCTGCTGGGGCCGGGCGGCACCATCGTCGAGAGCACCAGCGGCAATACCGGCGTCGGGTTGGCGGTGGCGGCGGCCATCAAGGGCTACCGCTGCATCTTCACCATGCCGGACAAGATGTCGCAGGAAAAGGTCCGGCTGCTCAAGGCGTATGGCGCGGAGGTTGTGGTCACCCCGACGGCGGTGCCGCCCGATCATCCGGATAACTACGTGGTCCGGGCCAAGCAGATCGTGGCCGATACTCCCGGCGCGGTGCTGGCCAACCAGTATGCCAACCAGCTGAATCCTGAAGCCCACTACCGGACCACCGGACCCGAGATCTGGGCCCAGACCAGCGGCAAGATCACCCACTTCGTGGCCGGCTGCGGCACCGGTGGCACGGTCAGCGGCACCGGCAAGTTTCTCAAGGAAAAGAACTCGAAGATCCGGGTCGTGGCCGGCGATCCCCAGGGGTCGGTCTACACCGGGTATTCGCAGAATCACAAGGTGCCCGAGGGCCATCCCTACAAGGTCGAGGGCATCGGCGGCGACAAGATCCACACCACGATCTGGTTCGATTACATCGATGAGTTCCGCCAGATCAGCGACCGCGACGCCTTTGCCATGTCCCGCAAGCTGGCCCGGCAGGAAGGGATCCTGGTCGGCGGTTCGGCCGGGCTCAACGTGCATTTGGCGCTGGAAGTGGCCCGGGAAATTGATGACCCCGATGCCTGTGTGGTCACCATTCTCTGCGACAGCGGCGAGCGCTACCTGTCCAAGGTGTTCAACGACGAGTGGATGCAGGAAAACCAGCTGCTCGATGCGCCCAGGGTCACGGTGGAACAGCTGCTGTCACGCCGGCCGGCTGGAGCCCCCGCGCTGGTGCAGGTGGCGCCGGCCCAGCAGGTGCGCCAGGCGCTCAACCTGATGAGTACCTGGGGCGTGAGCCAGATTCCGGTGATCGATGAAGGCAAGAGCGTCGGCGGATTGACCGAGCACATGCTGATGACCCGGGCGCTGGCCCAGCCAGGGCTGCTCGACCGGCCGGTGCGCGAGGTGATGGACCCGCCGTTCCCCGTAGTCGAGGCCTCGGCCACGACCGAACGGCTGGCGCCGATGCTGACCCGGGAAAATCCGGCAGCGCTGGTGCAGAAGGACGGCAAGCTGATCGGAATCATCGGGCGGTACGACATCCTGCAGCAGATGCTGGGTGGCCGATAATATCCGCGGCGTAGGCACGCACCGCTGAACAGCCTCGGATGAACACGGACACTGATATGGTATGGTCTCTCTCCTGATCTCTCGCCCAGGGGGCTGCCACAAGCCTGGTTCGCGGAATCGGGCAGGAGTGTGTGCGAATAATGGTTATTCGCCATCTCCTCGCCGACCCATCTTGGGTGGCAACACCTTCGGCGGGGTTTCCATGGGCATCGCGGGCAAGGGGTTCTTACCGCATCGAGAATTGACTGAACGAATTATTGGCGCGTTCTACGAAGTCTACGGCGAGTTGGGCCATGGATTCCTCGAATCAGTTTACGAGTCCGCACTTGGCATATCCCTGACCTCTGCAGGCATCCGAATTGAGCGTCAGGTTCCCCTCAAGGTGCACTATCGGGGTATCCCGGTCGGATTATTCAGGCCCGATATCCTGGTAGAGAACCTTGTCGTGGTCGAACTCAAGGCTGGCAGGGCCCTGGAAGCAGCGCACGAGGCCCAACTGTTGAATTGTCTCAAAGCCACCCAAATTGAGATCGGTCTACTTTTCAATTTCGGTCCCAAACCTCAATTCAAGCGCATGATTTTGAACGACCAGAGATCAATCCGTGTTCGTCCGTGTTCATCCGTGGCCCCAGTGGTTGCGCCGTGAAGGTCACGGTGCTGACCGGTGGCGCGTCGGCCGAGCGGTCGGACTCTTCCGGCCAGACTTGCTGATCGAGGAGAAGGTGGTCGTCGAGCTGAAAGCGGCCAGAAACCTGGAGACGGCGCACCAGGCCCAACTGTTGAATTGTCTCAAAGCCACCCAAATTGAGATCGGTCTACTTTT
>JBDTTF010000194.1:0-28542 GCA_039930765.1 Gemmatimonadota bacterium | reverse complement strand
GCCCGTCCGCCCGTCCGCCCGTCCGCCCGTCCGCCCGTCCGCCCGTCCGCCCGTCAGACCCCTTCCAGCACGTAGATCCTTACCTCACGCACGAAATCCGCCGTTCGTCTTCGATGGGTCGCCAGGTGCGGTGCCTTGAGGTGGGCGTCGAGCGCCGCGACGTCGCGCCACTTCTCGATCACGGTCACGAGATCGTGGCGGACCGGCGCTTGCGCCGCGAGGCCGCTGGGGGTGTCGGTGGTCGCGCCATACTCGATGCAGCCGTCCTCCGCATGGACCTCGGGAGTGAGCCGGCGGAAATCGTCGAGAAAATTCGCCGTCTGTCCGGGGTGCAGCCGGATCTCCGCCACGACGTGAATCATCGGCTCAGCTCTCCTCGGCCTCGTACATGTCCTTGAGTTTGCTCACCACGTTGGGATCGGCCAGCGTCGTGGTATCGCCCAGGGCCCGGCCTTCGGCAATGTCCTTGAGCAGCCGGCGCATGATCTTGCCGCTCCGGGTCTTGGGCAGGTCGGCACTGAACAGCAGGTCATCCGGCCTGGCGATGGCCCCGATCTTCTTGCTGACATGCTCGCGGAGCTCGTCCTTGAGGCTGCTGGTCGCCTTGAACCCTTCGCGCAGGGTCACGAAGGCCGCAATGGCCTGGCCTTTCAGGTCGTGGCTCTTGCCCACCACCGCCGCTTCCGCCACCGCGGGGTGATCCACCAGTGCACTCTCGATTTCCATGGTCCCGATCCGGTGCCCGGCCACGTTGAGCACATCGTCGACCCGGCCCAGGATCCACCAGTAGCCATCCTCGTCAAGCTTGGCGCCGTCACCGGCAAAGTAGCGGCCGGGAAACTTGCTCCAGTAGGTCTGCTGGTACCGTTCGTCGTCGCCATAGATGGTGCGGAGCATCCCGGGCCACGGCTGGGTGATGGTCAGCAACCCGCCGCCCCGGGTGATCGGTTTGCCGGTGGTGTCCACCATCTCCACCGTGACACCCGGATACGGCACGGTGGCGGAGCCGGGCTTGGTCGTGGTCACTCCCGGGAGCGGGGTGATCATGATCCCGCCGGTTTCGGTCTGCCACCAGGTATCGACGATCGGGCAGCGACTGTGGCCGATCTTCTCGTGATACCAGATCCACGCCTCCGGATTGATCGGTTCCCCGACCGATCCGAGCAGCCGGAGGGTGGAAAGATCGTGGCCGGCGGGGTGGGCGTCGCCCCATTTCATGAAGGCCCGGATGGCCGTGGGCGCGGTGTAGAACACCGTCACGCCATAGCGCTCGATCAGCCGCCAGAACCGGTCCCGCTCCGGCCAGTCAGGTGCCCCCTCGTACATCAGCACCGTGGCCCCGTTGGCCAGCGGACCGTACACCACGTACGAATGCCCGGTGACCCAGCCGATATCGGCGGTGCACCAGAACACATCCTCATCCCTGAGATCGAAGACATTCCGGGTGGTGGACGCCACCTGGGTGAGATACCCTCCGGTGGTGTGCACGATTCCCTTGGGCTTGCCGGTGGTACCCGAGGTATACAGGATGAACAGCAGGTCCTCCGCTTCCATGGCCTCGGGCGGGCAGACCGGCGAGGCGGCATCCAGCAGCCGGTGCCACCAGTGGTCCCGCCCTTCTACCATCGTGGCGAACGACTCATCCCCTTCGGCGCCCGGGCGGCGCCTGACGACCATCACATCTCGAATCGAGGGGCAGGCGGTGATGGCCTCGTCGGCGATCCGCTTGAGCGGCAGGGTCTGTCCACGGCGATAGCCCCCGTCTGCGGTGATCAGGCACACCGCCCCCTGATCGTTGATCCGGTCGCGCAGCGATTCGGCCGAAAATCCGCCGAACACCACCGAGTGGATGGCCCCGATCCGGGCGCAGGCCAGCATCGCGATGGCCGCTTCGGGAATCATCGGCAGGTAGATGGCTACCCGGTCGCCACGGCGGACCCCGAGAGTCTTGAGCGCGTTGGCGGCCCGCTGGACTTCCCGGGCCAGGTCCCAGTAGGTCAGCACTCGGCGATCGCCAGGTTCCCCCTCCCAGATGATCGCCGCCTTGTTGCGCCGAGGGCCGTTGAGGTGCCGGTCAAGACAGTTGGCGGAGGCATTGAGCTGGCCGCCCACGAACCACTGGGCGTGGGGCGGCTGCCAGTCGAGCACCTGCTGCCAGGGCTTGATCCAATCGAGCTGGCGTGCCTGGTCAGCCCAGAATGCAACGGGATCGGCAGTGGCCCCGGCGTAGATGTCAGCCTTGGCCAACGCCCTGGCGGCAAACGCTGGCGGCGGCGGAAACCGCCGGTTTTCAGAGAGCAAACTGCTGATCTGATCGCTCATGCCGGAGTCCTGACGGGGGTGGGCAAACCCTTCGGGGTTGCAGATCTAGAGCGTTGCCGCGGAGTGCCACCCGAAGAAAATGGGCGTTTTCTCCGCGCACAACCCTAACTCATTCTGGATCTTCCGGTTGCTGACACTGGCACCGGACTCGCTTTATGAGTGGGCACAGGGCCAGTCGCCCACAAACAATTGATCCGCCCGATAAGAGCACACCCGGAGTGATCCGGGGCCGCAAAACTAGAGGTCTCTTCAGCGTCATCGAAGAGATAGCTCGGTGCCGAAGGCGGGATGCACCGCGAATGCGAGCTGCCGTCCCGTTGCGCCTGACCAGGGCGCGGAGGCCTCGTGTACGCGGAATCGGGCGTGGGAGGAAGCATGCTGACCACGCAACCGGCTATGAAGAATCTGATGGCTCCGGGCCACCTGGGGCTCGACACCCGCACCGATTTTCGGCAACAGGCCACCGCGCTGCTGGATACGCTCCCCGAGCGGACCGGCCGCCTGGTCATCGACCTGAGCAATACCCGTCAGGTGGACTCGGCCGGCCTGGGCGCCCTGATGCTGGTCCAGCGCCGGGCGGCGGAGCGGAAACAGGTGGTGGTGCTGCGCAACGTGAACGAAGAGCTCCGGTTCCTGCTGGTGCTCACCAAGCTGGATGATCTCTTCCAGCTCGAATCCGGTCAGGTTTGATTACAGGGGTCGCATGATCGCCACGGCCGCACCATTGCGGGTGCTGTTCATCGAGGACGAAGCCGCACTGCAGCTGAGCTACCGACGGTATTTCGGTCGCCGCTACGAGGTGGCGTCCGCCGAGACCGGAGCGGAAGCCATGCGGCAGCTGGCCGCCTGCCGTCCCGAGGTGGCCGTGCTGGACATGCGGCTGCCGGACACGGATGGTATCGATCTCCTGCGCCGGCTCCGGGCCGAACGGCCCGAGTTGCCGATCGTGATCACCACGGCCTATCTGAGTGTCGAACCCCAGCTCCGGGTCCTTAACCTTTCCTACCACGGCTACATCGTCAAGCCGTTCGACCTCGACGAACTCGGTCGGGCCATCGAACACGCCGGATCCGCAGTGGCTGCTCGCCGCTGAAGGGCTGACCCGGCGCTACGGTACGCGCCGGGTCCTGCACGATCTTTCCCTCCAGCTCGCTCCCGGTCACTGCCTGCTCGTCCTCGGCGCCAACGGCACCGGCAAATCCACCCTGTTGAAATTGCTGGCGGGATTGATTCGGCCGCACCAGGGAACGGTGCAGGTGGCCGGCCGGCTGCTCCGCGCCGATGATCCCGCCAGTCGTGCCGCCCTGGGCCTGGTGGCTCACCAGACCATGCTGTACGACGACCTCACCCTGCTCGAGAATCTGGAGTTCGCCGCCCGGCTGTATGGCCAGCCCGGCGGGACGGGGCTGGCCATGGCGGCGCTCGAGGCGGCGGGTCTGGCCGACCGGGCCCGGGACCGGCCCCGCGACCTGTCCCGCGGGATGCAGCAGCGGGCCGCGATCGCCCGGGCGCTGCTCCACCAGCCGACCGTGATTCTGCTTGATGAAGCCTTCACCGGCCTCGACGCGTCATCGGCCGAGCGGCTGAGGGCGCGGCTGCTGGCCGAGCAATCACGGGGCTGCGCCATCGTGGTGGTCAGTCACCAGCCGAGCGAGGCGTGGCCGGTGGCGACGCATGTCGGGGTGCTGGCCGAGGGCCGCTGGGCCCGGTTCGAGGCGCGACCGGCGGAATTGGGTATCGTCGATGGTTGGCTCAGGCAACCGACCCGTGGCTGACGGTACCCGCGCCGCACTGGCAATTGCGGCCAAGGACCTCCGCCTCGAGTGGCGGAGCCGGAGTGCGCTGTTGTCGGCGGTGGTGTTCGCGGCCCTGGTGCTCGTGGTGTTCAACTTTGCCCGGGATCCGACCGCCGTCTCGACCATCGACCTGGCCCCCAGCATCCTGTGGGTGACCTTCGGCTTTGCCGCCATCGTGGCGCTCAACCGGGCCTTTACCGTCGAGCGCCAGCACGGCGCCCTGGCCGGGCTGCTGCTGGCCCCGGTGCCGCGCGGATCGATCTTCGTGGGGAAATACCTGGCCAACCTGGTCTTCGTCGGCACGGTCGAACTGGTCACCCTGCCGCTGTTCGTGCTGTTCTTCAATATCGATCTCACCGGGTCGCTGCCCGGCCTGCTGCTGATCATGTTGCTGGCCTCGGTCGGCTTCGTGGCGGTGGGTACGGTATTCAGCGCCATGGCGGTCCGCACCCGGTTTGCCGAGCTGATGCTGCCGGTGCTGCTGCTGCCGTTCATGGTGCCGCCGCTGATGGCCGCGGCCCAGGCCACTGCCCGATTACTGTCCGGTCGTCCGTTGAGTGAACTGGCGGGCTGGCTTAGACTACTGTCTCTCTATGACATTGCCTTCGTGACCCTCTCCATCCTGATCTTTCCGGCGGTGGTCGACGAATGACCGCTGATCTGGCGCCGGCCCGCCGCATCATCCGTCGCGGCCGCCTGCTTACCCTGCTGGGACTGGTGGGTGAGGTCGGGATCTTCGTGCGCGCCCTGATGTTCACGCCGGTGGAAGCCACCCAGGGGCTGGCCCAGAAGATTTTCTATCTCCACGTGCCGGCGGCGTGGTCGGCACTGTTCCTCGGCTTTGGCCTGGTTGGAGTCAGCAGCGCGCTGTATCTCTGGCTGGAAGACCCACGGCTCGACCGGTTCGCGGCCAGTTCGGCGGAAGTCGGGGTCGCGTTCAGCTGCGTGATGCTGACCACGGGACCGATCTGGGCCAGGCCGATCTGGGGCACCTGGTGGAGCTGGGACATGCGGCTGTCGATGACGCTGCTGCTGTTCCTGCTGTTCTTGGGTTACCTGTCGCTGCGGTCCGCGCTCGATGACCGGAGCGAGCGGGGCCGCTACAGCGCCGTCATCGGGGTCATGGCCCTGGTGCTGGTGCCGTTCATCCACCTCACCGTCTACCTGTTTCGCACCCTGCACCCGCAGCCGATCGTGCTCAAGCCGAGTGCCCCCTCGCTGCCGCCGGAGATGCTGATCACCCTGCTGAGTGGCATCGCGGTAGCCGGGGTGTTGTACCTGGGGTTCGTCACCATGCGGTACGGCATTGCCCTGGCGCGGGAAGTCACGGAGGACGCCCGACATGAATGAGCTGCCTGACAACGGCAACTATATGGTGGCCGGGTATGTGGTGGCCTCCATCATCTACCTGGTCTATACGGTGTCGTTGTTCATCCGGGCGGGAAAAGCGGAACGCGGCGAACGGTAGGCGGATCCTCGAGCCCGGCCGGCAGTGCTGCCCCAGGCAGCGCTGCCGGCCGTACTGTTTACTCCCCCTTGAGCAGCACCCGGTCCCAGAGCAGGCCGGCGATCAACCCACCCAGCAGCGGTCCGATCCACCAGACTGCCTGTGCCGTCCAGCTGCCGGAGAGCAGCGCCGGAGCAAAGGCCCTGGCGGGGTTCATGGCCGCGCCAGTTAATCCGCCCCCGACCAGGATGCCGAACAGCAGGACCAGGCCGACGCCGAACCCGCCGACCTTGGGTGCGTTCCTGGCCACGACGGTGCCATACACGGCGCCGACCAGGAAGAAGGTCAAGATGGCTTCCAATGCCACGGCCTGCCAGAACAACATCCCCGGCGCCAGCGAAGGCGTGCCAAGGGTGGTGACCTTTACGATGCCAGCGGGAAGCACGACGTGGAGCAGTGCGGCGCCGAAGATGCCACCGAGCATCTGGGCCACGACGTAGTAGCCGGCGGTGGCGGTGTCGATCCGCCTGCCGATCAGCAGGCCGAGGGTGATGGCCGGGTTGAAATGGGCCCCGGAGATCGTCATCAGCGAGGTGACCATGATCGAGAACACGAGCGCGTTGGCTGCGGCGATACCCAGCAGGCCGAACCGGGCATAGTTGTCGGCCAGGACACTGCCGCATCCCACGAAGATGAGCGCAAACGTGCCCAGGAACTCGGCGATCAGGCGACGAGACAGCGGTGCCATGCTGGAACCTCAGCGAACGGGGAGGGGGCCGGTTGGAAACCGGGGGCGAATCTAGGGAGAGGTGGGGAAGGGGGGAAGGGGCGTTGCAGAAAAGGGTATGAGGTTGAGTCCATCGTCCGATTGGAGGATTTTCGGATTGGGGGGCTCGGGCGCAGTCCGGTTCCCGAATCAGCCCCCAATCCGTCAATCTTCCAATCGATCAATCCCCTAATCGTTTCTCCGAAACACCAGGCATGCATTGATCCCACCGAACCCGAACGAATTGCTGACCAGTACCTCCGGGTCGGCGCGCTGTCCTTCCCCGACAATGTAGCCGAGGTCGCAGGCGGGGTCGGCGGTGAGCAGGTTCACATTGGGCGGCAGCCACTGGCGTTCGCTGGCCAGCGAACAGATGGCGGCTTCGATGGCGCCGCTGGCTCCGAGGGCGTGGCCGTAGTAGCCCTTGGTGCCGCTGATGGCGAGATCGCCGGCATGCTCCTCGAAGACGTGGCGGATGGCCTTGGTTTCGGTCGGGTCGTTAAGCGGGGTGGAAGAGCCGTGGGCGTTGAGGTACCCCACCTCATGCGGGGCCACATGCGCGTCGGCCAGTGCCAGCCGCATGGCCCGCGCAGCCTGGACGCCATCCGGTCTGGGCGCCGTCATGTGGTGGGCGTCGTTGGTCAGCCCGTAGCCGCAGAGCTCCAGGTAGATTTTTGCGCCGCGGGCCAGGGCCCGTTCCCGCTCCTCGAGTACCAGCACCGCCGCCCCTTCCGCCATCACGAATCCGTCTCGGCCGGAATCGAATGGCCGGCTGGCCGAGGCGGGATCGTCGTTGCGGGTTGACATGGCGCGGATGATGGCGAACGAGCCGAAACAGAGCGGCGCCAGCGGTGCCTCCGCGCCGCCGGCCACCATCACATCCGCATCGCCGCGGCGGATGACCCGGAGCGCATCGCCAATCGCGATGCTGCCCGAGGCGCAGCTCATTCCATTGGTGCTGTTGGGACCGCTGACCCCGAATTCGATGGCGATGTTGCAGCTGGACGCCCCGGCAAAGACCGACAGCGCCAGTGAAGGATCGACCGCCCGCACCCCGCCCTCGACATAGTGGCCGTGCTCCTCCTCGGCCCGCCCGATTCCGCCCAGCGCGGTACCCATCATTACCCCGACCCGATCGCGGTCCTCACTGGCCAGCTCAAGCCCGGAATCGTCCAGCGCCATCCGGGTGGCCGCCACGCTGAATTGGGAAAACCGGTCCAGCCGCCGGACCTTCCGGGCCTCGATATGGTCGGCCGGATGGAAGTCATTGACCTGGGCGGCAATCTTCGAGCGAAAAGGGGTCGGATCGAAACGCGTCAGGCCGGCCACCATCGAGCGCGACGCCCGCAATCCCTGCCACAGCCCTTCGGCGCCAAGCCCGATTGGTGTAATAGCGCCGATACCCGTGACCACGACCCGTCGTTCGACGCTCATAGGTGCTCCAGATGTTGCTTTATGCCGGCCAGGGTTCGCGATGCGATCCCATGCACGAAGACCGGACCGATCACCCACTCGGCCGCCGGCCGCTTGATCAGTGGCCAAGCCGGTCCGTCCCACTGGTGCACGATTTCGGCTTCCGACCCGTTGTCAGACTCCAGTACCCGCCACCAGACGTCCATGCCGGTGGTTATACCCTTGATATGACGATAGCGGACTTCCCGCCGAGCCGCGTCGACCCACATCTCCGACACCCACCAGGTCGGCCAGCGGAACCCCGGAAAAGGCCGCCAGGCCGCCATTTCGACTACACGCCGATCGGCGCTCTGCTCGAGAATGCGGACCCACCGGTAGTGATTCAGCATCCGGGGCCAGAATTCCACGTTGGCAGCGGCAGCGAAGAGCTGGTCTGGAGTGGCTGCGATCCGGAGCCGGTCAACCACCCGCATCATCCGGCCGGCTGCCAGGCCGCCACCAGGCGGAACATCGGGTGACGCCAGACCCGGCCCTGCACTCCTGCCCGGGTCAGTGCCCCACGCAACTCGGCGGCGCTGAACCCCCGGCGGATGGACAGCTGGCCATCGGCCTGGGTCGAGGGGTCGAAGCCCAGCAGCCGCGAGCCGATCCAGAATAATCCTCCGGCCACGACGCTGCGGCGGAGATCGGCCACGATCACCGCCCGGCGCGCGACGCGGTCGCACTCGCGCATCAGGAGTTCGAGCCCGGCCGGCTCCAGGTGATGGGCCACCTGGCTGACCAGGACCAGGTCGACACTGCGGGCCCTGAGTGGCAACGATTCGCCGGAGGCCAGCATGGTGGTGAGCCCGGCCGAGCGGGCCAGGCGGGCCGCCACCGGATGACGCTCCAGGCCCAGCGGCCTGATCTCGATGCCGTGGGCCCGCGCCCAGGCCACGGCGGCCCTGGGCAGATCCCCCGCGCCGGTGCCGACATCAAGGAGTGTCAGGGTTCGACCCGCCGGTTCTTTGGCCAGCAGCTGCCTGAGGGCGTCGACCACCGCCGACCGACCGCCAAACCATCGATTGGACCGGACAATGTTCTTGAGCGAGAGGGCGACCTGGGCGGGATCGGCGGTCAGGTCGTCCAGCAGTTCACCACCGACCGGGGGCCGCTGGGTGGTGTTCATGGGGCGAGGTCGGCGTAGCCGCCCCGGTAATACAGCAGTGGGCGGCCCTCCGTCGTGGTACCTCCGATGACCCGGCCCACGAACAGGGTGTGGTCACCCAGTTCCAGGGCGGCGAAGAACTCACACTCGATGTGGGCCAGGGCGCCATCGAGCAGCGGCAGGTCGAGCCCGCTGACCTGGTAACCAACTCCGTCGAAACGATCGGGCCGCTGCTTGCCGGCAAACCGCCGCGACAGCCCTTCCTGTCCGGTGGACAAGAGGTTGATCACGAACGGCCCGCCGGCCGCCATCACCGTGTGGGTATCGGCCAGTTGATCGATGCAGATCGAGATCAGCGGAGGATTGAGCGATACCGCGGACAGGCTGTTGGCCGTCATGCCGGTGGGCCGGCCATCGGCGTCCCGGGCCGTGATGATCGTGATCCCGGTGGCGAAATGACCCAGCAGCGTCCGGAACTGGGCAGAATCGATGTCAGCAGCCATTCAGATGAGCATCCGGGCCAGGAAGTAGGGATTGAGCACCGCCGCCGCGGGCAGGCAGTCACCGGTGACACCAATCAGGGTATCCGCCATGCCCACCCGCCGGCCGAGCCGTTCGACCGCATGATCGAACAGCTCGGGCCAGAGCATCGCATATCCGATCAACCGTTCGACACCCCAGGTGCCCAGAAAGGCGCGGCGGCGTGCTGAAACGTAAGGGGCCAGCGCCTTGGCGCTGATAGGTGACGATTTTGTCAGCAACGGCGCCACCACTTCAGCGGCGAGTTCCGCTCCGCGCAGGGCGCGGTAGATCCCCTCACCGGTGAAGGGATCGAAGAAATCGGCGGCGTCCCCGACCAGCATTGCTCCGTCGCGGACCACGGGGCGGGAGCGGCTGGCAAACGGACCCGTCACCATGATCTCGCGGACCAGTTGAGTGCGCTCGACCCGGCCCGCCACCCCTGGCAGCTGCTCCAGCTCGTCAAAGAAAAACCGCTCGACCGAGCCGCTGGCGGCGGTGGCGCGCCGGGTCGGGACCACCAGCGCCACATTGGCCACTCCCCGCCCGATCGGATTGAGGCCCGCGTAGCCGCGCCGGCCCACATGCATTTCCGCCTTGTCCGTCAGGCCGCTCACTGCGGCGACATGGGCCACGAACCCCATCCGGGCCGGAACCCCAAGCGAGTGGTCGGCACCCCGCCGGGCCACGACCGAGTGCAGTCCGTCCGCTCCCACCGTGAGCCGGGCCCGCACTTCGTGAAATACCCCAGCCTCGTCCCGCAGCGTCAGCCCCTCAACCTGGCGGACTCGGCTCACCAGACCGGTCACCGTGACTCGCTCCAGGACCATGGCGCCCGCGGCCCGGGCGGCCTTGACCAGTTCATGATCGAGCAGGCGGCGCGAAATCGAGAGGCCGGTCTCGCGCCAAGGCGGCGTCGACAGCCGGGCAAACTCACCGCTTAACTGAGAGCCGCCGGAGGCAAATACCGAGGTGCCGCGGAGCGGCTGGGCCCCGGCGGCCTCGAGCGCGGGCACGACGCCAATGCGGTCCAGCAGGCGTACCGTCTCCGGACTCATGTATTCGGAGCAGGCCTTGTCGCGCGGGAAGCTGGCTCGATCAACGACCAGCACCCGGCATCCCGCCCGGGCCAGATGCCAGGCCAGGGCGCTGCCGGCCGGTCCCGCCCCCGCGATCAGCACCTCGACGTGGGAAGGCAGCAGGCAGGGTGGCGTCGCGGTCATCATCATCGGATTACCCGGATGGCCAGGCCAGCAGCGCGGCAAAGCCGGCGATGGTGCTCGCGAGGGCGTTGACGGCGTCGTTGGTGAGCCAGCGTACCCCTCCAGTCAATTCCGATCGGGTGCCACAGCCATGGATTGCCCGCTCGGTCGGGCGCTGGCATTCCGGGCAGAGGAACCGCCCTTGCCACACCGCTCCGATCAATGAGTCGATCAGCATCCCGGTTATTCCCGCCACCGTGGCGATCAGCCCCAGTTGCCAGCTCCGGGAGACGAGCCCGCCGGTCAGGGCCACTACCGTGGCACCAGCGGTCCCGCCGAGGCTGCCCCGCCAGGTGATGCCCCCGCTGGTCCCGCTCGACACCACCCGGCCACCGGCGATCGAACGCGGCGGTGTACGACTGCCCGAACCCCACGAGGTGGCCCAGGTATCGGCGGCGGCCGCCGCCAACGCGGCAGTGGCCACGAGCATTCCCTCGAGTCGATCCGGCCAGAGTGCGGCGCCGAGCGCCGCCGCGCCGCCGTTGGCCAGGACCTGAACGGCGTCCCGCCGGTTGCCCTTGGCGTCCAGCCGGGCGGTCGCGTCCGGCAACCATTGCGATACCAGCGTGGTCGGGATGAAAAAGGCCAGCAGCACGGCCCCGCCACCCCAGCCCTGAGCGCCCAGCAGCGTAACCGCTACCCCGATGGCGGCGGCAGCGCCAGCGCCATTGAGGGCCCGGAGCCGAAAGGCGGCCAGCGCCACGACCACTGCCGGAATCAGGGCCACGAATGGGGACATCGCTGGGAATGTTCGCGCGGTGTTGCCGAATTGCAAGCGCCTCTGCCCTGACCGCTCAAGGGTGAGTATGTTCCGCGCCAATCGAAGTTCTCTCACCGCCACAACCTACGACGTGACCGACGCGCCGACCGTCCACGCCATCATTCCGCTGAGCCTGCTCGAGGCTCTGCGCAATCTGGACACCCCGGTGGAAGACGGGCTCGAAGAGCTCGCCGGGGAGATTGTGTCCAAGCGCCTGGGGCTGTCGCCCACGGTGGCGGCGCAGATTGCCCGCTACCAGGACACGGTGCGGGGCTCCGGCAAGGTGGAGCTGGAAGAGGCGCTGGCGGTCTTCCGGCTGGCGGGCCGCCGGCCGGACACGGCCCTGGTCTTTGCCGATGCGGGACGGAGGGCGGCGCGGCACGGCGCCCGTCTGGCGCCGGCGGCGCTCAAGGCACTGCGGGCCATGACCCCCGGGCCGGTCAGCCGCCGTTTCGGCCGGCAGCTCGCGACCAGGACCGCTCGACAGATCCTGGCGGCGGAGTTGACGGTAACGGCGGGAGTGGCCACGGCCAGGGTCCCGATGTCGCTGGCCCTCCGGGCGCTGCCGGGTGGCCAGGCCTGCGGCGTGTACGGCGCCGCCTTTGGTGAACTGCTCCGGGTTTTCACCGGATTCGAGGGGGCCATGATTCATGATCGCTGCCGCGGCCGGGGCGACGATGGCTGCCACTGGCGGGCCGCGAGTGGGGGAGAATATTGATGGCAATCGACACAGTGGACCGGGCCGGACTGTCGGCGGCGCTGGAGGCCATGGGCGCGGACAGCTGGCTGCTGTTCAACTTTCGCGGCCTCAATCCGGTGGCCGGCCGGATGCTCGGCCTCACCGGACTCGGCTCGCGCCGGCTGTTCGTCTCACTGCCCGCCCGGGGCGACTACATCGCCGTGGCCCACCGGATCGAGCTGCAGGAGGTCGAGCGCTTTCCGGGGCAGGTGGTGCCCTACTCGCGGTGGGAGGAGCTGCACGCCGCGCTCACGCCGCTGGTGTCGGGCAAAACCGTCGCCATGGAAATCTCGGCCGATGATGCCGTGCCCTATCTCGACCGGGTGCCGTGGGGTGTGGTCGAGCTGATCAAGCGGCTGGGCGGACGGGTGGTGAGCTCGGCCCCGCTGGTCACCCGGTTCGCAGCCGTGTGGAGTGCCGCCGAGGCGGAGGATCACCTGGCGGCGGCGGAGATCCTGGCCGATGTGGCACAGCGGGCCCTGGCCCGAGCGGTGACGGAGGCCGGCAGTGGTCTGCGTGAATCGACCATGCAGGGGCGGGTCGTGGCCGACCTGAATGCGAGGGGCGTGGTATTCGATCATCCGCCGATCGTCGCCTTTGGTGCCAACGCCGCCAAGCCACACTACGAGCCGATCGCCGGTCAGGACGCCGAACTGGGCAAGGACCAGGTGGTGCTGCTCGATCTCTGGGGCGGACGGAGCATGCACACCGTGTACGCCGACCAGACCTGGATGGGGTTTGCGGGGACGCGGGTGCCGGAAAAGGTCGGCCGGGTCTGGACGGCCGTGCGGGATGCGCGGGAGGCCGCGGTGGCGCTGTTCGAGGAGCGGGTTGGGTCGGGGAGCGCTGTCACGGGGGCGGAGCTCGACCGGGCCGCGCGCGGGGTGATCGAACGGGCCGGGTTCGGACAGTGGTTCGTGCACCGGACCGGTCACTCTATAGATAGGGATTTGCACGGATCGGGGCCGCACCTCGACAGTTACGAGACGCTGGATGAGCGCCAGTTGATGCCTGGAGTGGGGTTTTCGATCGAGCCCGGGATCTACCTGCCCGATGAATTCGGGGTCCGGTCAGAGGTCGACGGTTACTGGTCGCCGGGGGGCGCGGAAATCACTCCGGCGGTGCGACAGCAGGAATTAATTCTGCCCTGATTCTGGTGGTCAGGTGCGAATTGCAGTCGTTTCACGGGGTTACGTCCGAACGAGTGATCGGATTCCGCCCCGCAATTCGGATAAATCACTTGCTTGACAGGTCTCAGGGCGGGGCACATATTGTCCACTCCCCGACCGGGCCGCGGTCGGATTCGCAGTACAAGCCGCCTTATTCATCACCGCAGTCGTTTCGCAGCAGGCAGTTCTCGTCGCACTGAGCCTCTTCCGGTCATTTTCCGGGTTGGCTGGTGCGCGTCTCAGCCTACAGGCAGGGCAGCCCGAGCAGTGTTCACGCCTCTGGAGGACGTTCTCATGACAAGAAGCAGTGTTCGCGCCTTCGCCCGCGCCGCGCGTAACTTCGCGCTCGCGGCAGTTGGTCTGGCTTTGGGAGCGGGAGCGCTCCAGGGTCAGACGACTGGTAAGATCGAGGGCCATGTTCGTGACCAGTCGGGTGCACCGGTCGCGAGCGCCCAGGTGGTAATTGTGGGTACCGCGTTCGTCGCGACGGCCAACGGCCAAGGCTACTACTTCATCAACAACGTACCGGCCAGCACCATCGACCTGCGTGCGGTGTTCGTGGGGTACCGCAAGGTCGAAACGACGGGTCTCCGGGTGCTGTCCGGCCAGACCATCACGGCGGACTTCGTGCTGGAGCAGAGCCCGATCGACATCGGGGACATCACGACGGTGGCCGCGGTGAATCCGCTGGTCCCCCGGGACACCAAGACGACCAAGCAGGGCGTCACCGGTGATTTCGTGCGCAATCTCCCGGTGGCCCGACTGCAGGACATCCTGTCCCTGCAGCCTGGCGTCATCCAGTCGACCACCGGCGGTAACATGACCGGCCTCCAGATCCGCGGCGGTCGCGGTGACGAGTCGGCCACCTATATCGACGGCGTGCCGGCCTCACCGGGCTTCCGCGGCACCACCAGCCTCAGCCGGGGCGGCGGCGGTACGACGTTCTCGTCAGTGGCGGTGGCCCCGAACGGCTTCGAAGACGCCTCGGTGACCACCGGCGCCTACGGTGCCGAATTCGGCAACGCCCAGTCCGGCGTGGTGGCCATCTCCACCCGGACCGGTGGCTCGAGCTACAACGGGCAGTTCCGGATTGAGAGCAACGCCATGCTTCCCAAGAGCTACAGCAATGGCGCCTCGATTCTGCAGGCTTCCATTGGCGGGCCGATCACCAAGGACTTCACGTTCCAAGTCTCGACCCAACTGCAGGGCAACATGTCCAACGACGCCGGCTTCGATGCCCAGGCGGCGCCGCAGTACGTCCGGGCCGGTGTCGACAGCGTGCTCAAGTTCGCCTCGTCGCCGGGCAGCGCGCAGCAGACCACCTTCGTCTTCCCCAAGTGGGCGGCGTACACCGGTGACTGCAGCGCCGATTACGTCAAGGCCAGTGTGAATCCGGGCATCGCCAGCAACTACGGCTTGAGCTGCCAGGGTGTCCGAACCCCGAACTCGGCCAGCAGCGCCTACCAGGTCAACGGCAAGCTCAACTACAGCTACGGCAACGGCAGCCGGATCTCGCTGAGCGGCATCACCAACCGGAACCTGTTCAACAACAACGGCGGTGGCACCGACAACCTGACGTACGCCAACGTCACGGGTACCCAGCTCAACAGCCGGCTCGGCACCCTGAGCTGGAGCCAGAACCTCTCCAAGAGCGCGGAGCGGGCGTTGGCGCTGGACGTGTATCTCTCGGCGCAGCAGGACAAGCGGGTCACCGACAATCTGACCCAGGACAGCGAGCGGGATCACCGCGAGCCGTTCCTCGGTTTTGCGGTCAAGGGCTTCGGATTCGTCAATGACTTCGCCAACCTGAACGTGAGCCAGGACGTAGTTGACAACCTGATCCGCGGCGACGTCATCAACCCCTACAACGCCTCGACCTACCTGGCGATCAGCCCGTACCGGATGGATGCGTTCGGGGGCGGTCAGGGCGGCAATGCCACGCTGACCTCCCCGTCCAGCCAGCCGACCCTGATCAACGAAAAGCGCTACATCGGCAAGGCCAACCTCGACTGGCAGCTCGACCGCTACAACCGGCTCCGGCTGGGCGGTGAACTGACCAAATACAACCTCCAGCGCTACACCTTCTCGCTGTTCTCCGGTGGCGTGAACTTCGGCGAAGCGTACCTGCAGAAGCCGACGGTCTACGGTGTGTATGCCGAAGAAACCCTCGACGTGGGTGACGTGGTCATCACCGGCGGTCTGCGGTATGACTACTTCAACAGCAACGCACTGCGGCCGTACTTCGGCCAGACCGAGAACGCCGACGGCACGCTGAGCGGCGGCTACCAGTTCCCGACGACCTTCAGCCACAAGACCAACCTGATCGCAGACTTCGATCCGGCGAACCCGACCAAGTTCTTCGTCAAGGACAAGAGCCACAACTACGTCAGCCCGCACGTCCAGGTCTCCTTCCCGGTGACCCAGTCGACCAACTTCCGGCTGTCCTACGCCCATGAAGTTCAGGCGCCGGACCTCGGCCTCGAGTACGCGGGTCTGAACAACGACCAGGACCTGTCCAACAGCAATCAGACGTTCGGCACCGACCTCGACTTTGCCAAGACCATCCTGTTCGAGTTCGGCATCCGGCATTCCTTCAGCCCGGACATGGTGCTCGACCTCTCGGCCTACAACAAGGACAAGCTGTCCGACGTGTCGGTCGTGGTCGAGAAGCCGCTCAGCCCGACCGGCAATGCGCAGGAAGTCCGGTTTGCCCGGAACGCCGACTTCGGCAACGTGCGCGGCATCGACGTCCGGCTCGACCGGCGGTTTGGCGCCTGGTTCAACGGCGTGCTGGCCTACACCTTCCAGCAGGCCAAGAACACCGGTTCCGATCCGTTCTCCTACGTCTCGTTCTTCTACTTCCTGTCGAACGGCATCGCCAGCAACTCCGATCCGGCGAAGGCCCCGTTCACCACCAGCGACAACCGGCCGCACAACCTGACCGGCGCGCTGGCGCTGAACATCCCGAACGACTGGAAGCAGGGTACCCTGGCTGGCTCAATCTTCCGGGGCGTCGGCGCCACCGCGACCTTCCGATTTGCCAGCGGCCTGCCGTACACCCAGTGCCCGGACGACAAGGAAAGCCAGAGTCTGTTCTACAACTCAACCGCGGCCGTCTGCGGCAAGGGCCGTCCACTGGGCGAAATCAACGGAGCCCGGCTGCCGATGTTCAAGCAGTTCGATCTCCGGGTCACCAAGGGCTTCCGGCTCGGCAAGTCGCTCGACCTGAGCGCCTACGCCCTGGTCACCAACTTGTTCAACTTCCAGACCGCCACCAACCTGTTCCGCGGCACTGGCGGTCCGGTCAATCCGATCGAGTTCAACAGCTTCTTCACGACGGACAGCCAGGATGTGTACAATGAGGTCCGGGCCAATGAAGGCCAGCAGGGTGTTACCCTGGTGGACGGCGATGGCACGATCAACCTGACGGGGGCAGCCACCTGTCAGAACTGGATCCTCACCAGCCGCGCCGGTGGCATGCCGAACTGTATCTCGCTGTACCGCGCGGAAGAGCGGTTCGGTAACGGCGACCACATGTACACCGAAGCGGAATACAAGCGGTCGTTCACCACCAGCTACAACATCGGCCGTGGGCTTAACAACTTCATCGTGCTGCCCCGCCGGGTCCGGCTGGGCCTCGAATTGACCTTCTAAGCAACGCGCTGCCGGGCGGCGCTCGACACCTGTCGGGCGTCCTCCGGCGCAGGCATGACCTTCAAGAGAGGACGCAATGCACGCCTTCACTCGTATGAAGAGAGCTGGATGGGCTGCCCTCGCCGGGCTCCTGCTGGTGCTCTCACACGCTTCGACTGCAGCGGCCAAGCCGGCCCCAGGCTACAAGGGTTCCGGTTTCCGGCTGTTTTCGCGGGTCACCTCGGCCATCGCCGGTAACCGGGTCAGCTGCGGCATCATCGCCGACGGCCGGGTCTGCCCGGACTCGACCGGCAGCTCGACGGTCGGCGGCGGCTTCTGGCCCCGCGGCACCCTGAACCAGTACGTCTTCAACTCCGGCCTCCAGGTCGCGGGCATCATCGACTCGCAGGCCCCGATGTCGTGGGCCGGCCAGACCGAGGGCGCCTTTTTCTTCAACGCCCAGGGCACCGCCAACGGCTCGCCGCTGACCAACGTCTTCCGCTCCAGTGATGCGGCGGACGTGGCTGCCTGGCCAGATGCCGCCAGGATCCCGCAGGGCGATGCCACCGCCGACCTGTTTGCCCCGGCGCTCCAGGGCAAGATCGGCGCATCAGCCCAGGACGTCTGGTTCCTGAGCTGGGACGGCGACCCGAACAAGCTGCAGGGCCGCCAGCACACCCTCGGCGTGATGACCGAGACCCGCGGTATGGCATTCCCGACCGCCGGCAAGGAAGACCTCATCTTCTTCATCTACACCCTGTACAACATCACTTGCGATGGGATTGCCAACCCCGGTTGCTATGCCAACGCGCGGCCAAGCATCCGCGATACCCTGAATGCGGTCGGTGCCCGGTTCGTCCAGACCAACACCGCCAAGTTCGGCGAGGCGCTGCCCTCTACCGGTTACCGGATCCAGGCCGCCTACGTGGCGTTCGGCGCCGACAATGACGTCACGGTTGAAGCCTCCGGCAACAACTACGACGGCGTGAACGTGCCGTTCTCGGTGGGTTACACCTACCAAGAAAGCTTTGCGGCCGAGCCCAGCTGGACCTTCGACCCGGCGATCTACCGGGCCCCGTTTTTTGCGGGCGCCGGCTTCATCGGGGTGAAGTACCTGAAGAGCCCCATCGGCGCGGACGGCAATGAAGTGGGTCTGACCCTGTTCGGCGCCACCACCAACGGCGGGACCTTCAGCGACCCGGTCGACACCAAGGCGCTGTACCGCTATCTGAGCGGCACCAACAGCTCGGCCCTCGGCGACGACGTCTGCAACGTGGGCGACGTGGCCATAACCAAGATCTGCTATATGAACCAGGGCGCCTCGGCCGACATGCGGTTCTTCGAGGCCTCCGGCCCGCTGACCCTTGGACCGGGCGAATTCACCTCGATCGTGGTGGCCTACATCTTTGCCGCCCCGGTCCAGACCCCGCTCTGTAACCGGGCCAGCTGCCAGGCCAGTGTGCCGCCGCAGCAGCCGACCAACAGCCTGACCCGCTTCCTGACGCCCGATTCCGTGGCCCTGGGGGTCAACACGGTCGACAAGATGACCGGCTACGTCAGCTATTCCGGCGATGCCAACGGCAACGGCAAGATCGATCAGGATGAAATCGTCACCGTGCCGGGCTCACTGCTCGGCAAGGCCGCCACGGCCCAAGCGGTGTTCGGCAGCAAGTTCGCCCAGCCGGAAGCCCCGGCCGCACCGGCCTTCTACCTGCTGCCCGGCGACAAGCAGGTCACCGTGCTCTGGCTGCCCTCGCCGTCCGAGGCCGGTGGTGACAACTACTTCACCACCGCGCAGGAACCGTTGACCTACGATCCGAACTACCGGCTCAAGGACGTGGTCGGTTACCGGATCTACCGCGGCAACAACCAGGATCCGAGCACCTTCCGGCTGCTGGCCCAGTACAACTACACCAGCGGCGAACAAGTTGATTTCGTGGACCACACCGGCCAGGTCAACCAGGGCGGCGATTCCAAGTGCGCTCCGGAACTCGGCGTCTTCACCAGCTGCACCTCCGCCGGGACCGTCAACGGTGTCGCGACGATCGATCCGATCGATCACAACGCCGCCGCCGAAGGACCGTTCGTCCAGGCGCTGACCTACACCAAGGAATCCGGCGACTCCACCGCGTATGTGACCACGGCTGACACTGCCATGACCGGCCGTGGTAACTCGGTGGTCTGTGGCGCGGCCACTCCATGTCCTGCTCTCAGCGCCGATGGTGGCGTGCCGTTCCTGTACATCGACCGGACGGTCCAGAACAACCGGAACTACTTCTATACCGTGACCTCGTTCGACCTGAACTCGATCCGGTCCGGTCCGTCTTCCCAGGAGTCCGCCCGGATCGTCAAGCCGATTGTGCCGGCCCCGACCCCGGTAGGCACCACCAGCACGGCGTCGTTCACCAATGAAGTCGTCGGACGCGGTGTAGTGCTCCCGGCGGGAACTGCCCCGACTCTCGACGCTGTCACCGGTGAGTTCAGCGGACCGGCGCAGCCGAGCAACGCAGCCTCGGTGGCGTTCGCGGGCCAGTTCGTGAGTCAGTTGTACAGTGGCAGTAATCATGTCGATGTGATCCTGACGGATGTCGATCTGGGTGACGCCCGGAACGGAGCCCCGGTGATCTACACCTACCAGTTCGCCGGACCGTCAGACACCACGACCGCAACGCTCCAGATCTTCCAGAGCCTCACCGGGGGGGATATCCAGAGCGCCTCCACCGCCTCACAGGGTGTGGTGCCCGTTGACCCCGCCCAGGCCGCACGCTTCGGCGTGAGTCCCGCCATCAAGGGTGGGGTCTCGCTGACGAGCAGCCTGGACATCTACCAGGTGACCCTCTCCCAGGGCCGCGGTTGCGCCGACGGCGGTGTGGTACCGCCCGATGCCTTCCCCAATTGCGACTTCTTCGGACCGCGCTGGTTCGATGGAGCCAACGAGCACACCGCGAACCCCAATGCCGGTAACGGCACCGCGGGCAGCAATGCCGGCGCGGTCGCCGGCGTCAGCACGATCCAGTGGCAGGCGACCGCGGCCAACTACGGCAGCGGCTTCCGGATCACCGACGCCCAGCTCGGCGGCGCCACCCGGGCCGCAGACATGAAGGTGTACTGGGGTAACAACGGGGCGGTTGACTCGGTCATCGACGTCACCCACAACGTGCCGGTGCCGTTCCAGCCGACCAAGGCAGGCAGCGGGTACGGCATCCTGAACGTGGCCAACACCAACGTGGCCGGCTCGTTCGACAATCGTCCAGGTGTGGTGTCATTCGCGGACCTGGGCTGCGTGGAGCCGTTCTACGACCAGCTGCCCCAGGCGGACGTGCCCTGCAGCACCGCCGCGCCGTTCGTGTTTGACAGCGTGGCCATCCCCGGTCCGGTCGCCATTTCCACCGGCACCGAGGCCAGCATCCAGACGGTTGCCGCCCGGCCGAATCCCGGATTCGTCTTCTACATCGCCGGTCTCCAGTTCACCTTTGAACTGGCCCCGGGTGCATCGGCTCCGTCGAACACTGTCTGGACCGTGCGTAGCTACATCGGAAGCATCTTCCAGGACAACGGAGGCGCCTACGACTTCGTGCCCGGCCCGATCCGGTCCTTCACGGCGATCGGGGCCGGCGTCCGGTTCGGCTACACCGCAACCAACGCGGTGACCCGGGAAACCACCGGCGCCGGCAGCGTGGCCAACGTCCACACGGTTCCGGATCCGTACTACGTCACCAGCGGCCTGGAAACCACCACGGACGCCAAGACGGTCAAGTTCGTGAACCTGCCGCCCCAGGCCAACATCCGGATCTACACCACCTCCGGCCTGCTGGTGCGGGTGCTGCAGCATGACAATGAATTCGGCAACTATGAAAACTGGGACGTCCGCAACCGGAACAACCAGTTCGTGGCGAGCGGCGTGTACTTCTATAGCGTCGAGGACATTCACACCGGCATCCGCAAGGTCGGCCGGATGACGATCATCAACTTTACCCGCTAGCGGTGGCGTCAGGGGGCAGGGCTGAACGGCCCTGCTCCCACCCCCGACTCAGGAGAGCACACGCTATGCTTCGCAACTCTAGAGGTCTGATGATCGCGGCCTGCCTGCTGGCAGGAGGTTCCGGCCTGCGGCTCGAGGCCCAGACCGTACCCAAGAACAACAACCAGTACGGCACCTCCGGCGGCCAGTTCCTGCTGCTGGGCGCCGGCGCCCGCGGTACGGCCCTCGGCGGGACGTACATGGCCGTCGCCACCAGCGACGCCAGCGCGCTGTACTACAACCCGGCCGGCGTTGCCGGCATGACCCGGCCAGGGTTGACCCTCGGTACCTACGACTACGTCGGAGGCACCCGGTACGCGTGGGCGGGCGCCGCCTTTCCGTTTGGCGGCGGCTCGTCGGCCATCGGCTTCCAGATCGGAACCTTCGGGTTCAAGGATCAGCCGATCTACACCCTGGACCAGCCCGATGGCACCGGAGCCACCTACTCCGTCAGCGAAACTTTCCTTGGCCTGACCTTCGCCAAGAACTTCTCCGATCGATTCTCGGCGGGAATCACCGGCAAGGTGATCAGTGATCAGCTGGCCTCGGTCACCGGCAAGGCCTTCGCCATCGACTTCGGCACCCACTATCACGCCAAGCTGGGCGGGCGGCCGATCCAGTTCGCCTTTACCCTGTCCAACCTCGGCAGCAATCTCGGTTACAGCGGGTCCGGCCTCGCGGTCGGCATCGTCCGTGACACCGTCACCGACGGACCAACCCAGGACCCACAGCCGGCCGAGCTGACCACCAAGGCGTTCTCACTGCCGACAACGTTCTCGATCGCACTGGCCTACGACGCTATTCACTCCCGGAGCAACAACCTGTCGCTGATGGCCGGCTTCAACCAGCCGCGCGACAACGGCGCCGGGTTCGCGGTCGGCATGGAGTGGGGCTTTCCAAACCTCGGCGGTTCGAAGTTCAACGCCGCCGTCCGGGGCAGCTACAGCTACGCCGCCGCCAACAACATCAAGTTGACCCAGGCCACGGCGCTCAGCGATGAGGAAAATCTCCAGGGCACCGCCTTTGGCGGCGGCTTGGGGTACAACAGCGACAAGTTCCGGATCGGCCTGGACTACGCCTTCCGCTACATGGGCGTGCTGGGCGGGACCAACTTCTTCAGCGTCACGTTCGGCTGGTAAGGAGTGCGCGGCCCGGCCTCGGCCGGGCGGTGCTCCTCAATCGAAGACGCACGCGGTAACAACATGCTATTCGCAGCAATGGCGACGCTGGCCCTCCTGTCCGGCGGGCCAGCGCCGGCCAGCGCAGCCGGGGGGCTCGATGTCCGGATCGTCCGGTTCTACCAGGCCGATGGTAACCGGACCAGAATCAAGGCGTTTGTCGAGATTCCATTCGCGGGTCTCCAGCCCGGACCCGATGGCCATTTGAGCCTCCAGGCAGTGGCCAGGGTGCTGGATAGTGCTGGAACGCTGCTGAACGAAGACAAGTGGGCATTGCGGCCCAATGCTCCCGGAGAGCTGCAGAATCTCTCCTCGGTCGAGATCCTGGATTTTGCGGTGGCGCCCGGTCACTACGACCTCAGCATCACGGTACAGGATTCGGTGACCGGCAAGGCCATGACGGCCGCGGTCAAGTTCGAGGGCTACGCCGCCGAACCCGGCGCCTCGGACCTGGTCCTGGCTCCACGGATCCGGACCATGGGCAGCTCGGATTCAACCAGGCCCGGCGAGTGGAAGTACGGCACCGAAACGCTGATCACCGCGGCGGCGACTGTCAGGCTGTCACCCCCGCCTGATACCGGGCGCTCGAAGCTGTACTACCTGATCGAGGCGTACAGCGACAAGCCCGACAGCGGGTCGATGACCGTGACGGTGGTCGATAGCAGCGGAAAGCAGATCGTCCAGACCAGGCCCAGACCGCTGGTAGTTGCTGCCGGTGGCGGGGTCATGAAGGGTTCAACTGAACTGGCCGGGCTTCCCGGTGGGCAGTATCTGCTGCAGGTCGATGTGGCGCTCGGTGGCCAGACGACCCGGCGGGTGGCTCCGTTCATGATGGGCAGTCTCGAAGATGCCGCGGTCCGCCAGGTGGCCAACCGTCAGACCGACGACGGTTACTTCGCTGCCATGAAGGAACATGAACTGGACGCCGCGGAAGCTCCGCTGGTCTATGCGCAGCAGAAGGGTGAACTCTCGGTGTACAAGGGGCTTTCGCCGGCGGCCAAGGCCAAGTTTCTGACCGAGTTCTGGCGCAAGCGGGACCCGACACCCTCGACACCGGTCAACGAAGCCCGGGAAAATTTCTACCGATCGATCCAGACCGCCAACCAGCGGTTTGGCGAGGAAGGGCACAACGTCGAAGACGGATGGCGCACCGACCGGGGCCGGATTTTCCTGAAGCAGGGAGACCCCAAGGAAGCCAAGCGGCGTGAGTCCAAGGGTTCCCAGCCGGCCCTCTGGATCTGGACCTACAACACCGGTACCAAGTGGTACCTGTTCGCCGATTACAGCCGAAACAATGTCTACCGGCTGGTGGCCACCACCGACCTGACCGAATCGGGCGAACCTAACTGGTACGACCGGTTCGACCGCGAAGCACTGACCGAATTGGGGCAGTATTTGGGGGTCGATCTTTTCGACAAGTACCAGATCGCGCGCTGAGCATCACCGGCGCTGACAAACGCGAGTACCCTTTCCACCACTCGTAGTGAGGTAACCACAATGAAGCGTCTGATGTCGGGAGCTCTTCTGCTGGCAGCGGTGTTCGGCGCCGCCGCCTGCAACAATGTCACCAGCGACCTTGCCGGAGGGCCCACCACCATCCAGGTGGACCACAACCCACTCCTGCTCACGAAGGGCAAGTCGGGATTGCTCGTCGTTCAGAACTATGATAACCAGGGCTCTCCCCTGGTCAGCAACGCCGAGGTGGTTGGTGCCCCGACCGGGCCGATCAGCATCGCGCACGATACCGGCTTCCAGCATGGCGGTATCCACTATGGCACCCAGTTCATCATCTCTGGTCTCGATTTCGGTGTGGGGACTGCGACCTTTACCGATGCCGGCTTGACCACGGCGCTCGATACGGTCGTGATCATCCCGAACGACACCAACCCGATCGGGGTTCTGAGCACCACCACCCCGTCGGTCGGTGACACCGTCTCGATCACAATCTCCGGCCAGTTCCGGTTCGATGCCACCAGCATTGTCACCGTCGATGGACGGGTGTTTGCAGGCGGAGTGCTCACCGACACGGTGAAGACCGCGGTTGCCGAGAGGGTGGATGTCTCCGCTGATTCATTGACACTCCGGTTCCTGGCGCCGGATACCATCCAGGGCCCGCGCACGCTGCATTACAACTCGGTGGTCAGCCTCACCAAGATCGGCTACCAGTTCAGCCCGGCCTATCCCTTCGGCCTGCTAGGCTCCTTTGGAGCCCAGACCACGACGAACCTGGTCCTTCCCTGATCGATCTGGATGCCTGAGTGGAACGACCCCCCGGCGTTGCCGGGGGGTCGTTTTGCTTTTCCGCTGATTGGCGGGATTGGGATGGATTGAGGGTGTCTAGCCGGACTCCGGGAGCCACTTGCAGTCCCGTCGAGTCTGCGCCACGTCATTGTGAGCCGGCCGAAGACAACTACGCGAGCTGACGACGGGAGCCAGTCGGCAACCGGCCTACTGTCATGGCATTGATCTCCATATGACGGTCCAGCTCCCCGTTCGAGTACCCGGAGTCCCAAATTCGGCCCCTCCGGGGCCGGCTGAACTCAACTCTAGTCATCGCGTGCCGCCAACGGCGGCGGAGCAACCTCGCCGGTCCGATTGAGAGGGTCAGTCTTGGGCCCCGAGCGTCATGAAGCAGATTGCTTCGCCGCTCGCTCTGCTCGCGGCTCGCAATGACGGGGCGGTTTGAGTCGGTGGCCGGCCCCTTCGGGGCCGGCAGAACTCAACTCAACTTCGTCATTGCAGGCCGCCAAAGGCGGCGGAGCAACCCTGCTGGCATTGTCGAGGGGCGCGCTTGGCAAGCAGACAGGTGCGACGTGACGCCCGCAGTGCATCGCTCTCAGCGATATCACGCCGAGCCGCGGCTCTGAGCCGCGGATTTACCTGGCGCCCCACGTCGCGAGTTAGTACGCAGCAACCAGGCTGTCCCCCTCCTCCCTCCCCCGTCTCCGTTTGCTAACGGCCAATGGCTAACGGCTAAAGGCTATTTTGCTGCCTCATCCGGATGGCTCAACTCTATCACGTGTGGCCCCTGCGCCCGGTGCCCGAACGGCACCGCCTTGTCCACCCCCATGGCCACGAACAGCAGCGCCAGGTACAGCAGGCTGAAGTGGAACATCTTCATCGCGGTCGGGGTCAGCTCGGTCTCGCGCAGCAGCTTGATGCAGTACCAGAGCAGCCGCCCGCCCAGCAGCGCCGCCGCCACGCCATAGAAGATTCCGGTCGCCCCGAAGAACGACGGCATGATGGTCAGCGGCACCAGGATCAGGGTGTACACCAGCATCTGGACCTTGGTGTACCGGTCTCCCATGACCACCGGCATCATCGGCACACCGGCCTTGCCGTACTCACCCTGCTTGACCAGGGCCAGAGCCCAGAAGTGCGGCGGGGTCCAGTAGAAGATGATGGCGAACATGTAGATGGCGGCCAGGTCGATCCGGCCGGTCATGGCGGCCCAGCCCACCAGTGGCGGAAAGGCCCCAGCCGCCCCGCCGATCACGATATTCTGGGTGCTGGTCCGCTTGAGCCACATGGTGTAGATGAAGACGTAGAACAGCAGCCCGGACAGGGCCAGCACCGCGGTCAGCAGGTTGAGCTGCTGCCAGAGGATCCCAAAGGCGATGACGCCGAGGCTGACCCCAAACAGCAGGGCGGTGCGGGCGGACAGCCGGCCGGAGGGTACCGGACGGCGGCGGGTGCGGGTCATCACCTGATCAATGTCCCGATCGAACCACATGTTGATCGAGTTGGCGCCGCCGGCCATGAGGTATCCACCCAGGATGGTCCAGAACAGCTGACCCAATGACGGCATTCCGGCCGGGGTGATGAACATCGGGGCGACCGTGGTGACCAGCAGCAGCGAGATAATCCTCGGCTTGGTCAGCGTCACCAGGTCCTTCAGCAGAGTCGGCTCTGCCGGGACGGCATCGGCGGGGACCTCGCTGGCGGTCCGGCTCGAGCGGTAGACCAGGTTCACCAGCGAGATCCAGACCAGGGTGCCGGTAAAGAGATGGAGGGCACGCAGCCCGGTCGGCAGCAGCGACAACACCATGGCCATCCCGACACTGACCTGCACCGCCACCGCCAGGAGTACCAGCATTGCCGCCCGCTTGAGCGGGGAGGTGCGCAGCTTCGAGTAGAGATAGATAACCAGCAGCACCAGGGTGTAGGCCAGCGCCCGGTGGGTCCAGTGGATGGCGCCGAGGCTGGTGGCGGGCGGAGCGAGCGTGCCCTGGCAGAACGGCACGCCGAGGCAGAGCAGCCCGGCATTGAGGTTAGCCACCAGGCCGCCGAACAGGATCACCAGGAAGCCGAAGGTTGCCACCCCGTGCACCAGGCCGTGCCTGGGGTGCCGTACGATGACCGGCTCAACCGCCACCAGGCTTCCCGACCGTAGCGCCGCAACCACGACCACGGCCAGCAGCAGCATGGCATTGAGCAGGTGGATCACGATGACTGACGGCGGCAGGTCGAGCTTGACGATGACGGGGCCGAGCAGGATCTGGATGACAAGAAGGATCAGGGCGGCGGTGGCCGGCTGTCGGAGCCGCGGTTCGTCACGGTGCCGGCGCCAGGCCACGATGGCCAGGGTGGACACGGCGACCAGAACCAGCGCCGCCACCCAGCGATGCCCGATCTCGATCAGGGTCGGCAGATCGAGCGGGGGGAACCACACCCCGTTGCAGTTGGGCCAGTGATCACCACAGCCGAGTCCTGAGCCGGTGATCCGCACGACTCCGCCCAGGGTGATGAGCCCGGTGATCAGTACCGCTGCGACCAGCGCCACCCGGTGGTACAGCACGGGTGTGGCTGGCGCCGAATCGGCCATCTTCATGTCACTCCATACTTTACGGGCTGGATGGTCAGGCAGAATGGGGTCCGGCAATGGCCAAAGAACGGACCCCGCCCGCTGCTTGTCAAGGCGACGAAAAAACCGGTGCCCTGGCTCCAAATTTCCGGGGACTCCAGGGCGCAACGTCGCTGGTCGCGTCCTTGTGAATGAACCGGTGTCGCCTCACCTTACCGGAATGCCCGATCAAACTTCTTCCCCAATGGCCGCCCCGGACCCCTGGGGTGAACGGCTTCCGCGCCAGCTCGGGCTCTGGAGCGCCGTGGCCGTCGTCATCGGGTCGACGATTGGCAGCGGCATCTTCCGGACACCCGCCTCGATTGCCCAGAAGATCGACGACCTGCCGCTCTTCCTGCTGGCCTGGGTCATCGGCGGTGTGGTGGCCATCTGCGGCGCGCTGACCTACGCCGAGCTGGCGGCGGCCTTTCCCCGCAGCGGTGGCGTCTACGTCTTTGTGCGCGAGGGGTTCGGGCCACTGCCCGCTTTTCTGTTCGGCTGGGCCGAGCTGCTGATCATCCGGCCGGGTGCGTACGGAGCCATCGGCATCACGGCGGCGGCCTACGGGCTGCGAGTCTTCGGGCTGGATCCGGATGCCTCGCCGTTCGGCTTGCCGGTACGGGCCGAGCAGCTGCTGGGCGCGGTGATGATCATCGTGGTGGCAACGGTGAACTACGGCGGGATCAAGCGCGGTGCGCTGCTGCAGAATGCCAGCACCATCTTCAAGTCTGGTGCCCTGCTGTTGCTGGTGATACTCGGCTTTACCCTGGGCACCGGTCACGGCTGGAGCGCCATCGCGGCCCAGCGGACCTCGGTCGGGCTGTCGCCATTTCTGCTGGCGCTGGTGGCCATACTGTGGGCCTACGACGGCTGGGCCGACCTGGCCTTCGTGGGCGGTGAGGTCAAGGATCCGGCCCGCAATCTTCCCCGGGCGCTGCTGATCGGCACCGGCATCGTGGTGGCGCTGTATCTGGCCGCCAACCTGGTGTATGTCTTTTTGATTCCGCTGTCGCAGATCAAGCAGTCAGAGCTGGTCGCTGCCGACGCCGCCATGCTGCTGATCGGCCGGGCCGGAATCGTGGCGGTATCGGCCGCGGTGGCCATCAGCACCTTCGGCACGCTCAACGGCTCGATGATGACGGCGCCAAGAATCTTCTTTGCCATGGCGGACGACCGGCTATTCCCGAAGATCATTGCACGGGTCGATCCGAAGACTGGCGCTCCGACCGCCGCCATTCTGCTGGCCGCCATCCTGGGCGTGATCTTCGTGCTGATCCGGAGCTTCACCGAGCTGGCCGACCAGTTCGTGATCGGGATCTGGCCGTTTTACGCCATGGCGGTGGCGGCGGTGTTCGTGCTGCGGAAGCGGCGGCCCGACCTGGTGCGCCCGTACCGGACCTGGGGCTATCCCGTGGTGCCGGCGCTGTTTCTGGTGGCGTCGCTATTCCTGCTGGGGAACTACCTGGTCTCGGTGCCGGGGCAGTTTGCGCTGGATTTCGGGGTGATCCTGACGGGCGTGCCGGCGTA